>JBAQLU010000241.1:0-86671 GCA_049302065.1 Thermodesulfovibrionales bacterium
GGGGATTAAGGGGAGGGTGTTGAAAACATTTTCATCAAACACCCCCACCCTAACCCTCCCCCCTCAAGGGGGAGGGAATAATTGGGAACCCCGAAGCTGAGCTTCGAGGAATTCTTTTGATTAAATATTAAGAGAAAATGCCTGAAAAGAAAATAGAATTCCCTCAGGAAAAGCCTGAGCGGAGACTTCGCTCCCGTTCACGTCCTGATTACAGTAGCCGACGTACAGCCGCAAGATTCATCAGTGATTTTCCTGTCACGATCTATCTTGGAGATGGTAAGAATAAGCAAGTCTATCATGCGATTGCCCGGGATATCTCTGATGGCGGTCTCTTGATAGAGAATATTGACATCCCTGCCTCCGAAACAAAAATTCGTATTGATTTTAAAATCCCAGGCGATACCATGCCTGAAGAGTTTATACACGGCAAGTATCAACTGGAGGGGGAAATCATCAGATATGACCAAAATAGACGTCAAGCAGCCTTAAGCTTCAAGGAAAGTCTCAGTAAACGTCTTATGCATTCAACATGGTTGTCTTTAAAATGGTTGGCAGTCCTTTTCCTCTTCATTTCTCTTACATTGATTTTACTCATTAAATTAGAAAATTATTATTTTTTCTGGTTTGATGTACCGGTCTTTTTATACAGTATTACAGTAGGCTCCTACCTTGTAAGTCGTTTTTTATTTGCAGCCTTTTATCGGCCACCCAAAAAACAAGAATATTTACCTACAGTGACAATCGTAATTCCTGTATATAATGAAGAACAAGCCATAGCACAAACACTTACGCATGCCTTAGAAGTCGCTTATCCTCATGATAAATTGCAGGTCATCGCTGTAAATGATGGGAGCGATGACGCGTCGCTCGCTGTCATGAACCGAATCAGGGAACAATATCCGGAACTGATCGTAGTTGATTTCGGGGAAAATCGCGGAAAACGTCATGCCTTAGCTGCAGGCGCACGACTTTCAACGAGCGAAATAGTGGTTTTTATAGATTCCGACAGCATGATGGATGCTAACGCTATCAGCCATCTTATCGATGGTTTTGCTGATCCAAAAGTTGCAGCTGTGACAGGTCACTGTGAAGTTGCGAATTCCTGGACCAATTTACTCACAAAGATGCAGGCGGTACGTTATTTCATCGGGTTTAGGGTCTTAAAAGCAGCTGAAAGTATCTTTAATTCTGTAACCTGTTTATCCGGCCCCCTTTCCGCTTACAGAAGATCTATCCTAATGGAAGTGGTAGATGACTGGATAAAACAGACATTCTTAGGAAGACCCGCAACGTATGGTGATGATAGAAGTCTGACAAACTACCTGCTCAAGCGCTACAAAATCCTCTATGACTCACGTGCCCGCACTCAAACAATAGTTCCCGATAAATACAGCATATTTTTTCGCCAGCAAATGCGCTGGAAACGCTCGTGGTTCCGTGAAAGCATAAGAGCCTCTGCTTTCATGTGGCGAAAACAGCCGCTTATGTCTCTTTCCTTCTATCTCGGAGTGATTCTTCCCATTCTTGGCCCTGCAATTGTATTCCGGGCCATGATATATGTACCGTTCTTTCATCACAGCACACCGCTTTTCTATATAATTGGTATCTTTTTAATGAGCATGCTCATGAGCACTTCTTATTTATTCGCGAAACGTTCCAGTTTATGGCTATACGGTGCACCCTTCTGTTTCTTTTATATGTTTGTTCTTGTATGGCAATTACCATGGGCAATGCTGACATTCTGGAGGACAACCTGGGGAACCCGCGGCAAGGGGCTATGAGGAGAATATTCATTATCTCGCAGCTAATACTTGTTGCTGCATTCATCACCCTTATAGTTTACTTTTATCTGAAACCTGAGCCACCCTTAAATTACAATCCGGAATCATGGCATTCATGGGAAGGTTTTTTTGCACTGTCATATACAGGCATTAATAAAAAAGGAGAACAAGGATACATCTCGCGGAAACAGCTTGAAGGACACCTAAGTGCCCTCAAAGAGGCAGGTTATAGCACAATAACACCAGAAGACGCCCTTGCTTATCTCCTGAAAAAAGCTCCACTCCCTGATAAAGCAGTATTGCTGCTCTTTGAAGGAGGTCGTAAAGACAGTTTCCTCTATTCTACTCCCTTGCTTCAGAAATACGGCATGATAGCTACGATGTGCGTGCCTACAGGCATAGTAAATACCTGGGGTGGTTTTTATCTTAAAGAGGATGACCTGAAGAATCTATCAAAAAGGCCACAGTGGAGGCTCTGCAGCATGGGCGAAAATGCTATTAGGGAAATACCAATGAATAAATCAGGTGGAAAAGGTCATTTTTTGACTCAACGACTGTGGACAGACAAAGGGATCGAGACCATTGAAGCCTTTCAAACCCGTGTATCGAATGACTACGCAAATGCTGACCGCTTGCTTGAGCGGGTAAGCGGCAAAAAAATAGCCGCATATCTTTACCCATTTGCCGATCCCGGAACAGGAACACATGCTGATCCCCAAGCCATGGAAATAAATCGCAAGGCAGTCACACAATATCATCAAATTGCTTTTGTTTCTGCTGAGAATCCGTTCAACGGGCACTATACAAATCCTCTTAAACTGAATCGTTTGAGAATTAGAAATGAATGGGATGGCCGGGATCTTATTCAGGAGTTAGAGCATTTCAAGCCCCGCCAATCAACTGTTGAAGGATTGCTCGATGAGCGCATCTGGTATAAAAGAGGTGAGGTTCTTCTCAGTAATCATGCTTTGCTCTTTTCACCCGGATCACTTGTTTGGCTTCGGGGAACCGAGAGCTGGTCTGATCTTGATATTACCGCGGAGTTACAGTTAGAAAAAAATACATCAGCAATCTTCTTTATCAGATACGAAGATGATAATTCATTCTTACGTTTAATAGTCAATCAAGGCAAAATCTCTTTCAATGAAAGGATTGGGAATACCTCACAAACTTTGTTGCATAGCCGAATCACTGACAACGGTGGTAAACATAAAGTTAGAATAAGGCTTAAAGGGAATCGTGCATGGGTATGGAATAATGATAAATTAATCGCCGGTCAGATCCCAATATCCTCTCCTATCATCAATGGTCGGATCGGGATAAGTTGTCAAAACAATAAAGTGAAGTTGTTGGACTTTAAAGCTTTTCCATTACCAAGGGTATTTCTCTTTGCTGACAGTTATCAAACCATCCCCCCCTCGGCACAAGATAAAATAACCGCTCTTCTTCCTGCCTGGTTCTCGTTGGATGTTAGACCCAGGGTAGATGATAGACAAAATATCGATCTGCTCAAGGCCGCATCATCAGGAGTGAACCGGTCAACTATCAAACCTTTGATCAAGCGACTTGCCGTACATGGGTTAGACAACAAATTGACCGAAGCATTCCATAAGCATGGATATAGTGTAATCAGAATGCTTTCACCCGAGCAAGGCATCACCTTCATTAATCAGAGACAATCTCTCCACGATGATGTTTTGCTTATCAGAGGTTCTGAAAAGGAAACAACAAAGATCATCGAGCAACTTTTACACTTCATTTCACCCGACCATCTTATCGTTGAATCAGATATGAAATCACCTGCCCCTGCAGGTGTCGGTTTGGCATCTATATACAACGGATCTTCCAGGGGCATTAAATGAGAGCTTTCAAATGCGCATATCTCTTCCTGATTTTCTTTATGATTGCCTCTTTTCATACCCATGCCATGACTCAGACAAATGTGACTGAAGTTTATGTCGCACAGAATCTTTCCGTCATTCAGTTGGTGCACAAGTCCCGCGAATTCATGGCAACTAATGACATAACAGCTGCATTGCGATATGCTCGCGCAGCTGTTTCCGTCGACCCGGCTTATGCAGAATCATGGAAACAGTTAGGGAGAATATTAATGCTTAAGGGTGATTATGATGAGGCTCTTTCATCTCTGCAAACTGCAAATGAACTGAAACCCGATGATAAAGAAATACCGGAATGGATTCTTCGTTCGCTAATGGCAAAAGACAATATCAATGAACTTGTTAACCGGCTTTTGACAATGAAGGAATCTGATATCTCAAGATTTGATACACATATGATTACTGCTCTTATCTCCAGTCTGATTGAAAAGCCCGACGTACAGAATGCCCTGAAGATTATCACCTTATGGGAAAGGAAAGCTCTCTTGTCAGGTGACAGACAAGCAGCGACTGGTTTGCGGCAAATACTTCAGGACAATCTGACCGATGCAATAAAGACGCTGACATCTGTCAACACAACATCTGCCGAAACCTATCCTTTACTCGCATTGGCCTGGACTCGGATAGGTATCCAATACCTGGGAAATAACGAAATAGCAGATTCCATAAATGCTTTTCATCAGGCTTTAAAATTTCAGCCTAACTGGATACCTGCTCTCCGCGAACTTGGTTGGGCGCTGAGGCGTGATGGCAAACCCTCAGATGCAGCAGATACATGGGAGCAGGGGCTCAAAAACGATCCCCGTCTTACAAACTGGCTTTCGTGGATAGTCGAAGCGCGTATTGAGGCAGGACAAGTACAAGATGCATACAATGCAACTGAGCATTTGCTGCAATCGGACCCCCGGAACGTCAAAGCTCGTGCCGATAAACTCATGTTGCTGTTACTGCAAAACAAGGAGAATCAAGTCCATCAATATGAAATTGCTTTAAAAAAGGAGCCCGATGGTGAATTCGTTATAGCATTAAGTCATGTTCTTGCAGATATTCATGCTGGACATTATGCCGAAGCTGCAAGCCAAACTGAAAAGATTATTCAGACACATCCGGATGATAAAGAATTACAGGAAGTGTTAGCTAAAGCATATGCTGGATGGGCTTCACATGAAAACCCCCGAGATGCCCTTTATCCCCTCCAAAAGCTTGTAGTTTTGAAGCCATCAGCCGGCACCTGGCGTGATCTGGGATGGAGTCTATGGGAAAACGGTCAGCATGAAGAAGCAATCAATGCCTGGGAGACAGCCCTCCGGAATGAAATAAAAAATCGTGATCGACTCATAAAACAAGTTGTTGCACGTCTCGCAGAAGAAGGGTACAGTAAGAAGGCGCTTGAACTCTACAGTCACTGGTATCCGGATAAATCTTTTTTGCCTCTGGGGCTAACCTTATTTACGGAAACACGGTATATTGCTGCAAGAGAATTGCTCTCGGCAGCCTGGGATGCTGGCGAGGATCCTGTGCAAACCGGTATTCACTTAGCTTATACGGAAGCACGTTCAGGTACCTGTGGCTCAGTTTACAGACATCTAACCCCCTTTGTTGAACATGGTATTGTTAATGCAAATCCAGCCCATATCGACCTGTTCTTATCAACTATTCATTCATGCAGTCTTGAACCAAATTTATCACCGCTTATACTAAAACTTGAAGCCACAGCCGATTCATTGCCTGCATATGCGAAACGTATAAATGATATTTTAGAGAAGGCAGCTGCGGAGCGAAAAACTGCCGGTGATCTCGAATCTGCTTTAGAACTCTATAAGAGATTAATGTATCACGACCCCGACCGTGTTGACGTCTGGTTTCAAGCAGTCAGAATCCTTGATACGTTGAAACGTCAGCAGGATGCCACTATAATTTTAAATGACATCCTTAACCGTACTTCATCTCAAGCTGTTAGTGAAGGAATCAAAGGGAAACTTGCAGATTATAAAGATGACCCTTTGACAGCAGTTAAGCATTATCAAAATAGCCTAATCGCCAATCAGGATCAGCCGGACTTGCGTTTCTATCTTTTTAAAGATCTCTTGACCCTCCGTCAATTTGATAATGCATTTAATGAGTCAAAGTGGTTTGCTGACCGGGTCAGCAGTGGAGACAATACTTTAAAATCTTATTTAGCTGAGACACTTACGGCTCTCGGCAAGATGTCCGAAGCCTTTACAATCTGGCAGGAATTGCATCTGACATATCCGGAAAATCCTCATTATGCCGTTGAGACTGCAAAGGGCCTTTTTCTGCAGTGTCGGGCAGGAGATGCAATTGCAATATTAGAACAACTTTTAAAGAATAAACCGTATCTAAGAGGATTTGAATTAATGGCCGAGATTGAGACTTCACTGAATCATCCGGAACGTGTTCTGAAATGGACAACGGAAGGTTTGAAATATGATCAATCGAATACACGTCTTCTGCAATACCGTGCCGAAACTGCTGAGGCCATTGGTGAAACCGCCATAGCTCAAGAAGCAGCAGAAGCTCTTTTGAAACTCGACAAGGGGAATGTTCCAGCCTCGCTCATTGCCGGTCAGGCTCTGCTCAATCAAAACCGATTGGAGGATGCCAAAAAATATTATGAGGCTTTACGAAACCGTAATGCCCTTTTTCTGCCAAGTCTTATACATCTCAGAGAGATTGCTTCTTATCAAAATAAGACTCATGATGCATTGGAGTACGCCAAGGATATTGCTGAACAACGTCCATGGGATATAAGCAGCTCGCTGCGAAAATCGCTATCTCTTGCTGAAGACGACCGGTTTCCGGAAGCACTTAAAACATTACGTGAAATAACGAATATCGAAACAATCGAAGCAGTACCTCTGCTCATTTATAACAACGTTACCCAATGTCCATACCCCGGATATAACTCTACAAAGCAGGTTTCTGAACATCTTCGCTTTCTGAAAGACAAAGGTTTCATCTTTATTACTCTAGAGCAATTGAGCGACCCTATGCTCCGGGACAAGCACCGTATCATTATTGTTCTGACAAAGACAGATGAATCTGCACTCCGCGAAATTGACAAAACAATGCAGCATATAAATGGGCGTGCCATATATGCCTGTGACAGTGACTCGTTGACAAAAAACATCCCCGGGGGCCCCGATCCTTCATTGCTGAAAGAACTGGAAAAGAGCGACAGATGGATAATCGCCTGGAGTGGAGCACCAATGAAAGCCCGCACTGAAGTTGATGCCTCTGATACACTGGGCAATCCTCTAACACATAGAATCATGTCATCGCATGGCAAGGAGAATGTTGACCAGATGACAAACCGTCTTGATACATTCTTCTCTGCAACATCGAAACCACTAAAATCATCAAACAGAATTTTTCTTTATCCCGCAGGCGATTATGGTCAATTATCATTGGATACCGGTTCGCAGGATATCGAGATCTTACAAAACGTGACACAACGATATTTCGACTTTGCGATAGCAGCCGATGACAATGGTTTTGTTGTCATTCCTTTTGATACGATTCGCCTTTCAGGCCGCTATGTTCCTGCCCGCTGGGGTACCAATGAACTGCTCAATCTTTTAACCAGAAAAAACCCTCTGGTTCTGGCCCGTCTTGAGTTAGCAAAAGTTCTCAACTGGCAGAGTCAGCATGAACAGGCGAATAAATGGTTTCGACGTGCTGAATCATCAGGTGCTGATCCCAAAGAAGTAACCTTCCACTGGGGCAATAATGCTTATCTGGAGGGAGATCTTCCTACCGCTCTTAATCAAATAAGAACAGCTCAAAAACTCGATCCTGCTTCTTCAAAAATAAATAAAGCTCTGGAAAGAGCTCTTAATCGTAAGCGACCTCTTCTGGAATTTTCATATGACAGATGGAATGATAGTGACGATCGCGAGTACGAGTCGTACGGAGGAAAAATAGAAGGTCATATCAATGACCGTTTACAGCTAGGGCTTTCTATTGACCGTAACAAATGGGATCGTGAAGGATTCGGTGATGAAAAAGGCACACGTATTGGAGGCGAATTATTATGGTATTTTCAGGAAGAGCATTGGATCAATGCCAATATATGGTATATGAATCTGGATCATATCAAGGATCATGCAGGTGGGTCTGTAAATGTGCACTTTCCAAATGCTCCATGGAGCGGTTTTGTTGAACTGCAAGCAGGGCATGAGGAAATTGATACGGTTGAGGCAGTCCGTAAAAGGATCATGTCAAATCGTTATGCTATTCAAACATATTCCCGCATTCTTGATGTATGGGATCTTTTTGCAAATCTGACCACTATGAGCCGCACTGACCGCAATGACTCTCTTATATTCAATGGCCGTTTTGTGAGAAGATTGAAAGAATGGCCATTCCTGGGCATCGGGTATCAGTTCAGGTTTGCTGATAGTGAACGCTCTCCTGTTGAATATTGGGCGCCTCAAGATCTTCAACAGCATGAGTTATATTTTGCATCGCGGGGAGAATACCAGCGTTTGAGCTATAATGTCATCGGTAATGTAGGCTATGCAGATGAAAAGGATAATAACTGGCGGTTTGTCTGGGGAACAAAGGCTGAATTGAATATTCACATCACATCAAGACTACTTCTCAATGCAAGATATAAATATCAGGAATCGCCCAACTATAACCTTAATGAATGGTTGTTCGGCGCCTCATATCGTTTCTGATTTCATGATATTCACTCATTTGTACTGGAATCACTTCTTGCTGTTGAACGTATCATTCACAGCAGCATGAACCGTTAAGAATGGCAGTTTCTTTGCAGCATATTCTATAAGTGTTTTGAAATAAGAAAGCTGAGTTCCATAACAGGGTCCAACAATAAAAGTAGCCCCGGGTTTTGTAAGCCGTAAAAGATCGTCCTTTTGTAGTCGTATTTCTTTCCCGGTAATACCAAGCACTTTTATGGGATTTCCGAAATTACGTTTGCTATTGTCCGGGACTAAACATAATTCCTTCTTTGTTATAATATCAATACTTTTGTCTGCAACCAGTGTTTGTGGTTTTACTGATGCAACCTGTCCTTCAATAAACTCCTCATCTGCCAATACTTCATGACCATAGAGAAATAGAATTCTCTTGTTTGTATAGGCAAAGTCTATCCATTCCAGAATCTGTTCTATCGGGACATAATTCATTATATCAAGAGATTTTCCAGGAATTGAGCCATCATTTTTCTTATGATCAGTTATTGGGAAAGGATCATAATATCGGAAACTCTCAAACCTTTTCGATACCTCATTACTCAATTCTGTATTAAATGCATTAAAAGGGAATACAAGAGAACGAATAATGAGCCCCTGGGACTTCAATTCATCCACTGAAGCTTCCAATTCATCTTTAATCCAAAGGGTTAACCCTTTATTGCGAACAAATTCGACAGCGTTAAAATGATGATACGTATGAGTACCTATTTCCCAACCGTATTTGTTCTGGAGAATGCGCAGATCTTCAAAATTGACATCCCGATTGTGAATCCTTTGATTGTTCACAAAAACTGTTGCGATACCGCCAGCGCGCTCCAATTCAGGAGCAATCGTTTTGATCCAGCTGGGATATCCATCATCAAAACTTAATACGATGCCCCCCTGGCGTTCTTCAGCATAACCTAGGGGTGTGGCAGTTAGAAAAAATAGCAGCATAAGGAAAAAAGACCACATGAAACTTACTTTTCTATAACTCATCGATCTTTAACCGAAGTTTGTAAGTTTTTCAGAAATGCAAATAAGTTATCATCATTCCCGCCAAGCCTCCAAATCATGATTGAACGAAAACCAGATTTATATGCAGCAGCCCATTTTGCCTGAATACTGTCTGTATCTTCGAACCATATTTCACTTCCGCCTTCCAGATATGCATACGGAACACGGCTGAATATCTGTCTTCGATTTTGAATTGCATTGACTGATAATTTTTGGCCTGTAACCCAGTCCAATTGTTTGACTTTACCATCGGATAACCACATGAAACCTCCGACAGCAATAGCTAATTCAGGCGCTGCATAAACATCACCTTTGCCGCGTTGCTTCAGTGACAATATAAAGTCAGGGGTTGCACGTGGCCCGGGTTTAGAATGAGGGCCATGAAGGTTATATCCCATAACCGTCAAAGATACTGTTCGCGGTATCGGTAAAGGTCCTTTTTTAGGCTCCACAACCACATTGAAACCCAATCCGCTATCTTTCAGACCCTTACCCAGTTCTGTTATATAAACACGGAAATCTTCCTGATCTGATATTTCAAGTCCTTCATAGTCAAGATCAAGTCCTGCAAAACCGTCTTTCTTAACTTGTTCTACTAATTTTTGAATATGCTTCTTGCGATTATCCGTAGTTGTCATTATTTTTCTCAGAATCTCTGAATTTTTCAGGAATACCTTATCAGCCACACGCATATCATTAACAACAGTAACCCATGGAGAAAAACCATTTTTTTGTGAAAGCGATAAAAATCGCGGCCTTATCTCATCAAAACCTGGAGCATATTGAGGAAAACCTTCTGCGTCCAGTTCGTATGCAAACATTGAGACACGTCTGAATAATCCTTTATGTCTCTCCAGTTCTGCTAATCCCCGATCCCCATCCCAGTAAACTATCCAGGAACCAATATATTGTGGCGGAGGAACTTCTTTAACAGAAATGCAGGATGAGGAGAAGATCATACTAAGTAAGATCCCAACAATACCGATTAATTTTTGTTTCATTAAACTATTTGATTTTTTCATATTGGTTTCATTCCATTGATTTATAGATATATTTTAACTAAAAAGCAAGAATAAAAAGCTTTATGGGTTAGAAGAATTATCAGTCAACCTTCCGTCCACCATCTTGAGTATCCTGTGGCAGCGGCTTGAGAGCGATTCGTTGTGGGTGACGATCACGAAAGTGATGCCCTTTTCTTTATTCAGATCAATGAAGATTCTAAACAGTTCTTCACCGGTCGCTGTATCAAGATTTCCGGTAGGTTCATCTGCAAGCACTACTTTCGGCTCGAGTATCAATGCCCGTGCAACTGCAACTCTCTGCTGCTCCCCGCCTGAGAGTTCCCCGGGCCTGTGCTTTTTCCTTTCGGACAAACCCATCTCATCCAGAAGTCTTCCTGCTCTTTCAGATATTTCCTTATAGATTTGACCCTTGCCCCTTGAGCCTTGACTCATAGCTATCAGTCCGGGCATTATCACATTCTCAATGGCTGAAAATTCAGGGAGAAGGTGATGGAACTGAAAGACAAAGCCTATTGTTTTGTTTCTGAAAGTTGCAAGAGAATTCCTGTCGAGCGAAAAAACATCCGTGTTGCTGTAATAGAGGTTACCGGAAGTCGGCCTGTCCAGCGCCCCAAGTATATGGAGCAGGGTGCTCTTACCCACACCTGATGCGCCTACTATCCCCACCATTTCTCCTTCTTTTATGGAGAGGGTTATGTCCTTCAGTACATGAAGCTCACCGGCATCCGTTATAAATACCTTCTTCAGGTCCTTTGTTTCAATTAAGCTCTTCAATACATATCCTCTTACTTTTCAGTTTTTGTACCTGTAATATCCTTTATTTTTTCTCCTGTCTTCCTGATACCTTCCCCAACTTTTTTTGTAGTTTCTTTCATATCTTCTGCTTTTATTTTTATCTTCTCGGCCTCTTCGCCTACTTCCTCGCTCTTCTTTTTAAGAACTTCTCCTGCCTGTTCCGACTTCTGGCCAAACCATCTGAAAGGCTTCCCCCCCTGCCATAATGAAAGGGCAAGGAAAACAATCGCAGCAAGGATAGCGATCCCTATAAGTCGTCTTACGAGTTTAAACATATGTAATAATCCCTCTTATAATCAATATGTCCTTTATATACAACATGTCATTCACCATTTAGTGTCTGTGTATAAACTATTAAACACCCTCACCCTTACCCTCTCCCCTCAAGGGAGAGGGTAGTAAAATCGCCCCTCCCTTGAGGGGAGGGGTTGGGGAGGGTATTAAAATATTTATTTTATACACAGACTTTATTTAGAGTTCGCCCATAAACTATGTTTTACGTAATCCGTCATTCCCCGACTTGATCGGTCTCCTCGGCGACTCGCCTGGGGCGAGGAATCCAGTCTTTTGAATAGGTTATAGATCCCCCGGTCAAGTTTACCCGCCTTCGGCGGCGCCAGAGGCGACCAGGGCCGGAGGATGACAAGCACTGAATATATAAACAGACACTATTTACTATTCACGTTTCACAATTCACGATTTGTAATTTACTCATACCTCAGCGGCTCCACCGGATTCATCTTCGCAGCCTGCCATGCCGGGTAAATAGTCGCAAGGAAACTGATGATGACCGCAGAGAGGGATACAGTTACAAAATCAATAAATTTTGTCTTAACAGGCAGATGGCTCAGATAATATACATCAGCCGGCAGTTTGATAATCTCGTATGTATTTAAGATATAGCATAAGAGATATCCTCCGGTCACCCCGATAATCGTCCCGACTACGCCTATAAACAGTCCCTGCAGCATAAAGATGTTCATGATGCCTCTGTCCGTTGCTCCCATCGCCTTAAGAATGGCTATCTCTCTCTTCTTCTCCATGACATTCATAATTAATGTGCTCACAATATTCAATGACGCAACAAGGATTATAAGGATTAAGATGATAAACATGGCGAACTTTTCGAGTTTCAGGGCTGAAAACAGGTTCCTGTTCATCTGCATCCAGTCTTTTGCATAGAGAGGGAAGGCTAATTCCTTCTGTATTCTCTCCCTGACAAGAGAGGCCTTATAAATATCAGCGAGCCTGAGCTGAATTCCTGTTATATCCTGTTTCATGTCAAAAAATTCCTGGGCTGCACCGATATCAGTCAAAACAAGATTTGAATCGTACTCGAACATCCCGACCTCAAATATCCCCACAACCCTGAACTGTTTGATTTTTGGGAGCATTCCCAAAGGGCCTATTTTGCCGACAGGAGACAGAATATTAATGACATCCCCCTGAAAAGCCCCCAAACTGCCTGCGAGTTCCTTGCCAAGTATTATGCCGGGCATTTTATCTCCTGAAGTCAGTTTTGCGAGAGTGCCTTCTTTCATGAACTTTCCTATCTCTGTTGTCTTAATCTCTGTTTCAGGGTTAATCCCCCGCAAATAGACCCCGTGTGCCCTTTTGCCATATGCCACCATCACCTGCCCCAATATGAAAGGCGCAGATGCAATAATATCCTTGTCATTTTTCAAGCCTTCGTTCACATCTTTATAGTCTGATATTATCCCCTTGTAGCTGATAATAACCATATGCGCGTTCACTCCGAGAATCTTCTTCTGCAAATCTTCATGAAACCCGCTCATTACTGACAGTACAACGAGCAGCGCCATTACGCCAACTGCAACCCCCCCGACAGATATTAATGTATTAACAGAAATACCCTTATGCTTTTTCTTGGACCTGAGGTATCTGAATGCTATAAATAATTGATATGGGAGGTTCATTGTAATGTTCAACTGACAGATGCAGATGTTGTGAATAAATTTATTTTTTGATACCTTAGTGTACCTTTAACTGATGAGTATCGGAATATTTTAAGTGGATTGGACAAATAAAGACACTTAAAATAATTTATCAAGTTAAATAAATTTATGAATAATGTCTGCATCGTAAAATCATTGCTCTGGTTTCAATTGCGGGAAGAGTATTACATCTCTGATAGACTGTGAGTTTGTGAGCAGCATAACAAGCCTGTCAATTCCAATGCCCTCCCCTGCTGCAGGCGGCATTCCGTATTCCAGTGCCCTGACAAAATCCTCATCCATGCTCTGAGCCTCCTCATCGCCGCCGGCCTTTGCCTCAACCTGCTTCAGGAATCTCTCCCTCTGATCCATGGGGTCATTCAGCTCGGAAAATGCATTTACAATCTCTCTTGATGTAACAAAGAGTTCGAACCTTTCAACGAGTGCAGGGTTGTCAGCCTTTCTCTTGGCCAATGGTGACAGTTCAACAGGATGGTCAATAATAAATGTAGGCTGGATAAGTTCAGCCTCAACTTTCTCCTTGAATATCTCATCAAGGATTTTTCCAAGGGATGCGCCCTTCTCTATCACTATTTTATTTGACTTTGCCCATGCGCCTGCCTTCTCGCTGTCATCGAATATATCATCAGGAACACCCTTTCGAATTAATGCCTCAAGCATCGGTATCCTTGGCCAGGGAGGCGTCAAATCAATGATATCATCTCCATATGGCACTTTTAATGTTCCGAGAGTTTTTTCAGCAATATTTGTAATAAGCTCCTCAGTTAATGACATGAGGAAATTATAATCTCTGTAAGCAATATAGAATTCGAGCATCGTAAACTCAGGGTTATGCTTTGTTGATATGCCTTCATTCCTGAAATTCCTGTTGAGCTCGTATACCCTCTCGTATCCGCCAACGAGAAGCCTTTTTAAATAAAGCTCCGGGGCAATCCTGAGATAAAGGTCTGCATCGAGTGCATTATGATGTGTCTTGAAAGGTCTCGCAGTTGCACCACCGGGAATCGGCTGCATCATAGGGGTCTCTACTTCAATAAAACCTTTTGATTCAAGAAAGTCTCTTGTGGCCTTAATGATAATGCTTCTCTTTACAAATGCCTGTTTAACCTCGGGGTTAACGATCAAATCAACATATCTCTGTCTGTATCGTGTCTCGATATCCTTCAATCCATGCCATTTCTCAGGCAAAGGCCTGAGCGATTTTGTAAGCAAAACCATATCATCAACCTCAACAGTAAGCTCGTTGGTTTTCGTCCTGAAGAGTTTTCCCTTCAAGCCGATAATATCCCCAATATCAAGTTTTTTGACAATAGAATATTTTTCATTCAGGATGTCTTTTCTTAAATAAACCTGTATCCTGCCTGTAGCATCCTGAATATGCGCAAAGGCGGCCTTGCCAAAATTCCTCATGGCAACAATCCTGCCTGCAAGAGAAGCGGCAACAGGCTCAGCCTCAAGGGTTTCTTTTGATACTGCGCTGAACTTATCATGAAGGTCAGTTGCATGATCTTCAGCATAAAATGAACCGCCAAACGGTTCTACGCCTGACTGCCGCAGTTCCTCAAGTTTCCTTATACGCTGTTCTATGAGTTCGTTAATATCTTCCATGGTTTTAAATTAAAGTAAAATTATAATGATTAGTTTCTTGTGAAGTCAATTGCAAGCGCTCAATAGCAGATAGAAAGTTTTTTTCATTCTCTACATAACGACATAAATCTTTTCGCATCGCAAGGAGTACTTGTCCCCCATAAAACTGTCATTCCGGCTTGTCCGGAATCTTTCCGGAAGGATTCCCGACGCGTTTCTCTTGCGGGAATGACAATAATGCGATATTATTTATGACGCTATGTATAATTTCCCCTTCTATAAGGATCACTTCACTTCTTTTTTACTGCCATGTTTTCGAGTATCTCAAGTTTTGATGTTTCTCCTACTGCTATCAGTGTGTCACCTGCTTCTATAATAGTCCGAAACGTCGGATTGAATTTCATCTCTCCGCCCCTCTCCTTTATGGCAACAACAATAATTCCGAGGTCTCTGCCTATACCACAGTGATCTAATGAATTCCCTACAAGGTCAGAACCTTCCTGAATAGTTATTTCCTCTATCTGCAAATCTATATTACCGCTTTTTGTGGCGAACTCTATGAAATCAACCACCGCGGGTTTAAGGACACTATGAGCCATACGTAATCCACCGATGTGATATGGTGATACCACACGGTCTGCACCTGCCCTGAGAAGCTTCTGTTCTGACCCCTCTTCGCCGGCCCTCGCGACAATCAACAAATCCGGCTTCAACCCCCTGGCGCTTAAAACAACATAAAGGTTTTCTGCATCAGTAGGCAGAAC
This sequence comes from Thermodesulfovibrionales bacterium, assembly GCA_049302065.1. Taxonomy (GTDB): domain Bacteria; phylum Nitrospirota; class Thermodesulfovibrionia; order Thermodesulfovibrionales; family SM23-35; genus VGWX01. The sequence continues at coordinate 15,562 of JBAQLU010000241.1, forward strand.
CGAAATCAGACACTTCGCCCTTTCTATCCCTACCCTTTTCAAAAGTTCATCTTTGGTTGCATCTCCCTGGATTATTAAGAATTCCTCTTTATCATCTGAATCCAGCAGGACTTCATTCTTTTCAATAACAGCAAATTTTAGTTTTCCATGCTTCAGTTCCCTTGCTATTATTTTTCCCATCCTGCCATATCCGCATACAATATAATGATCCCTTAAATCCCTTAGTTTCTTTTCCAATCTCTTCCTCCCGTAAATTTCCTGCAATTCACCTTCCAAAATAAACTTTGCGCCTGTGCTCAGGGCATAGAGCACAGTCCCCACTCCTCCAATTAACAGCACAACGGTAAATATTTGACCGTTAAAAGATAAATCATGGATCTCCCTGTAACCGACTGTTGTAAGGGTTATGACAGTCATGTAGAAGGAGTCCCAGAAACCCCACCCTTCGATGCTCACGTACCCTATCGTGCCAAACCCGATGACAACGACTATAAGTCCAATTACAAGTACCATTTTTTTTCTGAAATCTTCCACAGATTGATAACTCCTCTTAAACTTTTTACGCTTTACACTTTGCTGTATTAATTATACCTAAATCGCTCAACTTAGACTTAATTTACATATAATAGTAAAATATCCATTGTTCATACAAAATCTAAGGAGGTAAAATGGATATTAAATTAACAAGTCTTTCAAGCTGCTCCGGTTGAGCTTCAAAATTCAGTCCTTCGGACCTGCTCCAGGTGCTGGGGCAGCTACCTCCAATTACTGACAGGAATGTACTCGTTGGTTCATCCAATTCAGATGATGCAGGTGTCTACCGCATTACAGATGAGATAGCAGTTGTCTTAACAGCGGATTTTTTCACACCGATTGTTGACGACCCTTACTGGTATGGTGCGATTGCCGCAGCAAATTCACTTTCTGATGTATACGCAATGGGCAGCAGACCATTAGTTGCATTAAATATTGCCATGTTTCCAAATCAGACTGAGTTTTTCCCTTACCTGAAGAAAATAATGCAGGGCGGGATCGATAAGATGACCGAGGCAGGTGTAACAATCATCGGGGGACATACGATCAGAGATAAAGAGCCGAAATTTGGTTTCTCAGTCTTTGGTGTTATTCATCCTGACAGGATCCTTGATAATACCAAGGCCCGTCCAGGAGACGCCCTGATACTCACGAAAAAGATAGGCACAGGTATTCTTTCTACAGGGATTAAGGCAAACATGTGCAGTGAAGCCACCATAGAAGAATTCACGCTTTCTATGGCTTCTTTGAATAAAAAAGCCGGAGAGACCATGCTTGAAGTCGGCGTGAGCACGGCAACAGACATAACAGGATTCGGCCTCATAGGACATCTGCACGAAGTCCTTTCTGCGAGCAATCTGAGCGCACGTCTTTATACAAGCAATGTGCCTTTCTTTGTTGATGCAGTGAGACTGGCAGAATTGAATAAAGTGCCCGGCGGTTCAAGGGCTAACTGCAGATGTTTCGAACAATATGTAAAATGGCGCGAGGCTGTATCAGATACAGAAAAATTATTATTGAATGATGCGCAGACATCAGGCGGTCTCCTGATATTTGTTCCAAAGGAAAAAAAGGATACGCTTGTTTCCGCACTCCAGAAAGAAGGCATCTTAGCTGCACATATCGGCGATATTATCAGCGAAGGCTCAGAAGACACTAAACGTATATTCGTAGACTGATACATGCCACTCTTTTATATCTTCCTTTTTTGTGCAGGCTCAATAGGCGGTTTTTTCTCAGGCCTGTTAGGTATCGGGGGTGGGATTATCATGTTCCCCATTTTATTCTATATCCCTACGCTATTCGGGTTTGATGCGATTGGGGTAAAAAACATTACCGGACTCACCATGGTTCAGGGTTTTTTTGCATCCCTTTCTGCGATTCTTTTTTATAAGAAAGAAAACCTTGTGAACAAAAGTCTCGCATTGACCCTTGGACTTTCTCTCTTTCTTTCCTCATTGATTGGCTCTATCATTTCTAAAGGAGTCTCAGACAGGTATCTCTTGTTCATCTTTGGCATACTGTCTTTTGTCGCTTCAATTCTGATGTTTATGCCGCGCAGTTATCTGAAAGATGACCTGACCGAAGATAAGATTGCCTTCCATAAACCCGCTGCGATCATTACAGGCATTATCATCGGCTTTCTTCTCGGAATGGTCGGACAGGGCGGGGCTTTCATTCTTATTCCTATACTTCTGTATGGACTGAAAATCCCTCTCAGAGTTGCCCTCGGGAGCACTCTTGCAATCGGTCTTTTCTCTGCCACAGCCGGATTGATAGGGAAGGTCGCAACCGGGCAGGTACCATTTTACATGGCGCTCGCACTTCTGCTTGGCGCCATTCCCTCAGCACGATTAGGAAGCATGGTGAGCAGAAACACAAAATCGCAGTCTCTCAGATGGATTCTGGCGTTCATTATCTCTGTAACTGCAATTAAAGTTTGGTACGACATATTTTAGACACTCAGTCGGTAATGGGTAGGGCTACATATATGTCATTCCCGCTTGTCGGGAATCTTTCTGAAAAACCAGAAGGATTGCGGACAAGCCGCAATGACATCAAGCATAAGGAATATCTTCTTACTAAGAATTGCATAATCAAACTACCATGTCTGAAAAAGCTTTTTAATATTCTTCATCTCTCCAGCCAGTGATCCTGCCTTATCGAATTGAAAATCCTTATATGTCTTTGTCTCAAGACCATCTTCAGTTTCATGTATCTTAACCGCGCCATCGATATCTGTCCTGAATATCTTAACTTCATTCAGGGCATCTAACATTTTCTGATGGGGATGGCCGAAGGGATTGTCTCTTCCTGCACTGATTACTGCAATTTGAGGTGAAACAATTTCGATAAATGGTTGATATGCAGATGCCTTTCCACCATGATGCGGAACTTTCATAACCTCGCTTTTTAACCACTTCCCTAAATGCATTATATTCCCTTCTGCGTCTTCTTCAATATCTCCGGTAAAGAGAAACGATGTATGATCGTCTTCTATCCGCAGGACAAGTGAATCATTATTTGCTGCGTCATACTCATTCCCCTGCATTGTATAGAACTCAGGATATGGATGAAGCGCATATATTTTGTAACCCTTCCCTTCGATCACATCACCTCTGCTGAGTTTCTGGTGTTTTATCTGCTTTAACATATCGGGCAAGATCATCCTGCCATTATCCCAGACCTGCTGAACATCGAAATGTTTTAGTATGTATTCAACACCGCCTGTGTGGTCAGGATGGACATGCGAGAGCGCCAGAATATCAATGGTCTTTTTCCCCCTGTATTTAAGGAAAGAAAAAGTTTCCCAGCCTGTTCTGCCTGTATCTATAAGCATAGTCTTTCCATCCGGAAGTTCGATAACTGATGCATCTCCCTGGCCGGCATCGAGAAAGGTTACATTGAGTTTTTCCTTCTCAAAGATCGTCAGGAGAAGATATATCACTACAGGGACAAACGGGATGATCAGCAGGTATCTTCTCTTATCGAACAGGAAATAGAAAATGAATCCGGCATAGAAAAGAAGGAGAAGTACCGGCGGAAAAGCAGGTATTTTCAGATCAGCGAATGGTATTTGAGAGAACAGCTTCACCAGATAAATACTGATATCTGAAATTACTGATACCAGAGGAGTGAATACGAAATGCCCTGTAAGAAGAAACAGGAAGGATGATATAACAGAAAGTGGGATTAGAACAAAACCTATGAGCGGAGCAATCACCAGATTTGATACAGGGGATATGAGCGAGAAATAATGGAAATAATATGCAACCAGCGGCGCTGTGCCTATGGATGCAGCAAGGCTCATGTACAGGGCATTTCTTATATGCCTGGTTAATCCGCCTGTGTCTTTTTCTGCAGCCTCTTCTTTCTGAATCGAAAAGCCGATAAAAAGTACCGCAAGAAACGATAGCTGGAACGATAGACTTAAAATCCATTTCGGCTCATAAAGTATCAGTATGAACGCCGCAAAAAGAAGAGAGTTCAGCCAGAACCCTTTTCTGTTAATAATAAGTCCAAACAGGAAAAGACCAATCATAATAAATGATCTGACTGCAGGGATGCTTCCGCCTGAAAGTCCGAGATAAGCAAACATGAAGGGAAGGGAGAGGATGGCTGCAACCTGTGAGGGAGTCAGATATATCGTTATCCTCTGAAGCAGACGGTAAGGCAAAACCCTGATAAAGGATCTGAATATTCCGAAGAGTAATACAGAAAATAGTCCGAAGTGAGTTCCTGAAATACTGAGGATATGTGCAAGACCCGTTGCATTGAATGCCTCCTTCAGTTCATCCGTCATATTCACCCTTTGTCCTGTAGTTATTGATGCAACAAAGGCCCCTGAATCTCCCTTTATATGGTCTTCTATGTATCTGTTGGTCCTGTATCTGCACTCCTGAATCTTTGAATTGAGGGAATTCCGTTTCTTTCCTGAATCGAATACGTATAAAAGTGTTGCATACATATCGTCCCTCATTTGTTGTCCGGGATTTAATCTTTTTCTGCTCTTTTGAAATTTTATTGCAAGGCCGTATTCAATACCTAACCCGAATTCACTGTCTGAAAAAATAGCAACTTCTTTCCCTGCAAGTTCGTTCAGCCTTTCACCTGTATTTATATCTGAAGCTTTCGTTATGCTCAATATCTGCCTAAAAGACCCTATGTCGGTCTTAAGCGGATTTGATTCAAATACCCCGTTTACAGCTATTGTGTCTCTGGTATAAGACAATTCCTGAACAGGTTCATATCTCAAAAAAGCATAGGTTATCCCTAAAAAAACTACAAAAATAAGCGAGTATTTTTTCTTTGCGGTCAGATATGCGGCAGATGTTAAGAAAACAGAAACAGTAGAAAAAGGGAAATAGAGGAATAAGTAAAAAGAGACTACCCCGATAAGGAATGAGACAAAGAAATGCATCAGGTCATCTTCTTTTGAATAACCTTTGCTATATCATTACCAAGTCTTTTAATAAGCTTCATATCCTCACCTTCGATCATAACCCTGATCTTCGGTTCAGTACCTGACGCTCTGACGAGCACCCTCCCCTTTCCAGCGAGTTTTTTCTCCGCTGACAGTATCGCATCTTCAATTTCAGGTATAGCCTTAATATCGTGCCTATGTTTAACTCTGACATTCGTCAGTATCTGGGGGTATAGTTGTATCCCCTGCGAAAGCTTTGACAAAGCAGCATCCCTTTTCTTCATCAGATACAGAACCTGCAGGGCTGTGAGAGGCCCGTCACCCGTTGTATTATGGTCAAGGAAAATGATATGTCCTGATTGCTCTCCCCCAAGGTTGTATCCGCCGTGAGACATCTTTTCAACGACATATCTATCCCCTACTTTTGTTCTTATGAGTTTAATGCCGTTCATTGCAAGAAATTTCTCAAGACCGAAATTGCTCATTACCGTTGCAACAACCGTATTTTTTTTCAGCATCCTCTCTCTCTTCAGCTCCACTGCCCACATCCCCATAATCTTGTCACCATCGACAATCCGGCCTTTTTCATCACAGAAGATTGCCCTGTCAGCATCTCCGTCGTGCGCTATCCCGACATCTGCCTTATGGAGTTTAACAGCCTTCTGCAGCACTTCCATATGCAGGGTACCGGATCCTGCATTTATGTTTATGCCGTCGGGCTTGTCGTTCACCGATATCACATCTGCCCCTAATTCACGGAACAGCCACGGTGTTGTCTTATATGCAGCGCCATTTGCACAATCAACCACGATCTTCATTCCCTCGAAGGTTACCCCCCTCGGTATTGTTGATTTGATATATTCAATATAACGTCCTGTCGCATCATCAAGCCTGTATGCCTTGCCTATCTCTGAGCCCTGAGGCCTGTTTTTCAAAAGACCATCTTCTTTCACAAGCCCCTCAATCTTCCTTTCGAGTTCATCAGAGAGTTTGTAGCCTTCAGACGAGAAGAACTTTATACCGTTATCTTCAAAAGGATTATGTGAAGCTGATATGACAATCCCCGCATCCAGTCGTAATGTCCTGATAAGGTATGCAACCCCGGGAGTCGGGATAGGGCCGACAAGTGTTACATTCATGCCCATAGAACATATCCCTGACGTGAGTGCACTCTCTATGATATAGCCTGACAATCGTGTGTCCTTGCCGATCAATATCATGTTTCTTCCGTGATTCTCCCTGAGGAGAGAGGCTGCAGCCATACCGATTCTCAGGACAGTCTCGGGTGTCATGGGATGTTCGTTTACAGTTCCTCTTATACCATCTGTTCCAAAGAGTCTCATTTTCCTCTCGCTCCAATTACAACCTTAACAATAACATCGTTTATCTTTGATCTGACATTCCTGCCGGTTAAGTCAATCTTCAGCTCCTGTGAAAATGATTCATTGAAGGCAGAAATATCAATCGGCTCGGTTTTAACATTACCGATCTTTATAACTTCTGAACGAACTCCTTCGATTACCACATACTGCGGAACAACCTCAACAGATTTAACAAAATAACCTCTTTCAGGTTCACCAATAACCATAGGCAGTACCTTTACAGTTTTTGATATGGTTTCTTCAATTGTTACTTTTATGCTCGAAGGATAGATATTGGTAACCATAATTGCATGGGGAAGCTTTATTTCCTCCCTGTCAATGTGGTATATGCCCTCACCTTTCTTAGCTTTGCTGAGATCCACATAGACCCTGATATCTGCTGATTTAACATTCTTAATGAGTCTTTCCTGCCCCTTGATATTGAGGTTTATTGTTTTCATGCTATGATTAACCATCTCAAGTCCCGCCGGTATATTCCTGAACTCAATTGGCGCATCAAGAGATATCTCTGACTGTCCGCGGGAAGTAACAAAGATCCATAAAACTGCAGACAGCAGGACAGCTGCTATCTTGAGTCCAAGATTTTCAAAAAAGAATTTCTTCATTTCTTTCCCTTTGCCGTAAACAGATCAGTAAGGACGTCCCTGAGAGTTCCCATATCGAGATGCGTTTCAAACTTCCCCTTAATCGCCATTGATATCGCGCCTGTCTCTTCTGACACAATGATCACAACCGCATCTGTTTCTTCTGATAAGCCCATGCCTGCACGGTGCCTTGTACCCAGGGCCTTGCTGATATCTGAACTCATCGTTATCGGTAAAAAACATCCGGCAGCAACAATCCTGTTGCCCTTTATTACGACTGCACCATCATGAATGGGAGATGTTGGATGAAAAATACTGAGCAGAACTTCCTTCGACACCTTAGCGTCCAATATTGTGCCGATCTCTACAAAGTCCCTCAGGCTTGTATCCCTTTCTATTGCGATCAGAGCGCCTATCTTTTTGTTTGCAAGGGCGATGGTCGCCTTGACAATTTCATCGAGTGACTTCAGTTCTTCAGCAGATGTGAGCGTCTGAAACAACTGCGTTTCACCCATCTGTGCAAGCGCCCTTCTGATCTCAGGCTGGAAAAGGATGATAATTGCTATAACGATCTGTGCCCAAAAGCTCTGTATTAACCAGTCTACCGTATACAGTTCAAAATGCCGTGAAAGCAGCGATGCCAGCAGCAGGACACCGAGCCCCATAAGCATATGCGCAGCTTTTGTGCCCTTTATGATAAGGAGAAGGCGATAGAGTATGATTGACATGAGGATAATGTCAACAATATCCTGCCACCGTATTTGTCTGAGTATCTCCATTCTTAAAATCTTGCCTTTAGCTTAATATGATACCATACATGCAGTTACTAATGCGGCTGCAAGTAAGGATACACGGGGATTTTATGTTTGTCATGCCCCGAACTTGTTTCGGGACATCCTTTTTGAAAAAAGATTCCCGCCTCGGTTCTACTTGTCCCGAAGGCTTTCGGGACTGAGTGCGGACGAGTCGCTGAGGTGACCCGACAAGCGGGAATGACAGGCAATGTTTTCTTACTTATGACCCCCTTAGTATGTAATGCCTAACGATCGCGGAAGTTTGACAAACAAACCATTGATAAGTTATTGTTAATGCTCTATCGCGGGGTGGAGCAGCCTGGTAGCTCGTCGGGCTCATAACCCGAAGGTCAGAGGTTCAAATCCTCTCCCCGCCACCAGTAAAAATAATAGATTTTTCAATAGATTTGAGGCTGTCAGAACATTAAGCGCTGACAGCCTCATCTGTTTTAACAGGACAGTTGCAGGACAGTAGGTTCATACCTGCACACTCAGAAACAACGTCCCGGAAGTTTTTTCGAACTATAGGGGTTTGCCAGTTCTCCTTGGTCTCGTTCGTTTTTTATAATAAGCGTCCTTCTCCTTTTCAAGCAGGAATTCAAAGGCTTTAGCAATCAGGGCTTTCAACTGCACAAGAAATGGATATCTCGGATTGAAGGTATAAACTCTTACCCTGCCGATGAGACGGCTTACAATTATTCCGGCATTTTCGAGTCTCTTCAGCTGCTGCTGAAACCTGTTCACAGGCTCTTCAAAGGTTTTAGCCATGCCGAGGGGATACCCCTCGCCGTATACATAGAGCGTGAACAGGATTTTTTCAACGATAATATTTCCGAATATACCCTCAAGCATTGTCTTTCCTATTACCATAATACATGGTTATATTACCATAATTAATGGTAATATATTATTCTTGTTTTGTCAACCCCAGCGCAGAGGTTCAAATCCTCTCCCCGCCACCAAGTGGAATAATAGATTTTTCAATAGATCATAGGCTGTCAGAACAGTAAGTGCTGACAGCCTTATCTGTTTTAACAGGACACTGACAGTACAGTTGGTTCAAACCTGTCACTGCCTCCGGAAAAATGGCAAAAGAAAAAGACAATAAAGAGCAACCGATTGCCTCAATGAATAAAAGAGAAATAAAAATACAAGTGCTCTCCACATATAATATTTTGACGGACAAAAGTAACATATTTTCATTTATTTATTATCCGCTATTTTTGATGCATTCATCCATGAATAAATACGCAGTCCCTCCCTCGTATAGGTATCATTGCCTCCATAGATGAGAGAGGGTTTGCCTGAAGGACAATCAGCAATACTCAGCCATTTCCTGATTCCTGAGAAATAATCAGGGGTAATTGTCTTGCCCGACTTTATCTCAACAGGGGTAAGTGCCTCGCCATCTTCAATAATCACATCGATTTCATTGCCTGTGTTGTCCCTCCAGAAATAAAGGTTGGATGGCAATCCACAGTTGAATCTTGCTTTAACCAGTTCACTGATGACAAATGACTCAAACAAAGAACCCCGCATCGGATGCAATGAGAGATGTTCAGGACTTTGCATATTCACAAGCCATGACGCAAGTCCTGTGTCATAAAAATATATCTTCGGTGTTTTCACGAGACGTTTGCCGAAATTTCTGAAATGTGGATAAAGCAGAAAAATTATATAACTTGCTTCCAGAACCGATATCCATGAACGGGCAGTATTATGGGTAATCCCGCAGTCATTGGCAAGACCGGTAAGATTTATCAATTGTCCTGTCCGGGCTGCACACATGCGAAGGAAGCGTTGAAAGATTCCTAAGTTCTTAATATTGATCATTTGTCTTACATCACGTTCCACATATGTCATAACATAATTCGCATACCAGTCAGAGGGCTGCACTTTTCTGTCATATAAGGCAGGATACAAACCTTTGAATAACAGTGCATCGAGGTTCCTGCCAAGATTCCTTACATGAAATAATTCGCTGTAAGAAAAGGGCAGCAGTTGCACCAAGCCGACTCTTCCGGAGAGCGTTTGGGTAATATGAGACAGCACACCGAACTGCTGCGAGCCTGTCAATATGAACAACCCCGGGCGTTTGTCCAAATCGACTATTGTCTGAATATAAGAAAATAGGGGAGGACACCTCTGAACTTCATCCAGCACTGCGCCATCCGGAAATCTTTCCAAAAAACCACGAGGGTCCTTGTTGGCAAACTCAAGCTGGTCAGGATCTTCGAGGGAAACATAGGGTTTCTTTTGGAATGTTGCTCTGACAATTGTAGTTTTCCCTGATTGCCTGGGCCCGGTTACAGCTACGACCAGATAGCCTTTCGCAAGCCGAAGGAGAGTTTTTTTAGCATCACGGGATATCATGCTCAATATTCTAACAGATATTTACAATTTGTCAATTCAATTTACAATTTGTAAGTAAACATTGGGTGAAGGAGTAATAATCAATTCCAGACAATAAAAGGATAGCAAGGATTACCCATAATACCGCTAACGAAGAATATCTGAGGTATTGGTTCATCTGTCCTTCCCTTGCCTTCGTAATATACTAAAATCACCCATGCGGAATTTTCATGCTGAATGGGAAGTTTTAGCAGATGAGATGACCGTCTATTTTGGAGTTGCTTCTGGCTATTTTATAAGCATGATGATTGGAAGATCCGGAACGCTTTCAAAATCTGTCAGAATAAAAGAATTAAATCCCTCCGGTATTTAATAGGGATTTTGAAGAATATTTAAAAAGCTTTCCTATGGATGAGGAGTTATTGAGATAACGGTAATCTGGTTTTCTTTGGGGCCGTAATACCAGAAAATTCTGTATGCTGCTGGTGTAGCCTGCTCAGCGTATGCCTCGAAAACCTTCTCTCCCTTGGGGCCTTTCAGGGAAGTAAATTCATGAGTCTGCAAACCGGGATGCCTTGGATTTTGGGATAAGAACAGGATAGCCTTTTTTACAGCCTTGTACCGCTTTGAAAGTCCTTTGTCACTTTTAAGTCTGTTGAACTGCTCGTCGGCTTCATCAGTGAGGAAGATATCAAACAATGGGCACCTTAAAGTTCGTCAAGATTAAGTTTTCTTACTCTGCCCTTCGCTGCTTGCTTCAAGCCCTTTTGAACACTTTCAAGTGCTTTCTTGTTTTTGTAAAGCCATGCTTCTGAAGAAGGTATGAGATCCAGAACAGTCTCTATTCTCTTCAGTTCCTCTATGTCGATAACAGCTGCCATCTTTTGGCCCTTTGTATCGGTAATGAATTGTTTGACCTTAATATGTTCATCTTTTTGTTTTGCTGTTAAAGGCATACTATTTCTCCTTTCGCGGATGAATATATTATATCACAATGATTTCCTTCTTATTTTGAAAGTTCCTGCAATATTCTCAAGGCTCCGGATTTTATAAAACAAACCAAAACAAAATAGTTTCCTATCTCACTTCCGGTTTGTATTTACCCTCCTGCATTTTTTGTGTTATTCTTTCTGAACTTTACTATTTTTTTACTTACAAAACCTATGGCATTTACAGGTGATTTAGAACAGCTGCATATAGTTGATGTAATTCAACTGATCCATACGACAAGGAAGTCCGGCACTTTTTCTATTAAAGGACCCAGGGGCGAAAGCCGGGTCATCTTCAGTAATGGCTATATCGTCGGTGCAAATCATCTCAATAACAGAATCCGCATCGGCACGGTTCTTGTAAAATTGAATACAATAACCCCCGAAGATCTCAAACAGGCTCTTGAAGTCCAGAAGAAAGCAAAAAAGGATCGCAAACCCTTACTTGTTACGCTGATCGAATCAGGCAAATTAAGACAGGAAGAAGCAGCCAAAGGATTGAAAAAGCTGATCGAGATTACGATTGTTGAATTGATAGGCTGGACAAAAGGAACCTTTACCCTTGATACAGAGGCAATCGCTGTCTCTCCGGATTGCAGTTATATCCCGGACAGAATGGAGCAGACAGTAAGCCTTGATGCCCAAATGGTATTGATGGACGCTCTCCGAATATATGATGAGCGGGAACGTGATCGAAATTCAGGGAAACATATTCCGCCGGATGAAGAATTGTTTGCGGAAGTCATTCCATCAGATGAGACTGTACAAACAGGTGATAAGGACAAAGTCATTACCGCAGACGTTCTGGGATTGGCAGATCTGGAACACCTGGAGAAAAAGATACCCTCGTCTTTTTCTGTTAAAGAAATTTTCAGTCCGATCGAAATCCATCGTCAGAACATAAAGGATACTTTAGGGGATTTTTCATCTGAGGAGCAGGATAACTTTGTCTCTTTCCTGGAAAAGTGTATAAAGAGCGCCGGGGCACAGAAAGACCTGGTAAAATCCGAAAGGCTTGCGAAGGTGATTATCCTGTTCAGCCGGGACAGGCTTATCAAACATTCTGTTATGACTATCTGTAAAAACGAAGGCATCCTTGTGTTTGCGACTGACAAGGAAGAGGAATTTTACAGTATCATAGACGAGTGTCTCGCAAAAAATAGCCTGCCTGTCCTGATTTTTGACAGCCCTGAGACCTCGGAGTGGGGTCTTTCCGAAAAAACTATCGTTAGCCTGCGGCAGCAGGCAATAAAAAGATACCCGCGGGTGTCATCCATTCAATTCGCCTCTGTCCTGCATTATACATTTTTTCTGCAATCGTTTAGCGATGGTGTCATAGCCGTCTTTCCCAGACCCCTCAGGGAAGCCAGACAAGAGATGTTCATTGAAGATACGATAAAATTTCTGGAAACTTTCAAATCGTATATCAATGATTTACTGGATAAACAGCAGCAGCTCTCAATTGTAGATAACCGGTTCGGAAAGCTCAGGGAAAAGCTCTCAGCTTTTCGTGACCTTAACGAACCTATTGATATATCATTTGCCCTTCTTCAGTACATTGCTGAAATATTTGAGCGATCGATCACTTTTATCGTTCGCCCGGCAGAGCTTACAGGAGAAAGAGCCCTGGGAGTGCATAATGAAAGGGATAAGGGACCAAGTTCGGCATCGAGACTGAAGATTCCCCTGACAGAACCTTCCGTCTTCCGTGATGTAATTGAAAAAGGACAGTTCTTCTATGGAGAGTGTGATGATGAAGTCTTAAGGGAATATCTTTATGCAGGGATTGGTGCACCACTAAAACCAACAATACTAATCCTTCCAGTGAAGAGTCGCGGTAAAATCGTTACCCTGACATATGGCGATTACGGCAAACAAGATGTGTCGCCGGCACAAAATGATATACTTGAAATCCTGGCAGACCAGGCCGGCCTGGCTATCGAAAATGCCTTTCACCGCAAGATGCTCACTAAGACGTCCCGGAAATGAAGAGACTCAACGCCTTTATGGAATCATGAATAATTCAAGAAAGGAAAAGACTATGGACATTGCCACCTTTACGCAAATTCTCGAAATCGCCTTTAAAAAGAAGGTTTCCGATATCCATTTTGAAGTGGACAATCCACCGATATTCAGGGCTTTCGGGCACCTGATCCGCTCAAAACTGAATACCTTAACAAAAACCGATACCGAGTTTATCGCTTCAACTGTTATGGAGCAGAGCAGACGAAAGCTTCCTGAAAATTTAACGGAATTCGACACTTCTTATACTTTGCCTGACGTGGGTCGTTTTCGCGTCAGCATCTTCCGGCAGCGTGGCAATATCGGTATTGTAATGCGTGTAATACCTCACTATATCGGCACATTCGAAGAACTGAATCTCCCTGCTGTATTGGGGAGTATTGTAAAAGCCCCGAACGGACTGATTCTTGTCTGCGGACCCACCGGCAATGGGAAATCTACGACGCTTGCTTCTATGATCCGGTTTATCAACGACAATTTCAGCTATAGTATTATTACCATCGAGGACCCCATCGAGTTTATTTTTCCTTCAACTCAAAGCTGTATTATCCAGAGAGAACTGGGTATCGATACAGAGAGTTTTGGAGGCGCCTTAAAGGCAGCTATGCGTATGGATCCTGATGTCATAATGGTCGGAGAACTGCGTGATATAGAAACGATAGACGCCTGCATCAAAGCTGCTGAAACAGGGCATCTTGTATTATCGACACTCCATACTAACAATGCAGCTTCTACTATCAACCGCATTGTCGGGTACTATCCCCCGCAGGCCCAGGAGAATGTCCGCCATAGACTATCAGAAATCCTGGTGGCTACAGTTTCCTTGCGACTCGTAAGGGGAAAGAGCGGCGATCAAATTTTGCCGGCATTAGAAGTAATGTATACGACGTCTACAATCAAGGCATGTATCCGTGATGGTCACCTCGATGAAATCGAACACCACATTGAAAAAGGACGCGATGAATATCAGATGCAGACACTCGACCAGCATTTGATTCAACTCTGCAAACAGAATATCATAACTCTCGATGAAGCAAAGAGGCTTTCCCGCTCATCAGACCTGGAACGTAAGCTGATGTATTATTAGCCGATCAACTATTTCCATATCCGTAAAGCATCTGACGTAAAATTCTATATTTAGAGTTTATCCATAAATGCATGAAAAATCCAACGGCTGTCATTCCCGCAAGTGAAGCGCGTCGGGAATCTTTCTGATTCTTCTTTCTTGGGGAGGATGCCAGAAGGATTCTGGACAAGCCAGAATGACAATACTTAGTATATAAATGTGGTGTTACTAAGAAGTGCATAAGTAAAACCGCATCATATGCGAATGTTGTCATTATCCGGCTTGACCGGATAATCCAGTTTTTTCAATAGGTTCTGGATCCCCCGGTCAAGCCGGAGGATGACGGTTATGAGTCCTTACTTATGAACTTATCAGTACTTATGAACTCCTTACTAATAAAAAATCGTTTCCCGACCGATGACTTCAGGTGGCTGCGATATTTCCTGTAGGCATGGTGCTTTTCATAAACATCTTACCATAAGTTTTTGTCAGGATCCGTTCATCACAGATAATAATCCTGCCTGTATCCGTCTTGCTTCTGATCAACCTTCCAAAGCCCTGCCTGAATTTCAGTACAGCACGCGGGAGACTGTATTCATAAAAAGCATTGCCTCCTTCCCTCTCGATCATCTCAGTCCTCGCCTGAACAATAGGTTCAGTAGGAACCTCAAATGGCAGTTTAGTAATAATAAGGCACTTTAGGGCATCTCCGCAAACATCAACCCCTTCCCAAAAAGAATCAAGGCCAAAGATCACTGTATTCCTGCTTTTTCTCATAGTCTCAAGCATCCTCCTGCTTGAGGATTCCCCCTGCACCATGGGGTTAAGATTAATCTTCGATAGTTCTTCAGCGGTCAGTTCCCGGGTCTTTCTCATGACATCCTTTGAGGTAAAAAGGACAAGGGTACCTCCCTTTGCCCTGCCCGCCTCTTCAATGATTACACCTGCCAGTTTCTCAATGCTGTCTTCATCTCTAAGGTCGATACCTTTTTTGATCTCTACAGAAACCTGGTTTTTCATATCGAAAGGTGATGAAACAGACAACTTTTGTGAACCATGGACACCAAGAGCATTTTCTATAAGTTTGAAATCTCCTGAGACAGAGAGGGTAGCAGATGTGAGGATGATGGACTTATATTCCGGCAGGAGATTGCTTTTAATAAATTCGGATGGATATACGGGAGACATCCTGAGCGCTGTATTCTTTTCTTCTGTCTCAACCCATCTGACAAAACCGGGGGTTTCGTCACAGAATGTTTTCATATCTTCTGCAACAGCAAGAAGCTTTACGATTGAAGCTTTGAGCTCGATCTCTTCATCCTCCTCAAAGAGCCCCATAGCGGATGTTTTGATGCTCTCAAGAAGTGTCTCTATAGATTCAACGAGCGCCATTAAAGAATAGTTCAGGGGAAAAGATCCTCTTATAATTGTTCTGCTTTTCATTTCCTTTGCGACCTGTTCCCAGAAAAAGGATGTCTCCATCCGTAATGATTCAACAACCGGAAAAAGTGCAGGAGATTTTGAAAGCAGCCCCTTGTAGTTGCCTCTTTCGTCTGTCTTCAGCAGCCTGTTGAATATCTTATCGAGACCCCGGTTTGAGAGTCTCATCCCGATCTGGTCGGAAAAAACCGTATCTAAAGCATGCGCCTCGTCAATTACCAGGATATCTGTTTCAGGTAGTATTCTGGAATCATGCTGCATCATGGCACTGACTGCCAGGAGGGCATGGTTTGTAACTACAATCTGGGCCTGAGACCATTGCTGGCGTGCCATAAAATAATAGCAGTCTCTGTAAAACTGACACTTCTTGCCTTTGCAGGCATCCGCATCGGAACATATCCTGTCCCATATGACGGGTTTCCTTCGGGAGATGTAATCTTCGATATCCCCTGTTTCCGTCTCCATAACCCATTCAAGCAGATCCTCATGCTCATCGAGGTCACCCCTGTCAGCCGGCTTGAACGCATTTAACCTTCTCTTGCAGAGATAGTGCCCCCTTCCCTTGGCGATTGCGCATCTGAATTCTCTCAGAGAAGATAGAAACCTGAGGTCCTTGGAGACGAGCTGTTCCTGCAGGTTGATTGTGCGGGTTGTTACCAGTGCCTTTTTCCCCGAAAGGATCGCAGGGATGAGATAAGCAAAAGTCTTCCCGGTCCCTGTCCCGGCCTCTGCGAGGAGAATCCCGCCTTCCTCTATATTCCTTGCGCCGGCATTCATCATATTCACCTGCGAGGGCCTTATCTCATAATTTTCGAGAGCCCTGCTTACTATTTCGGTCAGAAAAGCCTCTGATTCCCTGGCCAGCGCTGATTTATTACTGTCGCTAAGATTATTTTGACTCATATTTAATGATTATCCTATTTCCAAATTTTTTCAATATGGTTTTTTCTACAGGCCGCATCGTCTTCATAAGTTCTTCATATTCCATTCATTACTTCTTAATAATTTTCGTATAATATAAAAGTAATAAGCAAATTGACTGCGGTACAATTCAAGGAAACAGAGATATTAAACCAAGAGAAAGGCGGTAATAAATACTATGAAAGCTCATAAATGCATGAAATGCGACAATTCAACGAACCAGAAAGACGGCATCTGTGTCATATGCAGGTTAGGAATCACACAGATGCATACAGAGTTGGTTGATTTGATGAAGAAGAAGAAAAAATTGCACCTCCATACAAAGACATAGAAATGAGACAGAAAAGCAGGCGCTAACACTGCTATAAATAAGGATACATGACTGTCATTGCCCGACTTGATCGGGCAATCCAGAGAAAGGAACTGGATTCACCGGTCGAGCCGGAGAATGACAAACAGACGAAACTATGTCGCCATACTAACGACCGCATTAGTAAATCCGTTCCCTATTGAAGCCTCTGATAGTTTCTTAAAAATTTTTCCTTGTCCATAGTTCCATCACCGTATACGTCAAAATACCGTATCCGGAAAGGGCTGGTTTTTTTATCATCACTCTTATATTTGTAACGATCCCATTCGTCGTTCGTAATAGTGTCGTCCCCGTCGGTATCGATCGTGTTCCATTCCTCCCTGCTTATTTTGCCATCCTTGTCTTTGTCACAGGCGTCGTAGATTTCATCAGGACTGCATTCAGCTTTCTCATCTTCTGCAAAACATAAGGCAGCTGTCAGCATCATCATAACTGATACTGCCAGTACAACTATACATCTGAATCTGTTCATCTGTTCCTCCTTACAGGATCACTCATGGTAAATAATTGCATCTATTTTTTCGTTGCTGCGAACTTCGTATGCCAGCTGGGCAGCTTCTTTTTTATTACTGAAATTACCTATCAGAACCCTGTAGATTACACCCGGCTTTTTGGTTGGGCATTCAAGAGTAAAAGCATCATAGCCTTTTTTTTTATATTTATCTGTGAAATCTTCTGCATTGCTTCTCTCTTTAAATAAGCCGATCTGAACATGGACAGGATTGCTTCCATGCTGATTGTTGGGAATCGTAGATTTAAGCAGTTCTCTTTTTTCTATCGGCTTTTGGCCAACTTGCTTCTGAGTTAGTTCAGGCAGTTTAACGAATGTTTCTGCATGCTTAAAAAATGTGCCCGGCTGTTTTACGGATTCTATTTGTTCAGTTGGTTGTTGAACAGGTTCAGGCACAGGACCTGATTGCTTTACGGGTTCCGGCTTTTCAAGAGGTTGTTGATCAGGTTCAGGATCTGTCATTGACTTCTGTGCAGGTTCAGGTTGTCCAACCGGTTGTATAGAAGACTGAGACTCCCCTTCAGCAGGCGTATCAGTTTCCTCTACTTTCTTTTTACGGTATTGGACATATGCATCACGCAAAGAAACATAGGGATCAATGGCTGATTTCTTAAAGTCCTCATAATCTCCTATATGGAATGTCGTTTCATTCACCTCGTCATAAACCTTTATCCCTACGGCTGCCTCCCATGGGTTGACATAACTGACCGGATCCAGGAAACCGTCTCCGACCCTGCCAATTGTATCACGAAGAGACGATGGACCAAGGAAAGGCCAAACAAGATAAAACCCGTGGCCGATACCATAACTGCCAAGGGTCTGGCCAAGGTCTTCATCATGCTGTTTGATGCCGAAATCGAGCTTTGCGGCATCAGCAAGACCACCGACCCCGGCTGTTGTGTTATAAACAAACCTGAGCAGTTCATTTCCGGCGTTTTTTACTTTCAACTGTAAAAGGTTGCTGATAAAACGTATCGGCATGGCAAGATTTGAAAAAAAGTTACTGACCGCGAGTCTCATGTCTTCAGGAACTGCCTCTGAATACCCCCGGGCAACAGGTTTCAGTATCCAGAAATAGACCTTATCGTTAAAATGGTACATTGCATTGTTCCATGGGCGTAAAGGATCGGATATCTTCACCGTCTCTTCTTCACCCTCTTCTTCGCCTTCATTGTTCCCGGTCGCAACAGATTTCGGCTCCTCTGCTTTCGCTGGATCCGGTTTTGCCTGGTCTGTTATAAGAGGTTTTTTCTCCTGCTCATGAGGAGTTTTTCCCTCTTCGGTTTCAATGAAAGATTTTTCCAGAAGATCTCCGGGAGAAACAGCAAATATATGGGAGGAACTCAACGAAAGACATATGAAGATTGCACACACCATAAAAATCAGCTTCATGAACTCCCCTCCTTTTTCATTACAACCTTTTATTTTTATGCCTTTCCGACTTTCTTTCTTAATGTATCGATCAATACTTCAGGCGATTTATTCATGAGGATCTCCCTGAATTGATTGCGGTAGTTATTGATCAGGCTTACGCCTTCGATAACAACATCATATACCTTCCATTCTCCATCCTTTTGAATTACCCTGTAGTAAATAGGTATATCAGCCTTTTTTGTCAGAATTGTAGTTTGCACCTCAAATGTTTTTTCCGAGAGCTGGTTCTCTTTGCTGAAGGCTACCTTTTCATCCGTATAGTTTATGATCTTATCAGCATACGCATCTTCAAGGAGAGACTTGTAGAGATCGGTAAACTCATTCTGCTGCGCAGTGTTCAGTTTCTTCCAGTCTATCCCCAATGTCCTCCTTGAAAGCTCGGAGTAGTCGAACATCTTGTCCGAAATAGACCGGATTTTCTGTCTCTTGGTCTTTTTCCCTGATTCTCCCTTAAGAGCCGGGTCACGTAAAACATCAAGCACCTTATTGATGTTTCCTTTGACGCTGTCAAGCGGAGCGCCTGCATAGACTGAGAGCGGAACGATCAGAAGAATGATGAGCGTTAAAGCTATTCCCTGCTTTTTCATAGCTTCCCCCTTATATTTTTTTGGAGTCTTTATCCTTTTAAACAGATCAATTATATCATTTTCCTACCGGGGTTCAATCAACTTTTATTAATACTATAGCTATAGCGTGTTTTTTGTCATTCCCGAAGTTCGTAATCGGGAATCCATGGGTTTCAATACGTTCTGGATTCCGGGTCAAGCCCGGAATGACGATTAAAAACCATTGATTAGCGGTTTTTATTGAAAAGTGCCGCTGTAGTAATAATACTACCCTTTACAAGAAGCGTTTTCAACCTTTCCTATAATATATTAATCTATGATATATTATAGATTCAAAATTATGCACTGTAATTTCTTTAAAGATAAAATTGCATTGATAACAGGTAGTTCCCGTGGCATCGGGAGCGCAATTGCGCGGAATTTTGCCCGGGAGGGCGCTGATATTGTTGTTAATTTCCGCAAATCAGGAGGTAAATCCCAGGAGCAGGGAGAACTCCTGTGTAAAGATATCCGGGATATGGGACGCCGTGCCTTCCTCATTCAGGCTGATATAGCTGTGAAGGAATCAGTGAAAGAGATGTTTCATGAAATAAATGAAAAATGCGGTCGGCTGGACTTTCTCATTCTGAATGCTGCAAAGGCGCCTTTCAAACCATTGGAGAAACTTCCCGAGAGGGAATTGCGACAGCTTGTTGAAACGAATTACCTTGGCAACATCTTCTGCGTCCAGGCAGCCCTTCCCTTGCTGGAAAATTCAGCAGGGAAAATCGTTTTTATATCGAGTCTCGGAAGCCGTTTTTACAACCCTGCATATCCACTTGGAACCATGAAGGCAGCAATGGAATCCGCTGTCAGAGACCTTGCTGAAAGCCTGAGCACAAGGAAGATATCAGTCAATGGCGTATGCGGAGGCATTGTGAAGACAGACTCTTTTAAAGTCCTCCGTCAGTACTGGGAAGAACTTGACCAGATACCCAATGAGCTTTTTGTTGAACCTGATGAGATAGCAGACGCTGTCCTTTTCCTCTGTGACCCTGCGAGCAGGGGGATACAGGGGCAGATGATCGTTGTTGACAGGGGACTCAGCAACAGACTTTACAGACCTTTCCCCAAAGCAGATAAAAAACAGGAATTATCATATTGAAATATATGCCTTATTTGGAGGTTACCTTATGAGCCAGAATTTTATTACAGAAGCAACTGTATTTGAGGAAGCCAAAAAAGCGATAGCGGAAACGCTTAATATTGATAAGGATTCCATCAAGCCGGAGAGTTCTCTCATTAAGGATCTGGGCGCAGAGTCTCTCGATTTCCTCGATATCAATTACCGTCTTGAGCAGGCTTTCGGGATCAAGATGGCACGGCATTTTATCCTTGAGCATATCGAAGAGATGTTCGGTGAGGGCTCTGCCATTGATGCGAACAGCCAGATTACCGACAAAGCTGTCTCTCTGCTGCAATTCCGCATGGGCGAAAACTTTCCTGAGTTGCGTCCCGGCATGGATATGGACGAAGTGCCTGCCCTGGTCACAGTTCAGTCCCTAACAAGGGGCGTGCTGGATATTCTCGACAGCCTCCCTGAAAAGTGTTCAGCCTGCGGAAATTCTGAATGGCAGTCAGAAAACAGTCTCCGCATCAAATGTGGTTCATGCGGTGAATATGCAGCCTTTACAAATGGCGATGATCTCATAAAGGCCTGGCTGACAAAGGTCCAGGAAGAAAAGAAGATTTTTTAATACATCTGCATTCATTTATTATGTCCAGAGAATTTCCGAAAAGAAGGGTAGTTGTAACCGGTTATGGAATGATAACTCCCCTCGGGAAAAATACAGAAGAAACATTCAGGAGCGCTGCCAGGGGGCTTTCAGGTATTGATTATATTACCTCTTTTGATACAAAAGGGTTGCCCTGTCAGATTGGAGGACAGGTACAGGACAGATGGCTTGATGAGATCCATGATCCTGTTGCTCAGCGGTATTATAAATTCTCTGCCCGCGGTCTCAGGTTGATCAGGGCTGCAACCATCGAGGCAACTGAACAGGCTCAAACTGACAAAATAGCAGCCCGGGAGAGAATCGGCGTCTCTCTCGGTTATCATGCTGATAACCCGACTATAGAAGATCTCGTCTTCCTCCACCGGTTCTATAATGGGAATGGTTCCTGGGATATGAAAGGCCTCCTGCAGGCAGGAGGGTACTCGTATCTCAATTTCTTAAGGAGAAAGCCTGATGTTGTGACATCCATGCTCTCGATACTCTCTAACTGCAAAGGCCCCAACCTATCGATCGTATCCGCATGTGCTGCAGGCTCTCAGGCAATCGGTGAAGCATACAGGATGCTCCAGGAAGGAAAAGCTGATGTCATGATCGCCGGAGGCTGTGACACCACATTAAATTTTGTAGGGTTCATAGGTTTTGTGCTGATTAAGGCCTTGTCTGAAAGATATACCACACCCCAAAAAGCGTCGCGGCCATTTGACCGCAAGAGAAACGGGTTCGTGATGTCAGAAGGCGCAGGGACTATTATTCTGGAAGAACTCGAGCATGCACGCTCACGCGGTGTGCCGGTATACGGAGAGATCCTCGGATACGCCTCCTCTGCCGATGCATACAGGATTACTGATACGCACCCAAAAGGACTGGGCGCAATTCTGGCTATAAAAGGTGCTTTGGAGGATGCCGGCATCTCTTCTGAAGACGTTGATTATATCAATGCGCACGGCACATCCACAGTACAAAACGACCTGACTGAAACTGTGGCGATAAAGGAGGTATTCGGCGAAAGGGCAAGGAGTATCCCGGTAAGCTCCAATAAATCCATGCTGGGACATAGCATAGGCGCTGCAGGCGCCATAGAGTGCATACTGACACTTGCCGGAATGAATCAATCCACCATCCTTCCCACAATTAATTATGAGTTCCCTGATCCAAAGTGCGATCTTGATTATGTCCCCAATGTGGCAAGAACACAGGAACACAGGATCGCCATATCGAATTCATTCGGCTTTGGAGGGCAGAATGCATGCCTCTGTATCGGCAAATTTGATGGATAGAAAATATAATTACGCCCATTTAAGAAATGTCCCGGACCGATAACCGTGTCGTCATAACCGGGGCAGGCATAGTCTGCTCACTCGGCATTGGAAGAGAAGAGGTATGGAACGCCCTGCTTTCCGGTAAGACAGGAATCCGCTCTATCGAAGGATTTGATGTATCAGAGTTTGAATGCACGTCTGCTGCACAGGTAAAAGATATTAATCCACGAGACCTCGGTATCCATCCAAGGGATTCCCGCATTATGGATACCCATTCATATATGCTCATGAAATGTGCGCGTGACGCCTTTTCCCAGGCAGGCCTTGATAAGGCTTCCCTCCCGAAAGAAGATATAGGGTTTTTTGCGGGTATGGGAATGGTCGACTATAAGGCAGAAGACCTCCTTCCTTCTGTCCTGAAATCCCTGAATTCCTCCGGCAGCCTGAATTACGATATGTTTTATACAGATGGATACAGAGAGATTTATCCGCTCTGGCCGTTGTCAATGTTGAACAATATCAGCTTCTGTCAGGTTGCCATAAATCTCGATATGAGGGGTGAAAATACAGTATTTTCGCCTCATGCCGACTCCGGCGCTCAGGCCGTTGCAGAAGGGATGCAGACATTGCTGGACGGTACAGCACAGGCTGTTCTTGCCGGAGGCGTCAGTGAGAAGATATCACCCTTCAGTCTTGCACGAGGTCTTCTCAGCGGCATCCTTAATACTTCGAATGACCTGACAGAACCGGCATGCAGACCTTTTGCTGCAGACAGGAACGGGACTGTACCTGGGGAAGGCTGCGGCGTCCTGACACTCGAATCCCGTCAATCTGCAATTGAGCGGAGGATGAAATGTCTTGCATCTGTCACCGGATACAGCTTCGCATTTGAGTCTGACGGAAAGTTTTCAGGCCCTGCTTCACATGCACTTGGCAATGCAATGCAGGGAGCCCTTAACAGCGCAGGTCTTAAGCCTTCCGATATTGACCTGATTATCGCACACGGTGATGGAACCATATCAGGAGATAAGAATGAAATCCATGCGATTCATGAAATCTTTGCTGATTGTATAGATAAGGTAAATGTATTTTCTTCAAAGGGCGCATTGGGCCACCTCCTTGCAGGCGCGCCTGCTGTTGATGTCATACTCGGAATCTCGATGCTTGAGTCAGGCATAGTCCCGCAGACAATTACTTCTTCGCCGGACAGCAGTATCCTGTTTAATCTTATTAGAAAACCTTTAAGAATGAACCTGCAAAAGATTCTGATCAACTGTCAAAGCTGCGAAGGCCAGGCTGCATCAATTATAATAGAGGCTGTCAGATGAACAATCCAAGAGCATATTTGCCAGGTATTAAATCTGTCATTCCGGCTCGTCCGGAATCTTTCCGAGTCCCCCTTCATAAAGGTTTAAAAAGGATTGCGGACAAGCCGCAATGACAGAACTCATCAAGAAGATGAGGTTTTACTTATGGTCTTATTAGTAATTTCAAAACGGAACGTAGAGGAATAAATATGCGATTTCTATTTTATGATGCAGTTACACATATAGAAAAAGGCAAATCAATTACAGGGGTAAAGAGCTTTTCTCTTTCAGAGGAATTCCTCAGGGGACATTATGCAAAGATTGCCATCGTCCCCGGGGCTATTATGATCGAGGCAATGGCCCAGCTCCTTGGATGGCTGATCATCTATTCTCATGATTTCAGGCTCACTGCGATCATGTCACTGATTGAGGATGTTACGGTCACTTCGACCTTACGGCCCGGGTTCAGGGCAGAGATCCGTGGTGAAATCGTCTCAACATCAAGGAGAGACTCGCTCGGCATGGCCGGCATATACGTCAACGATAAATGTATTGCTTCCCTGAACCGGATCATTTACAGCCATTTTCACGATGTACATTCGGAAGAACTCATTAAGAGGTTCGAATATTACAGCGGATGGAAAATTCAGTGAATCCGGATAAAAACCATAAAAAAAGAAGGGTAGTCGTTACCGGCCTTGGAATGGCAACCTCCCTTGGTCTTCATGTTGAAGAAAGCTGGGAGAAAGCCCTTAAGGGTATTTCCGGCATATCAAAGCTCACCCTGCCCTTTGCTGAAAAATCTCCTGTTCAGGCGGTCGGTGAGGTGGGAGAAAAAGATTGGCAGAAGATACAGGAGGAATTTAAAGAAGAATCCCTAACAGAAGGTGAAAGGAGAACCCTCTTTGCCCTCTGGGCAGCAAAGAATGCGCTCAGCGACGCAGGCATTTCAGACTATGGGAAACAGAGAGATAATTGCGGGGTTGCCCTTGCAGCAGGGCTTGGCATCAACAGATTAGAAGACATTCAAAACTGGATTGACGATAGAAATTTTAATATAAAAAGATTTGGTAAAGAATACAGTCGCGTGCACAGAGAGTCCATCATGAAAAACAATTCGCACAGGCCTTCAGCACTCATCGGCAATAGATTCGGTCTGCATGGCATGAATTGCACTATCACAACAGCCTGTGCATCTGCGACCCAGGCTATAGGGATAGGCTATCGCGCAGTGCAAAGGGGAGATGCTGACCTGATGGTTGCAGGCGGAGCTGATTCGATGATTAATCCTGTAGGGCTCGTCTTTTTTGTCCTGCTCAGCGCTGCTGCAACCTCATCTGAAAGTCCTCAGACCCTCTGCCGGCCATTTGACAGGAGGAGGGCAGGACTGGTTATGGGGGAAGGGGCCGGCATTGCAATCCTCGAAGAAAAATCACACGCTGTCAGCAGAGGAGCAAAGATATATTGTGAAGTTGCAGGGTACGGTTCATCAATGGATGCATACCAGGTGACAGCCCCACATCCGCAGGGCCGCGGCGGTGAACAGTCAATGAGGGCTGCTCTGAATGATGCTGGTCTGAATAATCATGACATAGATTATATTAATGCTCATGGAACGAGCACAAAACTGAATGACGCAATGGAGACAGTTGCAATAAAAAATGTTTTTCAGGATCACGCCCGGAGGATTGCGATCAGTTCAAGCAAGTCCCTGATCGGGCATTTACTGGCAGCATCAGGCGGCCCGGAATTTGTTTTCACGGTATTGAGCACCGAAAGGAACAAAATCCATCCTACAATAAATCTGACCGGTCCTGATCCAAAGTGTGACCTCGATTATGTTCCGAATGTGCACAGGTCAATGACGGTAAGGGCTGCGCTCTCAAATTCCTTTGGCTTCGGAGGGCAGAACGCATCCATCATCACTAAAAAGTATCCTGGAGAAGAACAATGAAAATAGATTTAACAGGCAGGATTGCTCTCGTTACCGGAGGTTCAAGGGGGATCGGAAGGGAGACAAGTCTGCTCCTTGCACAGGCAGGAGCATATGTCATAATCAATTACAACAGGTCAGTGGAAGAAGCTGAAAAGATACGCGAAGAGATTATCCGGCAGGGAGGCAAGGCTGCGATCTTCCAGGCTGATATAGCAAAACCCGGGGAGGTCGAAAAGCTCTTTGCCTATATCAAAACCACTTTCAATAAAATCGATATCCTGGTCAATAATGCAGGGATTATCAGGGATAACCTCCTTTTGAGTATGGGGCTTCCTGATTGGGACAGGGTGCTTGAACTGAACCTGAGAGGCGCCTTCCTATGTTCAAAATTCGCTGCTGAAATGATGCTGCTGCAACATGCAGGGAAGATCATCAATATTTCCTCAGTAAGTGCGATCAAAGGCGTCCGCGGACAGACAAACTATGCCGCTTCAAAAGGTGGTTTGATATCCTTCACCAGAGCCTGTGCCGTCGAGTTGTCAGGCAAGGGCATACAGGTCAATGCTGTATTGCCGGGGGTGATTGTCACAGATATGAGTACCAGGGCAAGAAAGAGGGCAGGTGAAGATATCCTTAAAGGGATACCATGCGGCAGGTTCGGAGAACCCCGTGATGTTGCGCTCCTTGTTTTATTTCTTGCATCCAATATGTCAGATTATATTACGGGACAGGCCATATCGGTTGACGGAGGGTTAAGCGTATCATGATGAAGATTCTTCAGGGAATAGATATTGTAGATATTTCTAAACTAAAACGCATAATACAGAAAAACAGCGCTTTTATTTCAGATATTTTTACTGAAAAGGAGAGAGAATACTGCGAGTCGAGGAAAGATCCATATATACACTTTGCAGGCCGTTTTGCTGCAAAAGAGTCATTTGTGAAAGCCCTCGGTACAGGATTTTCCGGAACAGGCATTGATCATCTCTTCCAGGAGATCGAAGTTCTCCCGGCTCCTTCAGGGAAGCCGGAGCTTCATGTAAAAGGCTGGGCTGAAAAGCTTGCAAAAAAAAGAAGGATTTGCCAGTGGACTGTTTCTATCTCACATGCATCGGATTATGCCGTAGCTTCAGTCATTCTAATCGGGAACTGAACCCGGGATACAGGAGGATACATGCGATATTTGCTTATTGACCGCATCACTGAATGGAAGGCTAATGAAGGTATCAGGGGCATAAAAAATGTTGCCATGAGTGAGGATTTCCTCGAATTCCATTTCCCGAAAAACCCGATCATGCCCGGTGTGCTCTTGCTTGAGGCAATAGCTCAGCTTACCGGTTGGCTTGTTGCAGCATCCTCTGATTTCAAAGACTGGTTTCTTATAACAAAGGTTCACAAATGCAAGTTCTATGGTTTTGCATTTCCAGGTGACCGCGTTGATCTCGAGGTGAAACTGATCCAGGGACCTGAAAAAGATAAAATAATGTATTCGGGTGTTGGTATGGTTGATGGAAAAAAGAAGATCATTGCTGAGTTTGAGGGAGAGACAATATCTTTTGAAGAGATAGAAGACGCCAATGAACAGAAGAGATTCTTCAAGCTTCTGACGAGGGGATGATACGTGCATGACAGAGAAGTAATAATAACAGGAATGGGACTCATAACACCCACAGGGAACAGTGTTACAGAAAACTGGGGGAATGTAAAGGCATTGAAGACAGGGATAGCACATTATCCCAATGATGGATTGCCGGGCTTTCTGCAGTTTATGGGGAAGGTCAAAGAAGCCGAAACAGACAGGGATATTCCTCACAAACTCTTGGGGCAGATGAAATTTCGGAACCGCGGCTCGATCCTCGGATTCAATGCAGCACGTGATGCATTATCTTCATCCGGTATAAATATCACGGACATACAACCCGGCAGAAGGGCTTTGTTCATTGCATCAGGAGACACAACAAAAGTCGGCTGTGATTTCATGTATCCTGCCACAAAGGATGGTACCCATGGGAAATGGCAGACAATAGACCATGAGAGGTTAAACAGGTCAACCCTCGATAAGGTCAATCCTTTTTTTCTCCTTGAATCCATTAATAATAATCTCTTCAGCTTTCTTTCAGCCTATCTGGAATTCATGGGACCCAATACAAGTCTTGCAAGCCACTCTCCATGCGGAGGGAATGCAGTCGAACTCGCATGCAGGAGTATCAGACAGGGCAAAGCAGATGCTGCAATGGCAGCAGGCTGCGGCAACTGGCTCACAGAGATTCCTCTCTATGAGATGGAAGGACTGGGCCTTGTCTCTCAGTGCAGAGATGGTATCCTTTCTTACAGGCCTTTTGACTGGAGAAGAGACGGCTTTATTCCCGGCGAGGGAGGGGCTGCGCTTTTTCTTGAGGCCTCAGACATTGCTGAGAAGCGCGGTGCAACTATTCTGGGGAAAATAAAAGGATTCGGGAACAGCATAGCATTCTCGAATGACCGCGGGATAAGCGTTCATTCACAGGTTACTCTCTGTAGCATTGCTGCTGCATTAAATGAAACCTCATGTGATCCCGGAGACCTTGCCTTTATCAGCCCCCACGGTAGCGGCTCTCAAAAAGGCGACAGATCCGAACTGAGATCAATCATGCAGGTATTCGACAAAGAGAAACATGCAATTCCCATCTGCGGCATGAAGCCTTACACCGGACATCTCGGTGCAGCAAGTGATATTGCCGAGATAATATTAGGGATTAAAGCTGTTCAGGATAAAATAGCTCCTGCTACGCTGAACTTCAGGGAGAGTGAAAAGGAATTTTCTGAACTCAGGATATCGGGTTCTCATCAGCAATGTCAAAAAGATCATTTTTTATCTGTCAGCTATGGCATTGGCGGACAGTCTTCCTCTGTTGTAGTACAGGTTTTAAAGTGAACTTACTAACAAGACCATAAGTAAACCCACATAATCGTCATTCCCCGACTCGATCGGGGAATCCAGAAACGACTGGATTCCCCAGTCAAGCTGGAGAATGACAAAATTTGCATCTCATGTGGTTTTACTTATGAACTCCTTAGTAAACGCTCCAAATATTTTTTCAATTGTATTCTTTGATACGACTGATGTGCTGAAGTGAAGAGTGCAGATACACAATCCCCTAAAAAGGCCAAAAAGAAGCGTTCCAAAAAGGGGAAAACTCTTCAGGTTGTTGAGTATATAGCTGTTTATACCCTTCTTGTCTTTTGCCGCATAACACCACTTAAAATCATCCATCTTATAAGCAGCCTGCTGGGAAACCTTTTCTATCTTCTCGTATCGAAACGACGCACGATTGCAATCAATAACCTTAAACATGCTTATTCAGGAGAGAAAGATGATAAGGAGATCAGAAAGATCGCACGCATGAGCTGCATATCGTTTTTTCTCACTTTCCTTGAGGGTTCAAAATTTCAGGATGTTTTGAAATCAGACAGCGTTCAGGATGATCTGCGGAAAGCATCACTCGGGCTTAATGAACTTTTTCAGAAGGCAAAAAGAATCCACGATGATTCTAAAGGCTGCATTTTCGTGACACCTCATATCGGAAACTGGGAACTCCTGCCCCATGTAAGTTCAGTTGTAGGCATCCCTTTGGTGGTCGTGGTAAGACCACTCGACAACATCTATCTCGAAAAACTGATTTACAAAAAACGGGCCGGCAGCGGACAGGTTATTATCCCGAAGAAGAATGCCATGTTCACCCTCCAGAAGACATTGCAGCATGGAAAATCCATCGGCATGCTGCCGGATCAGAGCACCATGCGGGGGATTTCGGTTGATTTCTTCGGACGTAAAGCTACCACGACACCCGTACCAGCCATACTTTCTATTGCATACAAAAGACCGATTGTGGTAGTTGCGTGCTGCAGGAGCAGAGATGGATACAGTTTTGAAGGCATTGTCTCTGACCCTGTTTCGCCCGGAGAATACCGAAGCGAAAAAGAAGAGATCTTTCGTTTGACGGAAGAGATCAACAAAAAGATGGAACTAATTATCCGGAAATACCCGGAACAATACCTCTGGATGCATAACCGCTGGAAGACCTATAAACATAAAAAAGCATTAATGACGTGAAAATTTTCATGAATTGGCAGACTTTATTCAGGCAGTCTTATTTTTGAGCCGAAGAGAACTAATCATTTAATTTTTTACAGGTGGAGATTTATTAGGGGAAGATCATGGAAGCTTATGCAACAGCCGCTTTTATCGCCTTTTTATCTAAATGCCTTTTGTTGGCTCCGAGCAGCTTTTTCCTCAACCTCACAAATTCAGGTGTTACCTCAACAAGCTCATCTTCTTTAATAAATTCTATCGCCTGCTCCAGGCTCATGATCCTTGGAGGTATAAGCTGAAGCGCATCATCTGCGTTTGAGGCACGCATGTTTGTCAGCTTCTTTTCCTTAATGACATTCACTTCAAGGTCATTTGCCCTTGAATTCTCGCCTATTATCATGCCTTCATACACATGAGTATTTTCCCTGATAAAGAGTATTCCTCTCGGTTGCAGGTGGAAAAGCGCATAGGTAGTGGATATCCCCTGCCTGTCAGCTACAAGTGCGCCTGTCTGCCTCTTGGAGATAGGGCCATGCCAGGGTTCATATCCGTCAAAGAGATGATTCAGCAGTCCTGTTCCTCTTGTATCGGTGAGAAATTGTGATCTAAAACCGATCAGCCCCCGCGAAGGGATCCTGAACTCAAGCCTTACCCTGCCAAATCCATTGTTCTGCATCTTCTGCATTTTGCCTCTTCTCATGCCGATCTGCTGGGTAACAACCCCGATGTATTCTTCAGGGACATCTATGACAAGCAGTTCCATGGGTTCATGTAAAACATCCTTTATCGTCTTTGTTATTGTCTCGGGCATGGCAACAGAAAGTTCATACCCCTCCCGCCTCATCATCTCGATAAGTATTGCAAGCTGCAGTTCCCCGCGTCCCATAACCTTAAAGGAGTCTGTCTCGGTAAGGTCCACTTTTATTGCTACGTTATAGAGGAGTTCTTTCTCAAGCCTTTCCCTTAATTTCCTGGATGTTACATATGTGCCGTCTTTCCCTGAAAAAGGGGATGTGTTGACAGAAAATACCATCGAAATGGTAGGCTCATCCACCTTTATCCTCGGCAATGGCTTCGGATTTTCTACGTCAGTGATGGTGTCTCCTATATTTATCCCTTCCAGTCCTGCAAGGGCGATAATTTCTCCGGCAGAGGCCTCTTCAGTAGCAATCCTCTCAAGCCCCTCGAATATATAAAGTAATGATACCTTTGTCTTTGACAGTTCGCCGTCAGCTTTGGCCATGGCAACATTATCCCCTACCTTCACTGTCCCCGAGAATATACGTCCGATTGCGAGTCTCCCGACATAGTTGTCATATTCAATGTTGGTTACGAGTATCTGCAATAGACCGTTAATTGCATTCGCAGGCGGAGGTATGGTTTTCATTATCGTATCAAACAGCGGTTTAAGATTATCTGATTCTTCCTCCATGCTCAGTGTTGCAGAGCCAAGCTTTGCGTTTGTATAAAGAACCGGGAATTCAAGCTGTTCCTCTGTTGCATCAAGATCAATAAAAAGGTCATATATCTCATTCAGCACAGCCTGTATCCTTGCATCAGGCCGGTCTATCTTATTGATAACAACTATAGGCGGGAGTTTGCGTTCAAGGGCTTTTTGCAGCACAAACCTTGTCTGCGGCAGGGGGCCTTCTGAGGCGTCAACAAGCAGCAGCACCCCGTCTACCATCTTCAGTGTCCTCTCAACTTCACCGCCAAAGTCTGCATGACCGGGGGTATCTACAATATTAATCTTCATGCCGTTGTACCGAACGGCTGCATTCTTTGCCATGATAGTTATGCCGCGTTCCCTCTCAAGGTCAATATTGTCCATAATGCGTTCCTGCACCTTTTCATTGGATCGGAAAAGCCCGGCCTGTTTCATCATCCCGTCAACAAGCGTAGTCTTGCCATGATCAACATGGGCTATAATAGCTATATTCCTTAAATCATCACGTCTCATAAACAAACCTTTCCTCTTCTCTGCCTTTAGAAATCTTATGCGCTGATACAACGCTGTAAAGAATAATAAGACAAATTCAGTTATTCAGAGTATCAATCATGATTTTATCGACAATGCCTCTGGAGGGACAAAGAAATCACAACCTATATATTTTACTTTATTTTCAAATATAAAAGCTACAGGTCTGTCATAGAAGTATTTATTTGAACAAGTTCCAAAAAGAATTTTCAGTTTTGAGCTAAAATAGACACTATATGTACAGGATTATATTCAGACAATGAAGATCCTTTATTACGACTGTTTTTCAGGCATCAGCGGCGACATGAACCTTGCTGCCATGATTGACCTTGGTGTGCCCGGAGAATACCTCAAGCAGGAACTTGCCAGACTGTTCCTGAAAGATTATTCCATCCTGATTTCTGACGAGATCCGGAATGGCATAAAAGGCACTAAAGTGCGTATCCAGACAGAAGCTGATTCATATGAGCATCGCAATCTGAATGACATCCTTCAACTGATTCATAAGAGCGGTCTTAATGAAAATGTCTGTTACGGTGCAGAGAGGATGTTCAGAACACTCGCAGAAGCTGAAGCAAAAGTGCACGGGACTTCTACTGATACCATTCATTTTCACGAATTGGGCGCTGTTGATTCGATACTTGATATCGTTGGCGCTGCAATATGTTTCGATTATCTGAAGCCCGACCGTATCATCAGTTCCTCCGTTGAGCTTGGAAGCGGATTTGCCGGGGGCGAACACGGAACACTTCCTGTGCCGGCTCCTGCAACAGTTGAGATCCTGAAAAACATCCCTGTAAAAAAAGGGTCTCAACCATTCGAAGCCACCACTCCGACAGGCGCTGTAATACTTGCATGCAATGTGAATGAATTCACTGATAACCTTTCTTTCAGGATTCAGAAAACTGCGTATGGCATCGGCAACAGGCAATCAGCAATCCCGAATCTCCTCAGGGTTCACCTCGGCAAAACTCTTGCAAGGCCGGACCAGGAACACCACTCGTTGATTGAGTGCAATATTGATGACATGAACCCTGAACTCATTGATTACATTATGGACAAGCTGTTTGCCGAAGGGGCTGATGACGTCTTCATTACTCCGATAATCATGAAGAAGACCCGGAACGCATCACAATTGAGCGTTCTCTGCAGCAATGAGAAAAAAGAGAAACTCATTTCATTGATACTGCATGAGACGTCTACCTTTGGGCTGAGAACTTGCTCTGTTGAGAAGACAGCCCTGCCAAGAGAATTCATATCCGCAGATACCCGATACGGAAAGATAACCCTGAAAAAGGCTCTTCTTCCAAACGGAGAGAGCAAGGTGAAACCCGAATATGATGAGATTGCCGCCATCGCAAAGGCGCACAATAAGCCGATACGAGAGGTATACCAGGAAATCATAAATGATCTTTCTCAGGAGAAATGATTACACCGGAACAGAAATATCAGAGACTAAGAGATTATCTGAAGAAGCTGAAAAAGGTAGTGATAGCTTTTTCCGGTGGGGTTGACAGTACTTTTTTGCTGATAACCGCACACAATGCTTTGGGTGACAATGTGTTTGCAGTTACTGTTGACTCTCCGTATATTCCACGCAGGGAATTGAAAGAAGCAAAAGACCTTGCGCGGAAATTCAATATCAGGCATCAGATAATAAAACTCCCGCTTTCTGAATCTATTATTGAAAATCCTGAAGACAGATGTTACTACTGCAAGTCGTCTTTTTTTTCAGGCATCACTAAGAAAGCGTATCAAAAAGGTTTTGAGCATATTTTAGAAGGCACAAACAGAGATGATCAGCGCGACTACCGCCCCGGATCACGCGCATTAAGAGAATCAGGGATACTCAGTCCGCTGAAAATATGCGGCCTGTCTAAGCAGGATATCAGAAGCCTCTCAAGACAATTGAAGCTTCCGACATGGGATAAGCCGGCAGATTCCTGTCTGTTGACAAGAATCCCTTATAATACGAGAATAACGCTTGATGAACTTAAAAGGATCGAAAGATCCGAGCATTACCTTGCAGGGATAGGGTTCTCAGGTGTGCGTGTCAGAAGCCATGGGGATCTCGCACGCATTGAAGTAAGCCGGGATCAAAGATCAACGATATTGGATGAAACAGTAATGGATCCGGTTTCAATACATCTTAAAGATTACGGATATACCTATGTGTGTTTTGATCTGGAAGGATACAGAATGGGAAGTTTTAAACCTAAAAAGGGAATACTATGAGCCCTGAAGAACTGAAAGAGATACTTTTAAGAGTCAAAAACGGAAAATTAAACGTGGACGGGGCGCTAAAAGAACTAAAGGAACTGCCTTTTAAGGACCTCGGTCATACAAAGATAGACCTTCACCGCAGTCTCCGCACCGGCTATCCTGAAGTTATCTTCTCTCCCGGCAAGACCATAGAGCAGATTGAACACATTGTCAGATCCATGCTCGAAGGGAAAAACAATATCCTGTGCACGAGAGCGGATGAAGAGATATTTATGGCTGTAAAAAAATTAAGCCGGCATGCCGAATATAACAGACTGGCCCGAACCATAAGCATCATACAGAAAAAGATGAAAATGCCTTCTACATATATCTCGATTGTCACTGCCGGGACATCGGATATCCCTGTGGCAGAAGAAGCCGCAGTCACAGCAGAGATTTTTGGCAATAAGGTGAAAAGGATCTATGATGTTGGGGTTGCAGGCATTCACCGCCTGAGCGAGAATATGCAGGGGATCGCCCGTGCAAGGGTGATTATTGCTGTTGCAGGCATGGAAGGCGCCCTGCCAAGCGTAATAGGCGGGCTCGTTGATAAGCCTGTCATTGCAGTGCCTACAAGCGTCGGATATGGTGCAAGTTTTCATGGCATTACAGCATTGCTCGGCATGCTGACCAGTTGCGCAAGCGGTGTCAGTGTTGTGAATATTGATAACGGTTTCGGCGCCGGCGTCCTCGCAAGTATGATCAATAAATTAGGTTCAGTTGGAAAATGAAAATTATGTTTAGTAATCCCCCTTAATCCCCCTTTAGAAAAGGGGGAGGTAATACGTAAATGCCATTCTGAAAAGAAGCAAAATCCCCCTCTTTTATAAAGAGGGGTTAGGGGAGATTACTCAATAAATTATGAATAAATCTTTAGCGGTATTTTGCCTATTCCTCCTGTTATTCCTCTCGGTTCCATATGCACAGGCTGAGCAGACTGTAATCCGTATTTTGTATCTGAATGATTTCCACGGTTTTGCAGAGCCGTATAGGCCCTTTGGCTCTGATGAAAACCTTGGGGGCATTGCATATCTCTCTGCTAAGCTGAATTCATTGCGAAATGAAAGAGATTCGTTATTGATCTCGGCAGGGGACATGATCCAGGGAAATAACTGGGCAAATCTTTCGCAGGGAGAATCAGTTATTGAATTGATGAATGCCATGAAATTTGACGCTATGGTCCTGGGAAACCATGAATTTGATTTCGGGCAGGATGTTCTGAAAAAACGGATATCTGAAGCAACGTTCCCTGTGCTTGGCGCAAATATTGAAGGTCTTGATTTACTCAAACCGTATGTCATAAAGGAAATCAATAAGGTAAAAGTAGCTGTTATAGGAGTTGTGACAGCTGATACACCCGTATCAACTGATCCACGAAATGTAGCGGGCCTGATATTCCTTCAGCCGGCAGAGGTTGTGAAAAATAATTTACAGGAATTAAAAGACAAGGCTGATATCTTTATCGTCCTTTCTCATATTGGATATCAGGCTGACAGAAGCCTTGCAGAGGACGTAAAAGGCATAGATATAATCGTCGGAGGACATTCTCATACAAAGCTTAGCCAGCCGGTGCTTATCGGGGATACAATAATAGTTCAGGCATGGGAGCATGCAAAGGCCCTTGGAGTCCTTGATCTCACTGTTGCAGATGGAAGGATAGAGAAATACGAGGGTCATCTTGAGGAGATCAGGCCTGAACCGGACAAGGATGATAAAAATATTACAGCGATTGTTGAAAAATACCGGGAAAAGGTCGATACAGTCCTCAATGAAACAGTCGGAGAGGCCGGGGTTGATTTTGACGGCGAGAATGTGAGGAAAAAAGAAACAAATCTCGGTGACCTCATAGCTGATATTATGAGAGAAACGGCACATGCTGATATTGCACTCATAAATGGAGGGACTATCAGGACAAGCATTAAAAAAGGGGAGTTAAAGGTAAAACATATCTATGCGGTTCTGCCTTTTGATAATTATATTGTTGCTGTCAGACTGACAGGAAAACAAATCAGGGAAGCACTGGAGCATGGCGTATCCGCCGTTGAAGAAGGGGCCGGCAGATTCCCCCAGGTATCAGGCCTTGGATTCACATACTCCATTTCAGCAAAGGCTGGTTCGAGAATAAAGGATATCTTCATTGCCGGCAAACTGATAGAAGAAAATAGAGAATATATTGTTGCCACAAATGATTTCCTTGCAGCGGGTGGCGACGGATATAAGGCATTTGGAGATGCGGTAAGATCCTCAAGGGATTTCTCAATCGTCGGCGGCACAATGAAAGGTGATAAATTGACATACAGTGATTCCGGCAGATGGCTGAGGGATGTGGTAATAGAATACATAAAGGGAAAAAGAATAATTTCTCCGGCCATAGAAGGCCGGATTACAGAAACTCCCTGATCATGAAAGTTTTTGTTAATGATATCCCAATCGAGATCCTGCCGGGGATGACTGTCAGGCATGCCCTTGTCAGCGCAGATCTTCTAAAGGGAATAGAGTCATCAAAGCGGGTTTTTGATGAATGGGGTAACGAGATCGGGTTGGACGGGGCATTGTCCGAAGGAGCAAAGATTTACGTTCGATAATCTGTTCTGCCTTTTACCTGCCGCTTAATCCACCAACCATAATACCATTCTCCTAACACTACGGTTAAAAGCGTTAGACCGAACCCTGCGATCACGTCAACGACGTAGTGATACCGGCAGTATACCGTTGAAAAGATCATGGCTGATACAATGGGGAGCGCTATCCGGAAAAACCCCTTCCTGAACCTCCATGCAAGATAGAGGACAGTCAGAGCAATACCGGTATGTCCGCTTGGGAACGCATCTCTTTTTATGCCCTCAAGCCTGTTAAGAAGGTTCTGTATTGGTTCGGCAGCAAAAAAACCCTGGAGTTCTGTTGTCTGAATGTTGCTCAGGCAGAATCTTGGTCCAAGGGCAGGGAAGAGGATATAACCGAGATATGAAAGATAAAAACATAGCAAAATCATGAATATTGTCTTATCAAACTCCTCTCTCTGTTTATTCATTAAAAGGATGATACTAAAGCTTATCGGGATGAAATAGTACGTTGAATAGGCAATCTGAAGGATATCAGTGAGAAAAGGGTTCATTATGCTTTCGAGCATAACAGTAGGATGGTTGCCGAAAATAAGATAATCAAGCCTGATAAGTACCGGGTCTATGTCCTCCGGATTAATATAATGCACAATCCATTCAAGGCTGTCAAAAACCGCCAGCACGCAGATTATGGGAAAAATCACATCATAAAAATTCCTCATGAATCTACCGTTGTCTCTAAACCGGATGAGAATTATCTGTGTAAGAATCATGAGCGAGTAGATACCCAGCAGATAAGGCGCTCTTGGGAGAATTGCAAAATAGAACAGTGTCAGACCGGTCAGGAACAAAAGGAAAATAATTGTGACGGTATCTGCAGGTCTTTGCTGAAAAAGTGCGCTGAAGATCCTCTTCATTAAAGCTTGCTTAATGCCCTTTTGATTGCCTTATCTTTTTTTGACAACTTCCTCGGATTGCCTTTCCTTTGAGGTTCTATATATTCATCATCGTCATATTCTCCTTCATCAGTTGAAAGACGGTCTTTTCTCTCAAATACTTTCAGGAATTTCTCTGAAGATACAGGGATAGAACCTGCAGCCCATGCATGGTCTGCTATCTCCCTGTCTGACGTGATCACAATCCACTCACGCCGATCTGAAGAAATGATACGTTTAATAACAGCATCGGCCTTTTCACCAATCCTTGAATAGATGATCCTTATTCCACCTGTTACTGCCTGGTTCTCGTTGCCTTCGCCTGTCCTCCATCCGTCAAAAACAATGGTTATATCATGACCCTTTTTCTTTCTGTAATCGACGAGAGACTGGATGAACAGTTCCCTCTCATGCCTGAGGTCATTGTGATGTATACCAATCAGATTGTAACCGTCAATAATAATTGAAGAAATAGTAACCTCCTATGTTTTATATCTGTTCAACAAGATAGCCTTTCTTCCTGAGCATCTCTATAATACCTTTGTCACCGACAATCTGAATATCGATTTTACTTACATCCAATCCTTTTGCCTGTTTTTATCATATCTACTCCGATGGTATCTCATAGCTTCCTTTCAATTGTATGCAATAATCTATTTTATAACAATCTGTCCATGCCAACATTAAGTTGCATATTTTTTTATAGATGATATAATCAAGATCAAGGTTATGCTTATTCAAGTGTCAACGGAGGCAATAATGGTTTCAGCACAAAATTTGCATTCACTCACTCCTCTTCCCTTATGAGAGATTTTTTTTCAATAGCTTATCTATATGCATTCGGTGAGGAACTTTAGATGAAAGACCAGGCAAAGACAAAAAAGCAGCTTATCGAAGAATTAGAGGCGCTGCGCAAGCAGGCGGAAGAGGCGCTTCACGCTTTATCCTCGAAACAGGAAGCAATTCTTGCTGCAGTACCGGACATCATCATGGAAGTGGACGCAAACAAGGTTTACACCTGGGCGAATCATGCAGGCAAGGAGTTTTTTGGTGAGGATGTTATTGGCAAGGAAGCCGCTTTTTACTTTGTAGAAGAGCAAAAAACATACGATATAGTGCAGCCTCTTTTTAAAGGCAATGAAAACATAATCTATGTAGAAAGCTGGCAGCGAAGGAAAGATGGCGAAAAGCGCCTGTTAGCCTGGTGGTGCAGGGTGCTCAAGGATGACCGGGGAAACGTAACAGGGGCGCTTTCCACAGCGCGCGATATCACCGAGTCCAAGCATTATGAGGAGGCGCTTAGGATTAGCGAAGAGAAATATCGGTCGGTAATCGAAAACCAAACTGAACTCGTCTGCCGTTTCAACCCTGATGGGACCTTTATATTTGTCAATGAAGTGTTTTGTCTTTTTTTTGGGAAAA
Organism: Thermodesulfovibrionales bacterium; assembly: GCA_049302065.1. Classification (GTDB taxonomy): domain Bacteria; phylum Nitrospirota; class Thermodesulfovibrionia; order Thermodesulfovibrionales; family SM23-35; genus VGWX01. The sequence continues at coordinate 54,457 of JBAQLU010000241.1, forward strand.
CAAAAGATGAATTAATCGGGAACAAGTGGTTTCCTCTGCCTGTTGATGAAGACATCAATATTGTCCAGGAAAAACTGCTTACATTATCCCCGACAAACCCAATTGTTATTATTGAAAACAGAGTGGTTTCCTCCAAAGGAGATATCCATTGGATACAGTTCGTCAATAGGGGATTTTTTGACCTTCATGGAGTTCTGCTGGAAATTCAATCAGTAGGACGCGACATCACCGAGCGCAAACAGGTAGGGAAGACGCTACGGATGAGTGAGGAGAGATTCCGCATTTTATTTGAAAATATACCATTAGGAACGGGGGTTGCAACATTAGAAGGCAAAGTACTGGTCTATAATGAATCCCTGGCGAAAATAGCCGGATACACAAAAGAGGAATTTCTGAACTTTAATATAAGAAATTTATATCAAAATCCTGAAGATCGGGAACCACTCCTGAAACAATTACAGAGCAATGGATATGTCAGAAATTATGAGATTATATTTAAACGTAAAAATGGCACATCCTTTTATGCAAACCTTACCATAGACTTAATTGCCTTTGATGGTGAAAAGGCCCTCCTGACTGTGGTTGAAGACATCACCGAGCGCAAGCTGGCCGAGGAGTCGATGCGGGAGAGTGAGCTGAAATACCGAAAGTTGGTGGAACTCACCCGGACTGGATTCCTCATCCTTGACCACAGGGGCTCAGTGATCGATGCGAATAATGAGTATGTCCGGCTGACAGGGCATCATGCCCTCGCCGAAATCGTCGGGAGGAGGGTAATTGAGTGGACAGCAGAGTATGAGAAAGAGAAGAACACCATGGCAATAGAGGAGTGTATGCGCGTCGGCTATGTCAATAACCTGGAGATCGATTATGTAGACGGGCAGGGGCGTATTACACCCATCGAAATCAATGCCTTCATGGAAGGTCAGGGCGAAACACTTCGTATAGTCTCTCTCTGCCGCGATATTACAGAGCGCAAGCAGTCGGAAGAGCAAATATTAATGCTGAATACAGAGCTTGAACAGCGTGTAGCAGACCGCACTGCCCAGCTTGAAGCCTCTAACAGGGAACTGGGAAATGAAATCACAGAACGAAAGAAAAAAGAAGAAAAGATTAAGGGCCAAAATATCCTGCTGGAAGGGATCAACTGGATCGTAAGGGAGGCATTAACAATTGAAACTGAGGAAGAATTATCAAGTCAATGTCTTGCTATTGCCGAGGAATTAACCGGGAGTAAATTCGGTTTTATCGATGAATTAAACGAAGCAGGCACAATAGATAATCTTGCATTCTCTGATCCTGGGTGGGCTGTTTCCGGGGTGCCGGACACTAACGCACCAATTCTGTTGAAAAATATTCCTGTTCGCGGAATACATTCCGATGCCATAAGAAAAGGCATATCGGTGATTGTCAATGACCCTGCTTCGCACCCTGACAGAGTTGGGTTACCTGAAGGACATCCTCCACTTACAGCATTTTTGGGAGTTCCGCTGAAACAGGGGGAGAAAGTCATTGGTTTAATCGGTCTGGCTAACAAGGAATCAGGGTATGACGCAGAGGATCAGCAAAATATTGAAATGATATCTGTTGCTTTTATTGAAGCCTTAACCCGCATACGGTCGGAAAACATTATCAAAACTCTCAATAAAGAGCTTCAGCAGAGCGTAGATGAGGTTTCCCATGCAAACAAGGAGCTTGAAGCATTCTCCTACTCCGTCTCCCACGACCTGCGTGCACCCCTGCGTGCGATTGACGGATTCACGGAAATCCTCCTCAGGGAATACAGTCCAAAGCTTGATGATGAAGGGAAAAGGATATGCTCTGTAATCACCGGGAACTCGAAGAAGATGGGGCAGTTGATCGATGAACTATTATCGTTGTCGCGTCTCGGCCGTACAGAAATGCATTTTTCTTCAATTGATATGAATGACCTGGCAAATGCAGTATATGATGAACTTACCACACCGGAGATGCGGCAGCGGATCGATTTCTACCTTGACGATTTAAAGAAGGCGTCCGGTGATCCAATATTAATCAGACAGGTGTGGATGAATCTGATAGCGAATGCGATAAAATTTACTTCACACAATGAGCAGCCGGTTATTTCGATCACACGAAGAGAGGAAGAAGAACAGACAGTGTTTTGTGTCAAAGATAACGGCGCAGGGTTTAATATGCAATATGCGGATAAACTCTTCAAAGTTTTTCAGCGCCTGCACAACGAGAAAGAGTTCGAAGGCACCGGCGTGGGGCTTGCCATTGTGCAGCGTATTATTCACCGGCATGGCGGTAAAGTATGGGCCGAGGGAGAAGTGGACAGAGGGGCGACATTCTGGTTTTCGATACCAAATAAATAAAGTGATGAGTGGTGAGTACATTAAAATCGTATTGTAACTTCATAGTTTGGCAGAAATCAATAGAATTGGCAAAAAAGATATATGCATTGACACATCTCTTTCCAAAAGAAGAAATGTATGGACTGACTTCTCAGCTTAGGAGGGCGAGCGTATCAATATGCTGCAACATCGCTGAGGGACAGGCACGAAATTCCACGGGAGAGTTTAAGCAGTTTCTGGGTATTTCGAAAGGCTCCCTGGCAGAGCTGGAGACATTGTTGCTTCTGAGACCCTTAATAACAGGGGAGCATATGGGAGTAATTATGGATTTATTATCTTTTTGTGATTCTTCAGGGAATTGTATGTATATATCCCCCACTTTCGCAAAGAAGCCACTTTGTTCCCCACTTTTTTAAAGGGGGGTGAGGGGGGATTACTAAAACAATGCTGTTTTACAACACCAGGTTGAAACAAATCTCAAGACAACTTAGATCAAATATGACCGATGCTGAAAAGCTTTTATGGTCAAGGCTGAGGGCAAAACAACTGAAAGGCAGACAATTCTACAGACAAAGAATAATAGGAGATTATATTGTTGATTTTTACTGTCCCAAAGCAAATCTTATTGTTGAGCTTGATGGAGGTCAACACTATACTGATGAAGGGATAAAGAAGGACAAGATGAGAGACAATTATATAGGGAAGCAAGGATATAAGATATTGCGATTTTCTGATAGAGAAGTATTTGAGAATCTTGCAGGAGTGATTGAAAGAATATATGGAGATTTGTAATCCCCCTGCATCCCCCTTTAAAAAAGTGGGAATTAAAAAAGGACTATAATAAAATGGGAATTGAAAATGAGAACTTTAGTAAAGTGGGATTAAAAGAGAGCCCTTTTTAAAAAGAAAAGTCCTGATGGAAACGCCATATCGTGTCCTGATTGTTGAAGATTTGCCTGCAGATGCGGAAATAAACGAAAGGGCAATATAAGAGGTATTGACCCCGTGCGTCTTCGAACGGGTGGAAACTGAAGCAGATTTCCTGAAGGCTCTTGATGAGTTCAAACCGGACATCATCGTTTCGGATTATTCAATGCCGTCTTTCGACGGCATGACTGCCCTGAAATTAACATTGAAAAAAACGCCACTTACTCCTTTTATAATTGTGACCGGTTCGATGAATGAAGACACCGCGGTTGACTGCATGAAAGCCGGCGCCACCAACTATGTTATTAAACAATATTTAAAGCGACTGGGGCCGGCTGTTCTCCACGCCATGGAAGAAAGAACGATTCGCCAGGAACGTTTACAGGCACAGGAGGATCTGAAGGAGAGCGAACAAAGATACAGCACTATGGTCAATTCCTCCCCCAATGTGGTCTTTGTACACAGGAATGGTGTAGTTCTTTATATCAACGAAATTGGGGTAATCTTATTAGGATATTCCAGAGATGAGATTATTGGAAAATCAGTGTTTGAATTTCTTGCAGATGATTCAAAAGAGTTGGCTTTGAAAAATATGCAGCGAAGAATGGCCGGGGAGAATGTTGAGAATTATGAGATAAAGGTAATTTCTAAATTCAAAGAGATAAAACACTTCCTTGTGAACGTCTCTATCATAACTTATGAAAAGGAAAAGGTTTTTCTGGTTATTCTGTCTGACATAACCGAGCGCAAACAGGCTGAAGAAGCGCTGCGTGCATCGGAAGCAGAGCTTCATGATAACTACTTTATCCAGGCTACGATCAACATGATTCTAAGCGAATCACTGGAAAATATACCATTAGAGGAAATCTTACAAAAGTCATTGAATATGATACTTTCAATTCCATGGATGGCCTTTGAATCAATTGGTAGTATATCTCTCGTGGAAGATGACGCAGATGTTTTGGTGATGAAAGCTCAAAGCAATCTTCACGAACCTATAACAAAACTATGCATGCGAGTTCCTTTTGGAAAATGTCTTTGTGGAAAGGCTGCGCAGACTCAAAAAATTGAGTTTGCCGACCACATCGATGAACGTCATGAAATCTGCTACGAGGGAATATATCCCCACGGTCACTACTCTGTGCCCATTTTGTTCAGCGGCAGAACGCTGGGAGTCCTGAATATCTATTTAAAAGAAGGGCACATAAGAGACAAAAAAGAGGAAGAATTCCTGCGCACCGTTGCCGATACACTATCAGGAATCATTATGCGCAAAAAGGCAGAGAAAAGGATTGAGTATCTTGCCTATTACGATGCATTGACAGGTCTTCCCAACAGGAACCTCTTTCTTGACAGGTTGAAACAGGGGATATACAGATCAGAACATACTTCAAAGATTGCTGCAGTTTTAATCACAAATATTGACAGGTTCAAGTCTATAAACGATACCTACGGAACTGAGGTTGGGGACAGTGTTTTAAATGAAGTTGCAGGAAGGCTCTCGACCGCTGTCCGAAAAGGAGATACCGTTGCACGTCTTGGGAATGATGAATTTGGAATAGCGCTTCTTGATATCGGCAATCTTGACGATGTCATTCCGGTCATGGAGAAGATCATGAAGTATATATCTCATCCTTTGAAGGTTGGCAGCGATGAAATAGCATTGACTTTTAGCACCGGCATCTCAATATATCCTCATGACAGTAAAAATCCGCAAGATCTCTTAAAATCCGCAGGATTAGCGCTTGGGATAGCAAAGAAAGAGGGAAGGAGAACCTCCCAGTTCTACACCGAAGATTTAAATATTAAGGCATCAGAATTTTTATTGATGGAAAAGAACCTCTACAATGCTATTAAGAATGAAGAATTCTTGCTTCACTACCAACCTTACTGGGAAATAAATACTCAAAAGATGGTCGGCATGGAAGCCCTTATCAGGTGGAACAGTAAGGATATGGGATTAGTCTCACCGGGGAAGTTTATTCCTGTGCTTGAAGACACGGGGATGATTATAGAGGTTGGAGAATGGATTTTAAGGACAGCCATGAGACAGGTGAAGGAATGGCAGAACAATGGATATCCTGTAGTTCCCGTCTCTGTGAATATGTCATTAGTTCAGTTCAGGCAAAAGAATTTGGCAGAGATGGTTAAGAAAATAATGGGAGAATGTGGTTTTTATCCATCACTTCTTACCCTGGAGATAACAGAAAGCGCCTTCATGCAGGATATAGAATTTACCAGATCGGTGCTTACGGTAGTGAAGGGAATAGGGTGTTCAGTATCTATTGATGATTTTGGGACAGGGTATTCATCTTTAAGCTATCTCAAGAGATTCCCGATTGACAATCTGAAGATTGATATATCTTTTATCAGAGAAATGGTGAAAGATCCTGATTCTGCCTCAATCGTCGTGGCTATTATTAATATGGCACACACCCTGCAGTTAAAGACCATTGCAGAAGGGATAGAAACCGAAGAGCAATGGAATTTCCTGCGCCTTCTAAGATGCGATATGGGGCAGGGGTTTTACTTGAGCAAACCTTTGCCTGCAGAGGAAATGGAAAGGTTCTTCAAACAGCAATAGATATTTAAATGGGTTTGAAGACAATAGGAATAAATCATTCATTAGTGTCTATCATTTTTCATAATTTCTGATATAATTTGATTGAAAATAAAGCTGAGTACATTTTAAGCCCTATCTGTTTTCAGACAAGGGAGGTGAAGCATGCAGCGTAAACGTATAGGTGAACGTCTTATAGATGCTGGTCTTATTACGCAGGAACAACTTCAAATTGCACTTCAGGAACAAAAAAAGACCGGGGAGCTCATAGGAGCCATTCTCTATGGTAATGGGTTCATAAGCCAGAAAGACCTCTTCACGGTACTTTCAATGTCATACAGTGGTGAATACACAAAAGAAAAAGAAGAGGAAATGGATCTTCCACGTGATATAACTGATATTGTAAGGCAAAGCCGTGCAGTCCTGAGAACAACCGTTCGCGATGCTGAGAAGATCTCTGATATATCAATGGCGCCTGTCGTACGCCTCGTTGAGCAGATAATCATTACAGGGATGAAGAAGAGGGCTACTGATATTCACATAGGCCCTGATGTTAAGGGGACACGCATACGGTACAGAATTGACGGCCTGCTTCAGCATGCAATGTATCTTCCCAAAGATATGCTTCCTGCAATTGTCTCAAGAGTTAAAATCCTTGGGGCTATGAATATTGCTGAGAGCAGAATACCTCAGGACGGTTCAACAGAATTTGTATGGGAGACCAAGGTCTTTGACATCAGAATTTCTACATTTCCTTTGACAGGAGGTGAGAACATTGTCATGAGGATACTCGATAAATCCCAGCTTCTCCTTGGACTTGAGAACCTGGGATTTCTCGGGGATGATATAGAAACACTCAAAAAGTCACTCAGCGTACCCTACGGAATGATCATCGTTACAGGGCCGACAGGCTCAGGCAAAACAACAACTCTCTATTCTGCACTCTCTACAATCAACAGCGTTTTTAAGAATATCTTCACAATCGAAGACCCTGTGGAATATCAGCTCCCGCTGATAAGACAGTCACAGATTAATGTTAAGGCAGGGCTCACCTTTGCTGCGGGGCTGCGTTCTATTTTAAGGCAGGACCCTGATGTAATCCTGGTAGGTGAAATGAGGGATATGGAGACAGCTGAACTTGCCATACGGTCGGCCCTCACAGGTCATCTTGTTTTCACTACTCTCCATACTAACAACGCAGCCTCAAGTTTGCCGCGCCTTATAGATATGGGAGTTGAACCGTTCCTGCTCGCCTCAACCATTGACACTATCATTTCCCAGAGACTTGTCAGGATACTTTGCAACGAATGCAAAGAAGCATATTCCCCCACCAGTGAGATGAGAGAACGCATAGGGGTTACAGTCCCTGAAGATGCGGTTTTTTTCATGGCTAAAGGATGTAAAGAATGCAATGATACTGGATACAGAGGCAGGACAATCATATATGAAATCATGAAAATGAATGAGTCATTGAGAAAACTTATTCTTACAAAATCCGGCTCAGACACATTAGCTGCTGCTGCAAAAAAAGGCGGCATGGAACCTATGTACGAAATAGGAATCAAGAAAGTAATCCTTGGATTAACATCCCTTGAAGAAGTGATCAGCACAACAAGGACCGCTTACTGATGGCTTATTTCAATTACAGGGCAATCGATGAGAATTCCAGAGTCATTAAAGGGAAGATAGGGGCTTCAGATGAAGATGACCTTGAACAGATACTCCGTGCCAACGGTCTCATATTGCTCGAAGCAACAAAAAGCACATTTGTTTTCTATCGCAAGCCGAGACTGAGCGAAAAAGACCTTGTCAACTTCACCTATCTTCTGAATTTAATCCTGTCTTCAGGCGTTCCCCTGATGAGCGGTTTAAATCAGATGGCAAAACAATCTGCCAACAGGAGAATAGCAACAGCAGCTTCTTTCATACAATCCAAGCTGGAATCAGGCAAGTCGATCTCAGGTTCGATGTCGGAATACCCTGAACTATTCCCTCAATTCTATATAAGCATGGTCAGGGCAGGTGAAGTTTCCGGTAATCTGGAACAGGTACTCAATGACGTGATGGCTTACCTTGAATGGCAGATCAAATTGAAAAAAGATGTCAAAGCAGCGCTCGCATATCCGGCAATTGTATTGACTGCTGTTGCCTTTCTTATTGCTATCTTGTTCATTTTTATTATGCCTAAGTTTATGAAAATACTCGCTGATTTTAAGGTTGGGCTGCCTCTGCCTACAAAGATCCTCGTTTTTATAGTCGGAATCATAAAAGGTTACTGGCCTTTGATACTCCTGGGTTTGATCTCAACTCCTTTTATTTTGAGAATTTTATATGGCACTTCGGCTGGAAGAAGGATCATTGACATGTTTTTCCTCAAACTTCCTCTTTTTGGTGAACTCGTCAGGAAACTCAACCACTCAAGGTATTTCAGAACTTTTGCAACGCTCTTCAGGTCAGGGCTCAATATGAATGAAATACTCAGGGTATCTTCTGATGTCGTAAATAATACCGTTATTGCCGCTTCTTTCTATAAAGTGACAAATGCTGTGCTTGGAGGCGATCAGTTAAGCAAGGCATTAAGAGATTCAGGAGAGTTTGCACCGCTGCTGGTCAATATGGTCGAAATCGGGGAACAAACAGGAACCCTTGACAACACCATTCTCAGGATAAGTGACGTATATGACAGGGAAATCCCGGAGACCATGAAGAAGATTTTTACAATCGTTGAGCCTTTAATCATTATCTTGCTCGGGGGGCTTGTGCTTCTGACAGTAGCATCTTTTTTCCTGCCTCTCTACAAAATAATCGGCGGAATCCGGAGATGAAGACTAATATCAAAAGGATTTTTTACTATAATGGATAACCCGCCAGCAGATTTTGGGGTTATAAAATATGTCATTCTGGCTTGTCCAGAATCTTTTTCTATAGAAGAGAGATTCCCGACAAGCGGGAATGACTAAAATGACATGAAAATATTATTTAATAAAATCCCCCTCTATCCCCCTTTTCCAAAGTGGGATTTAAAATATTCCCCTCTTTGGCAAAGAGGGGTTAGGGGAGATTTTAAAAAATTCCCGTTGTTCCATAGTACTTTCAGTCCAAAATCCAGAAATGGTTTTACCCTTTTAGAGGTTATTGTTGTGATCGGCATCATCTCTTTGATGGTCGGAATCCTCGTGCCGATGGTTTACAGAATATGGGAGAGCAATGAGATCGATATTACAAAGGAGAGAATGAGAGATTTGAAAATAGCAATGGTTGGTGATCCGAAATTAATACAGAATGGAGTGAGGACGAATTTTGGTTTTGTTGGGGATAACGGACAACTGCCCGATAACGGAGAACTTCCCGGTACTATTTCAAATGCCCTTTTGCCTCATATGCCTTCGGGTTATAATCCTAATAAGTATAATAAAGATGCATGGGGCAAAGAATTTGAATATAAGATTGTAGCTACGGACGCTGAAGGCCGAAGAGTTTCTGCTACATTAAAAAGTGCAGGACCAGATGGAATTCTCGGAGGCTTAAGCACTGATGATATTGATGAAGTTATTGCACACAAAAATTATACTCCAGATGCTTTTATTGCTGCGGGAGAAGTAACTCCAGCAAATATAATTCAGGGGAATGTAAGCATTATGCTTCAGACCGCACCTGTTGCAGCTAAAAATATTTACATAGGAGTTTCAGTGAGGTATAGAAGCGGGGATGGTACTTTGACCACTAAAATCTGTTGTGACAATAATATGAAGACAATATCTGGAAATCCCGACAACACCCAGGTAAATTATTCGCAGAATTTTAACTGTACTCCTGTGAATAATCTGCCCGTTGGGATAGCATATTTAACACCAGGGCTGTTTTCAGATAATTCATGCAATACCAGTTTAGGTGGAACTCCGCTTGAACTGGCAACAAGTGTCAATAACATCTCTATATTCGTAAATTTACAGATTCAATCGGTACCGTAAAAATTGATTATGCTATTAATCATTAAATATCTTAAAAGTTGTTTAAGTTTCTTAGTTCTGTCATTCTGGCTTGTCCAGAATCTTTCTTCGCTTACAAAAAGATTCCCGACAAGCGGGAATGACAACCTAACTTATCAACCATTGGAACAGAGTTCGCCATGAATTCGTTCGGTATTGATTTCAGAGATGGCTGCCTGAGAATCCTTGCATTAAAGGATGGCTCGGTCAGGTATGCAAAAGCAGTAAGGAATTTTTCCGTGAGCGATCCAAAATCCGCACAGGAAAAGCTGTCCTTATTATTAAAAGAGGCTGGCATGAAAAGAGAAAAGGCTTGTGTCATTCTTCCCAACGATATTGTCAGGAATAAGCTTTTACAGGTACCTGCAATGGGGCCTGAGGACACAAAGATATTCATTAAAAGAGAAATATCAAAGGAACTGAAGGGCCAGAAATTTGCCTGCGGGATCAGAAGACTGGTCTCAGAAAAAAGACCTCCATCAGGTGGGCAGTATATCCTTGCAGATTATGTGCTTGCTGCTGATGCCCTGACTTATCTGGATTTCCTGAAAAGCTGTGGCATAAAGCCGGCTGTCATGGCGAGCGGGCTTGAGGGGAATACGCACATGTTCAATAAATTCAGACCTGAAATAGATGAAAATGAGGCGGTTCTCGACATCGGCATGGACATGGTTGAAGTTGCAGTCTTCAGAAACAGAGAGCTGGTTGATCATGAGAAGATACCCATACCGCAATTACGGGATGAAGATGTTAGCGGCAGTTTGCCCTCTGAGCAGTCAGAAAAAATAAGGTCTTACAGAGCCATCGATACACTGTATAAATTCATCATGTCATACAGCAAGGATCATCCGGAAGAAAAACTCTCAGCGCTCTGGGTCTGTGGCATCGACTCTACACTGGATGGACTTGCGAATTCCATAACCGAGGGTCTGGGAATACCCTGCAGGCTGATAAACCCTTTTGATAAAGATACTGAGGATGCGAGCGTTTTCACTTCCCTAAAAGGCATATCTGAATTAACAGATAAAGACGTCTGCATTAACCTGATCCCCGAAGATCTTCTTACTGCAAGGAAAAAGTTATTAACGCGGGTGTTGCTTGCTGCTTCTCTTGTATTTTATATGGTTCTGATTGCCGGCGGTTTTGCCGTTCTGAATCGTTCGGAAAAGGAGATGAAATTGCTGTTCGAAAAAGTTAAGGCAGACGAGGCTCTGAGAATCAGCAAACATAAAAGTGAAGATATTTATTATGCCGGACAGGATACTTTTGCGAAATTAATCTCCAGCAGCCCGGGCCTGTATAATGTATTCAGAGATATTGCAAACCTGACTCCGTCAGAAGTGATGCTCACTGACATTAATGCTAAGGGTTCATATGACGGAACTGTTCTTACACTCACTGCAGTAATACAATATACCGATGAGAATTTTAAAAACGCTGTACTGAGCAAATACCTGACAGCGCTTGACCGTTCATCAGGCATGAAGAGGACTTCAAATCCGGAAATTTCAATGCCCCGCACCACTTCATCTCAAAAAGAAGTTTTAGTGAAGGTCAATTATAAGGTTACCCGATGAACAGACAAAAAATCTTATTTCTGGTGATACTTGCGGCAGTGATTCTTTCAGGCATAATATTTTTCTTTTATGCCAAATCTGCATTTTCATCAATAAAAAACCTTAGGGCTTCAATAGAGGAGTTTCAGAAAAAAAGCCATGAGGATTTGGAAAAAAATACAGGAGTGATACAGAATCCTGAGGAATTATTCCCTGAAAAAGGCAATATTAGCGAATTTATAGAAAACGCTTACAGGACTTCCAAACAGCGGGGGGTCAGGAACCTGTCATTCGAACAGAAGACAACAGAGTTCATTGATCTGAGTTCCGGAAAAGTTTTGAAATCCATTCCTGTTTCCGGAAAGAAACCAAGAGTTATCTATGTGTATCCTGTCAAATTCAGCTTTGATTCAGGCTTCAGGAATATGGCAGAATTCATACGGGAGATACAGAATCAGAAGAGGCTGGTCACGATACAAAGCCTGACAGTAAAACGTGACATAGATCACCTTTCAACAGATATGGTTATCGCTGTTTATTCTATGGAGGAGAGATAATGCTGGGGAATAAGTACGTTGCTGCTGCTGTCGGTGTTATACTTATTCTTGTGTTGGCCTATAATATTAAATTCTTTACTGCAAAAAGCAGGCAAAATGAAGTTACAGCAGGAAAAGGCGCTGAAACCTTACAACGGCCTGAACCTGTCATGCCAAAAGCACCTGTAATCATTTCCGAACAAGAGGATAAAAGCACATGGAAAAGAGACCCGTTCAGCCTGCAGGTATTGCTGCAAAAGAAAACTGCATCTAAAATACCCCAGAAACCGGATATCAGCGAAGGGATCCATCTTACGGGCATTATAAAACGTAATGGCAAAAGCCTTGCATTGATCAACGGCAAAGTCTACAGGGAAGATGACAGGATCGGGGATGTGGTTATCAAAGCCATAACAAAAAAGGGAATTGTTATATCATCAGGTGATCAGAGCAAGGAAATATCTTTTGAGGATTATAAGCTCCTTAAGGAGAAATCAAAATGAAAAAGCATTATTGTATTCTCTTGACGTTAATTATTCTGGCATTAGGCTGTGCCACTCCAAGGACATCACAGGTTCCTGAAACAATGGTGCTGAAGGAACCGCCGAAATTAGAGGTACCAAGGGTAAAACCCCAGCCGCCCAGGGCAGAGGAATTTCCTCCCTTAAAAGAGACAGGCCATTTTTCACTGAACGTCAGGGATGTTGACCTCAGAGATATCTTCCTGCTTTTGTCACAAGACAGCGGAGTGAATATCATAGCAGACCAGGATATCACCGGGAAGATCTCTATAGATTTTGCAAATCTTGATCTTTACAGCGCCCTCTATGCAATAACAAGGCAGCTCGGCCTGACCTTCAGGATGGACAAGGGATTCATCAGGGTCAGCAAACCACGTTTGGAGACAAAGACGTTTCAGTTCAATTATATAACCGGCAAAAGATCCTCTTCGAGCACCATGAGCGCTGCAATCTCCCAGGGCGATAACTCAGGGGGAGTAAACGCCGGAAGGTCGACAAGCATAAATATTTCGACTACGCCTTCCGCTGCACAGTCAGGAGGGGCAACAGCATCATCAACAGCACAGGGGAATGTCAATGTCACGACAACAGGCATTTCTGACCTATGGAAAGAGCTCAGAAGAGGGCTTGAGGTCATCATATTCGGTGATTCAAAGGGCGGCTCAGAAGGAGACAGCAGTTACAGCCGGGGTGATATTTCAGGCAAGAAGCTCATAATCATCGAATCAGCAGGAATCATACAGGTTAATGATTTTTCGGACAATATGGAAAATATCGAAAAATTCTTAACCGATGTTGAACGGTCTATCAGGAAACAGGTTTTGATACAGGCACACATCATAGAGGTAACCCTGAATGACGGTTATAGGCTGGGAATCGACTGGGAATTGCTTTTCAGAAACAGCACGGAAAGCTTCTCTCTGTCACAGAACCTGATGAACCAGCCTCCAACCGGCGTATTTGTTTTAGACTATCAACTGAACCTTCCGTTGAAAAATATAACCGCACTGCTCGATGCAATGAAAGATCAGGGCCAGGTGAAAGTGCTTTCAAGCCCAAAAGTTGCAACCATGAATAACCAGAAGGCTGTGATCAAGCTGACTACGAAAGAGGTATCATGGGTAACGAACAGTTACCTGAATGCCGACGGCACCATTGTACTTTCCTATACAAACCCGCAAATTGACGAGGTTGGATTGTTTCTTGATGTTACCCCCCAGATAGATGACAATGGTTTGATCACCATGCAGATCCATCCGAGCATATCTGATAAAGTGCGGGAATCGGTATCCCCTGATGGAAAAAGCACAAAACCTGTAATAGACGTCAGGGAAGTGGATGCGATGATTAAGGTGAAGAACGGACAGACAATCCTGATCGCAGGACTTATCAAAGAGAAGATCGGTGATACCACACGAAGTGTCCCTGTATTGGGTGATATTCCGATCATTGGGACTCTTTTTAAACGGGTGACACAGGATAAATCTAAGGTCGAACTGGTAATCCTTCTGACACCGTACATCCTGACAGATCAGTCCATTGAAGATATCCGCAGAGAACACGAGGAAAGACTGAAAAATACAGAAAGGCCTTTTGAACCAGTGCCTGCGCTACCGCAGAAAACATTAGAGATGAAGCAATAAAAATCTCCGTCTTTCGTATTTAAGTTGAAGAAACCCTGGATTCCCCGATCAAGTCGGGGAATGACATTCTTAAGTGCATGTTTTTTCGTCATTCCCGCGGAGGCGGGAATCCAGTCATCCTTCTCATTCGATGTTCTTCAACTTTTTTCGAAAGAACCTAAAAACCTGAATGTTTATATACTGAAATTCTTAGAGTCTTCAGCCTTTTTCATCTTTCCTGTTGCCCTTGCTATTGCTATTGCAGTCTCATCCCGATATCATCGCCTAATACTGTCGTGCTGAATGATGGAGTCTCAACCTGGCCATTCGCTCCTGCTGACAGAATCCAGACCGGATTGCCTGCTATCACAAACGAATCTGCATTTGTGATATAAGTGTTTCCCCAGGGATCTGCAGTAACCCTTGTCATATATGCTCCTTGCCAGTTGTTATAACACCCGTTTGTATCGGCTGATAAATGGTCGTTATATGAACTTGTGACACCGGCATCAAATCCAAGGCCTGCAAGATTGGGAGGCAGATTTCCGTCACCTGTCAGCAGGGTAACATTCGGTGCGCAGCCATTATCCATGTTAGGCCACTTGGCCGTATCTTTTTTGAATACTACTATTGAAGTAGCTATTGACCTCACATCAGCATATCCCTTTGTGGACCTTGACGCTTCAATCTCCTTCAGAACCATGGGCACTAAGATACTGGCAAGTATTGCAATAATTCCGACAACGACAATTACCTCAATAAGCGTGAAGCCCTTCCTGTTATCGATTCTCATAGCATTCCTCCTTTTTCAATATGGTTATTATATCACTCTTAATGAAGCAGATAAATACTCTATTGGACCTCACCTCCTTTATTCACTTTGTAAACCATAGTCAAATCATATCTAAAAAAAATAAAACAAGCAAATATTTTTTTAAAATGAACCTCCCCGCCGCAGAGACGGCGAGGTATCTTAAAATCTCCCCTCCCTTGAGGGGAGGGGATGAAGGGGAGGGTGAAAACGGCTTCTTAATCACCCCCACCCTTACCCTCCCCCCTTAAGGGGGAGGGAAGTATATAGTGCAGTGGATATAAATTTGACAAATAATGCATTTTGTACGATTCTTTATTGTATGGAAATCGTATTCTGATGGCATAGTTTTGACAATTGCTCGATTCATGACAGGGGGGCAACAGATGAACGACATTAACAAGACAAAAACAGAGCTCATTGCAGAGTTGAAAACTTTGCGCCGTCAGTTTCAGAAACTGGAAAGAGAAATAAAGAAATCAGCGCATGAAAAAGATGGGTTTCTGAAAACCCCCTGCACAGAGGAGGCATTGAGAAAAAACAGAAAGAAGTTCACGGCCGTGTTTGACGGTATCAATGATGCCATTGCTATCCATGGCCTTGAGGGGCGCTTCCTTGAAGTAAATGAGACTCTCTGTGAGCGTCTTGGCTACAGTCGCAAAGAATTATTACATATGACCCCAGAGGATATAGACACTGAAGACAACGCCGCTCTTGTAAAAGGCAGAATAAAGTTGTTGCAACAAAAGGGACATATCACCTTTGAGTCAGTTCATGTGCGCAAAAACGGGACAACATTACCGGTTGAAGTTAATAGCCGGATCATTGACTATTCCGGGACAAAAGCAGTGCTTAGTGTTGCCCGTGATATCACCGAACGTAAGCAGGTAGAGGAGGCACTAAAGGAGAGTGAGGAGAGACACCGCCTATTTGCTGATTCAACATCAGACATGGTTTATGTTAAAGACGATCAGTTACGACATTTACTGGCTAATAAGGCCCTTCTATCATTTCTTGGCTTAGAAGAAAATCAGGTTATCGGCAAAACATCATTTGAATTAATGCCTGAGCATGTTGCGGAACAATGCACAGAAACAGATAAAAAAGCATTAGAAGAGGATAAATTGATCGTTTTTGAAGAAAAAATAGGTGATAGAATTTTTGAAACTCGAAAATTCCCTATAAAACTCAGCCATAATATGATAGGTCTCGGAGGGTCTATAACGGACATCACCGAGCGTAAGCAGACAGAAGAGGCGCTGAAGGCGAGCGAAGAGAGATACAGCACCATGATCAATTCCTCGCCGAATCTTGTGCTTGTACATAAGAATGGCATTATTCATTACATCAACGAGTTCGGAATGAGAATAACGGGGTATCACAAAGATGAGATTATCGGCAAGTCGATGTTTGAATTCCTTTCTGATGATTCAAAAGAGTTGGCTGTGAAAAATATGCAGCGCAGGATTTCCGGGGAAGACGTTGAGAATTATGAGGTGAAAGTTATTACAAAATCAAAAGGTATAAAATATTTCCTTGTATCTGCCGCTATTATCCCCTATGAACAAGACAAGGCTTTCCTGACGGTGCTCTCTGATATAACCGAGCGCAGGGAGACAGCGAACAGACTTGAGCAATATCGGGAACGTCTCAGCGACCTCGCGTCGCAATTAGCTCTCGCCGCAGAAAACGAGCGGCGTCTTTTTGCGGATGAACTGCATGATATCACCGGACAGAATCTTGCGCTGGCAAAGATCAAACTCTCCGAACTCAGAGACTTAACAGGTAATGAGGATACGGGAAATATAAAGGGCAGACTCGATGATGTGTTGAAGCTTATTGATGAAGCGGTTATATCAACCCGCTCACTTACATTCGAACTCAGTCCTCCGATCCTCTATGAACTCGGTTTCGAAGCCACAGCCGAATGGTTCGGAGAGCAGATATTGAAGAGGTATAATATTGCATTCCATTTTGAAGACGACAGGGAGCACAAGCCGTTAACGGATGACATGAAGGTCCTCCTGTACCTTTCGCTGCGGGAGTTAATCGTGAATATTGCGAAACATGCAAAAGCCCGTAATGCAACCCTGTCGATACGCAGGGAGAGCGATAATATCCATATATCGCTCTCTGATGACGGTACAGGGTTTGATGCATCGGACATGGATTATCAGATTATGAAATCTGCAAGTTTTGGCCTGTTCAGCACAAGGGAGCGGATTGAAAGACTGGGAGGCCGTCTCAATATTTCGTCGCAACCGGGACAGGGGACAACAGTGACGATGATTGTGCCGTTGAAAGAATAAAGGATTCAAGCGGATAAGGGTTCAAGGGGTCAAGGGGTCAAGGCACGAAAAGAATAGACTACAGACCGAAGACCGTAAGAGGAGAGATTCCGGGTCAGGCCCGGAATGACGGATTGGGGCAGTGTTTTTGTCATTCTGAACTTGATTCAGAATCTTGTCTTACGGGTATGGATAAAAAGAATAGATTGCGGATCAAGTCCGGAATGACTATATGATGAATAAAGTACCATGAGTTATTATGTTTATATTCTCACAAATAAACAAAACGGTGTTTTATACATTGGGGTAACCAATAATCTGGAACGAAGAATGTATGAACATAAAAATAAACTTATGGAAGGGTTTACGAAAAAATATAATCTTGGAAGATTAGTCTATTTCGAAGAGACAGATAGTATTGAAAGTGCCATTAAGAGGGAAAAGCAGCTAAAAAATTGGAGAAGGGATTGGAAGACGAAATTAATCAATGACTTTAACCCAGATTGGAAGGATTTGAGCCCAGATTATGGATAACAGATAAGTATAAAAAGAATAGATTCCGGGTCAAGCTCGGAATGACGGCATGCGGGTAGTGTTTTTGTCATTCTGAACTTGATTCAGAATCTTGTCTTACGGGTATGGATAAAAAGAATAGATTCCGGATCGAGCTCGGAATGACGGCATGCGGGTAGTGTTGTGTGTCACCCTGAACCTTGTCCTGAACTTGTTTCACGGATGGATTCAGGGTCTGCTGTGACAGATTGGAAATTTATGAACATTAAAATTCTTCTTGCAGACGACCATAAGATTATGAGGGAGGGCCTCAGGGCACTGATCGAAAAGCATAGTGACATGAGTGTAATCGGCGAAGCCGATGACGGACGGACAACGGTAAGACTGGCCCATGAGCTTTTGCCCGACATCGTGATTATGGATATAAGTATGCCCGACATGAACGGGATAGAGGCTGCGCGTCAAATCATCAGCCAGGATTCCCGGATCAAAGTTATCGCCCTTTCTGTCCATTCGAATAAGCATTTTGTGAGCGAGATGCTGAATGCGGGCGCATCAGGCTACCTGTTAAAAGACTGTGCTTTCCATGAACTGGTCAATGCAGTCCGTGCTGTTTTTTCGAACCGTTCTTATCTCAGCCCTGAAATAACCGATATTATGATAAAGGATTATAAAAATATGCTGTCAAAAGAAACCCTTTCCGTCTTTTCTCTCCTTACGCAAAGAGAACGGGAAGTGCTTCAGCTTATTGCCGAGGGGAAAACGACAAAAGAGATCGCTCATCTTCTGAATGTGAGTGTCAAAACAGTCGAGACATACCGTCAGCAGATCATGAACAAACTTGATACCCACAGCATCGCAGAACTTACCAAATACGCCATAAAGGAAGGGCTCACGTCGTTATAAAAAGGGTTCAAGGATTCCAGGATTCAAGGGGGCAAGTGCAGTTCACTCGAACCGTTGAATCCTGTAACGTAAGGTCTTTAGCTTTCAGTTCTGCATTCTACAGTCTACTGTCTTCATTCTCAGGTTTTTCGAAGCCACATCTCAGGGATTTCCTGATTGTCATTTCTTTCAACTATGGGAAAATAGAAGAAAAAGAAAAATATATCTTTTAAATAGAGCCTGTCCATAAAGTCAGTATTTGTCATCCTCCGGCTTGACCCCCGTATCAAGTACGGGGCAGGCTCCCAATCCAGTCCCGAAAGCTTTCGGGATTGTAAAGACTGGATTCCCTCGCCTCAGGCGAGTCGCCGAGGAGACCGATCAAGCATGCCCTCGACTACGATCGGGGGTCGGGGAATGACGGATTACGTAAAACATAGTTTACACACAGACACTAATGATAACAGGCGTGGGATTCTGGGAAAAGAGTAAAAGATGTCAAGCGGGCAATGATGGGAGGCAAGTATGGAGGCACTTATGACTGCAATCGATAACAAAAAAACAGACCGATCGAAGATATTGATCGTCGAGGACCATGAAGGCATACGAAGTTCATTGAAACAATGGCTAAGGACAGTTTTTCAGGACTATGTGATAAGGGACGTAAGCACAGGAGAAGATGCCGTTGAACTCTGCAAGGAGATAAAACCCGATGTGGTTGTCATGGATATTAAACTGCCGGGCATCAACGGTATCCTGGCTACAAAACAAATTAAGAAAATGTTTCCTGATACAAAAGTTATTATGCTGACAATCTACGATATCCCTGCATTTCAAGCAGAGGCTACTGCAGCCGGAGCGAGCGCATTCATCTCGAAAAATAATATGTACAAAGAACTGATACCCGCCATTCAGAGGCTGATAGCTTGAGTTAAACACTGAAAGCTAATAGCAGAACAAAGGCCCAAGGATGAAGGACAATGGACGGTATATGATAGACGATAAACGCAGGATGATAAATCAGGCAGAGATAAAAGAGTATGAGTAACATACTAAAAATTCTTCATCTTGAAGATAATCCAAATGATGTCGAACTCGTCAGGGAGACTATTATTTCTCAAGGCATTGATGTTGAAATGATAGTTGCAGATACCCGTTCTGTTTTTGTCGATGCCCTTGAAAAAGGAAATTATGACCTGATCCTCGCTGATTATACACTGCCATCCTTTGACGGCCTTTCTGCTCTTGACATCGTAAGAGAAAAGTTTTCTCAACTGCCTTTCATTTTTGTCACAGGGACGATGGGTGAAGAGAAAGCGGTCGAGACCCTGAAGAGGGGCGCTACGGACTATGTGCTGAAGAATAATCTCTCACGTCTTGTGCCTTCCATAATGAGAGCGCTTCGTGAAGCACAGGAGCATATTGATCGAAAAAAGGCCCAGGAGGCGCTTGAAGAATCCGAAGAGAGATTTAAAGCTGTTTTTGATAATGCTGTTGACGGGATACTTCTTGCGGATGTTGAAAACAAAAAATTTCTTTTAAACAACAGTATGATTTGCCAGATGCTTGGGTATACTGAAGAAGAAATGAAAGAGCTGGCAGTAAAAGATATCCATCCAGAGGCTGCTCTCCCCTCTGTCATTGAACAATTTGAAAAGCAGACAAGAGGAGACTTTAAATTGGCCAAAGGTACTCCAATGATGCGGAAAGACGGCAGTGTTTTCTATGCTGATATCAACGCATTCCCCATAACGTTATCCGGCAAAACTTACCTTGTTGGTATTTTCAGAGACATAACCGAGCGCAAAGAGGCGGAAGAAGAAATACAAAAGAGGGTGAAGGAGCTTGAGGATTTTTACGACATGGCAATTGGAAGGGAGTTGAGAATGATCGAACTGAAGGAAGAGATAGAGAATCTGAAGGAAGAACTTGCGAAATATAAGATCTGAACCTGATTCAGAATCTCGTATTGTTGATTTATAAAAGGTATTTTTGAGTATATTAAATAGAGTCTGTTTATAAAAGCATGAAAAAATCCAAAGGTTGTCATTCCCGCAAGTGAAGCGTGTCGGGAATCCTTCTGTGAAGCCATCGGAAAGATTCCGGGCAAGCCGGAATGACAAACAAACAACAAAAATGGCGACTTTATAAACAGACTCTAAATAAGGTGGCGGCTTAAGCCGGGACCCTTGCAAGGGTCCATTATTTGTCAGTCCTTTTGCCCTTTTATGTAAAAATTGTCATAGAAGTGGTAATAAATTCCCTATTCCCGGAGACAAGGCGAAAAATAATGGGGTTCTCCTTAAGTATACAGACCATAATTCTTGATATTCGGTTACCAGAATTCTAAAAAACGGTTTTAAAATCAAATAATATGCTGTTTAGCTTATACAACCTTCACCCTACCTTAGTAGGATTGACAATCTCCTGTAAAAATAGCGAAAATTATGCAGGTGTAAAAGATTTCAAAGAAAAATTGAGAGACTTATGGAAAAAAAGAATATATATCAAAGATCCAGGCATACAATTTGCATATATTTTTATTGATAAATTATAAAATATGATTTTAAACTGTTAATAATAAACGTGGTAAAGTAATAAAATAATAATTCAAAAAATAATGAAGTACAAAGTTCCCTTTTGAAAAAAGGGGAGGGAATAAAGGAGTAATACTTATGAAATTCGATAGGAAAGGTTTTACACTCATTGAAGTCATAGTAGTTGTCGGAATTATCGCCATACTTGCCAGCATTTTGGTGCCCATGGTTCTTAAGGAGATTGACGAGGCAAGGATTACAAAGGCACAAGCTGATACGAGGTCGATTATGATTGCGGTTATGATATTTAAAAAAGACACCAGCAAGTGGCCGGCACTCTCGGATGACTGTACCACAAAGGTCACCTTGCTGGAAGGAAACGGCAATGCCCCAAGTAACGATATCACCTCTTTGGGGTATGACACATCAGTAACCAAATCGTTTAATGATTATTTTCAGAGCAATAACGGTTGCTTTAATAACTGGAAAGGCCCTTATATGGCTGATGTCACTGCCGATCCATGGGGAAGGAAATATTTTATCAACGCAAAGCAATTTGATGCCAACAGGATTGTCTGGATCATATCAGCAGGGCCGAACGGCATTCTTGAGACCGATCCTCAGAGCACCATGCAGCCAGTGGGTGACGATATTGGGATTGTGATACAGCCCGGAATAATAGTGGGATAGATTGTTTTTTATAGCAATTTATACATTAGGTTTTATTTTAACTTTAATGTTAAATTTTATTTTTTATTAAGGTATGGAATGCATGAATAAAAGACTGATTAAAATATCAAGGTTCCTCTTCCTGTTTCTTATCTTTCATGCAATTTTGTTTTTCTTTGCGCCATATAGCGACGCTTCAGCTCCTGCAGGCTATTCTGAATATTATATCCCGGGTGATGAAAATATTATGGGACAGGTCTGGGCTGATATCGGCGTAGCCGGCGGTGTTCTTCAAACAGCTCCCAGACACACAATTATAAGCGTTGTCGCATGGTCAACCAACACCACGCTCTATTACGACCACTGGGAAGATGGATATGATTTTGATCCGGACAACCCTGCAACAGCAGACGAAACCTACACCCTTGCCAACAAAGGAGACAGCAGGATATTTGAAAGCTCCAATATCCCTGTTAATCCACGCGGTGTAGCCACTTATTATGACGGCCGTGACCGCATCTATGTGGCCGGAGGTACAGTCACTGTCACACGAAGCAGTTGGGAGGAGACTGACGGCACAGTGTTTGCTCTGGCATGGGAGGTTTATCCGGTCAAACCCCAAATGATAAAATATATAATGCCTTTTGGCGACGATCTCTCTGTTGCGCCAAGGAATTATCTCGATTTCAAAAGGGTATTCGCCCTGATTCAGGCCACAAAAAATAATACAGTCGTCACTTTTGATGTAAACAAAGACGGCGTTTCAGGCGATACTATTTGTATTACCCATAACAATCCATGCACCACAACTGCAACACAGGTGACTCTCAACCAGGGAGAGGTCTTCCTGCTTGACCGTTTTGCGCCATTCCCGACAACCGGAACAGTGTCACTCCAAACCGGAACAGTTATGCAGAGCACCGAAACCCTGCAGGTGAATTATATAGTCGGAGATCAGGCCGCAAATTTTGAAGCCCGTGGCTTCAGCGCCTTTCCGAGCGGTATGTGGGACAATGAATATTATGCCCCTGTGCCTACTGATGCAGGCGCAAACTTTCCTACACAGCTTTATGTATATAATCCGCATTCAACCGCCCTTACTATAAATTATCAGACCAGCACAACATCAGGTTCATTCAGTGTGCCTGCCGGCTCGACCCGCTCATTCTTCGAAATGACAGGAGGCTATGTGCCGCAGGGCTCAGGTGTTTATCTGAATGCCAGTGATGTGTTCTGGGGCGTATCAACGATTGACGTCGGAGGCCAATCCCGTGAATGGGGCTATCCGCTTATCCCTTTATTTCTAATCGGAACCGAACATTTCTTCGGCTGGGCGCCGGGGGCGTATCCGCCAAATATCACCGGAAATGAAGATGACTCCGGAATTTTCATTACCCCGGTTCAGGACAACACCCGTGTGTTTGTTGACAGGAATAATGATGGAACTGTTGATTACACCTATACGCTGAACCGCCTTCAGACCCAATACGTTTATGATACAGTAGACGGTGATATGTCTAATTCCAATGTCTGGGCCACCGGTCCCATTTCGATTGCATACGGCCAAAATCCGGATACCTCTGTTGCCGGACTTCCGTCCATTGATCTTGGCTATCTCTCTTTTCCGGGCGGGGATTTTATTGACAAGGTTCTTACAGTTACAAAAACCGCCAATCCTGTCGTGGTCTCAACTACAGCAGGCGCTACATCCGTTTACACCCTGACAGTAAACTCACATGATTTTTCAGTTGACTCAATCTCCGTAGTTGATACTCTGCCTGCAAATTGGCAGTATGTAAATAACAGCGCAGTTATCACACTCGCTGATATGACTACCCTTAGCGGCGCATCAGCAAATCCGACAATTGCAGGACAAGTCCTAACCTGGCCTGCCAGCATTTTAGGAAGTATGGCTGAAAACCAGACCATTACAATCACATTTACCGGCCAGACTACCACAGGATTCGCCGTAGGAACTATAACCCGAAATACAGTGGAGGCAACCGGCACCAGAACTGTAGGAGGAGCAACCCAGACCTTTGTAACTTCAGATTTTGCCTTTAACAGCTATGGTGATATAACAGTGACAAAAACTTCAAGCGCCACTGACCCTTTATATCCCGGTGATCAGTTTACCTATACTGTCAACGTGACAAACCCTTCGGCAACAACCTTCACCGGAGTGTCCATATATGATCCAATTCCTAACGGAGTAAGCTATGTAGCAGGCAGCGGATCGATATCGAACTGTACAAGATCTCTGAATGTGCGTGATGAGTTTACAACTCAGGCCTATACCAATAACAACGGTTCGGTAAACTGGGCCGGCAACTGGACAGAGACAGACAGTTACGGGAGCGGCGCAACAGGAGCAACAGGTGGATTTGTGTGGATCACAGGCGGTCAGTTGCAGTTCCGATATCTGAACTCCAATGTTCGGGATGAGTTCACCACTGACAACAGTTACGGCGGCAATTATGGATCAGCCAATTGGGCCGGTGCCTGGACAGAGGAAAACGATGCAGGCACCCCCAACTACAGCACTGGAACTATTCGTCTGAGCAATGGAAACAACCGGTTAGAATTTACTCAAAGTCAGACAAACGATGCGATCTTAAGGACGGCGACTGTAACAGGCGCAACTAGCGCTACCATCAATTTCACTCTCTCTGATAATGGAATTGATGCCGGCGAAACAGTAATTGTGGAATACAGACTTGACGGCGGCGCATATGTAAACATCGGCACGCTTGATGGCGGTACCGGCTGGAGCGGGAGTGCGCTGCCTCTAATAGTGGCTCTGACCAACAATAATTCTCTTACCCTTCGCTTCCGTGCCGGCCAGAATTGGAACCAATCAAACGACATCGCGCTCCTCGACAATGTGGACATAAGCTACAATGTTCCGGCCAGCGCCTCCGGAACTCAGATCAAACGCACTGCTGACCTGTCATTCTCAACAGCTGCCACGCTAAGCTTCAGCTACACTGCCGCCAATCTGGTGGCAGGCGATACAATAGTGGTTGAGGCCAGTTCAGATGGAACAAGCTTTACGACTCTGGAGACGCTGAACCCTCCGCCAGCGTCAGGGACCAAGACTTATAATCTGATTTCTCCGACTAATTATGCTTCAGCCAACACTACAGTCCGTTTACGCATTACCAATGGATTCAACGCCACAAATAAGACTTTCTCTGTAGATAATATGGATATCAGCTACACAACGTCTGCATCTTACAGCCCGCCAGAATTCCTTCAGAGAGCAGCTGGTTGTAGTATCCTGCCGGGTAATTCCATCACTTTGACTTTTAACGTCACTGTAGACAATCCGCTTGGCACCGGCATAAACGAAATCACCAATACGGCCTTTATTAACAGCAATGAAATTATACTGCCTATAAGTGCAAGTGTCACAAATCTGGTGGTCAATCCAAGCTCCCAGAGCGCTGAAGTAGGGGATTTTGTCTGGTTCGACACAAATGGAGACGGTATTCAGGATGTAGGTGAACCAGGGCTATCGAATGTGGAAGTAACACTGAAAGACTGGCTTGGCGCTTCAATTGCGACAACAACAACAAACAACGGCCATTTCCTTTTTACCAACATAGAACCCGGAAACGGCTACTATATTGAGGTCACCTCAGGCACCATCCCCGCGGGCTTACAGCAGTCTGCTCCTGCAGGCCATAGCGATAACCGAACAGATCCCTTTAATCTAACTGCAGGCCAGTCTTACCTTGGAGCAGATCTCGGCTATAGGACAGCGCCGGGAACCGCTGCTATAGGAGATCTTGTCTGGAGCGACCCCAACAGCAATAGCCTTCAAGATCCGGGAGAACCCGGGCTGTCAGGTGTAACTGTACAGCTATGGCGGGATACCAACAGTAACGGCATATTGGAGACAGGAGGACCAGATACTTTAGTAAGCACAACTACCACGGCGGCAAACGGATTTTATCTTTTTGCGAATGTTCCTGCAAGCGGCACTGAAGATTATCTGGTATATATTGACGGAACACAAGCAGCATTGACAGGCTACACAATTGCGAGCAATGCGCGTGTCATAACCAACTTAAGCTCAGGCTCTGCTATTTTATCTGCAGACTTCGGCTATCAGGGCACAACTTATACAATCATAGACAAGCTCTGGTTTGACGCCGATGGCGATGGTGTTCTGGATGGCGGTGAAACCGGTATATCTCTGGTGACAGTAGACCTGCTTGACGCCAGCATGAATGTAATCGCGACCACTATTACTGATGCAAGCGGGAACTATACCTTTTCAGGCGTGGCAGACGGAGGCGCTGACTATTACATCAGGATCTCGGACACAAACGGCAAATTAACTGATTATTATGGTACAACAGCTTCAGCCATCGCAGGTGAAACGCAGATTATAAACCTCACCGGAAATCTTAATTATACAGCTGCTCCCAACTTCGGATATGGTCTTAAAAAAACCATCGGCTCAACAGTCTTTAGTGATATAGATGGCGACGGCATATTAGATTCTGGTGAACCCGGAATCAGCGGTGTTACAGTGAAGTTGTATTCTGATGCCGGAACGATCGGAATCATAGACGGCGGCGATGCTGTGATTGCAACCCTCACCACTGACGCTAACGGCATCTATCTTTTCACCGGGCTGAGCGATGGGAATTATATTGTCAGCATCGAGATTCCTCCTGCCGGCTACAATTATACCGGGTCTGACAGTGATCCCGGTACACCCGGACATCAACAGGCCGCAAACATAACAGGTGGGAGCAGCGTTTTGACAAAAAATTTCGGATACATTGCTCCTGTCCCACGCAGTGTATCAGGGAGTATATGGCAGGACACTGATAGTGACGGCACAATTGATGCTTCCGAGACCGGATTGGGAAGTGTGACCATTGACCTGATGCAGGGAGGCACCGTCCTCTCCTCAACCACCTCTGCATCTGACGGCACTTATAGTTTTAATAATCTCGTGAGCGGGATTTATACTGTTAAGATTACTGATACTAACGGGGTCCTGAGCGGGCTCACAACAACTTACGAAGTGAGCCCTCCTCCTCCTCCCCCTTATGACGGTGAGGAAACCGTTGATCTCACTAGCGGGAACCAAACCGGCATTAATTTTGGCTACAAACAACCAACCCCTACACTTGTAACACTCTCTTCCTTCAGGGCATACGAAGACAATGGCAAGTTGTTAGTAGAATGGAAGACTTCATCTGAGTTGAATACCGCCGGCTTCTATCTTTTCAGGCTTGATGAATCCAGAGGAGATTATATAAGAATAAATAAAAGACTCTTACCCTCCATCCTTAGTTCTCATATTGGCGGTACATACAGCCTTATCGATAAAGGGGCTTCTCCTGAGGGAAAACTCACGTATGTTCTGGCAGAAGTAGAGGGAAAAGGGTCAGTGAATGTGTATGGACCTTTCACTGTCTGGGCAGATGATCAGAGCGTAATCGAATCACTCAGCATCTCAAGTACAATAAGTCCTGAACAACTCGGCATCTGCACAGCATCTGACTGCTCAGGAAAACAGAGGAGTAGTTCTGTCTCCTCGATAAATACCTATTACGATAATGACGGCACACTTGTTGTGACAAATAAGGAGACCAGCATAAAGAGACAACAGCAAGTGATTATAAGTGAAGACATTTATGAAAACTATGTGAGAAAAGCTACACAGGTTAGTAATGAAAAAAGAGCACGCCTCAAAGCATCTAATATGCAGAGAAAGGCTTCAATCGCTGTACAACAGTCAACCACTGGCGATACTGCAAAGATAGCCGTCACTGGGCGCGGGCTTCATTATCTGGATGCCTCAAAGATATCATCACTTTTCGGCGTCTCTCTGAATTCTGCAAAGACAATGATTAATAAGAACTTATTAGCATTAACCAATCAGGGCCGGAAGGTATCTTATCTTCCAGCAGATGGTGGTTCAGGCATCTACTTTTACGGTAAAGGTATCGACAGCATATATACAAAAGAAAATATTTACTGGCTCATGAAGGGCAAAGGGCAGCGTATGAGGGATATAGTAGGCCGTTGGCCTATCCAGCTTGGAAACGGAACTTTTACGGATACAGCCCATGCAGAAGAAAATGAGATTTTAGCTGCAGAATTATTTACAGACCCGCAGTCTGATTTTTGGGTCTGGGATTATGTAATAGGAGACTATGCTCCATATGATGTGAAGAACTTCCCCATCATGACAAAAGGAGTAGCCGGAGGATCTTCCACTGCCGCCTTAACCGTAAATCTCCAGGGTTTCACGAATACGCAACATTATGTGATAATCAGCCTCAACGGACAGCAAATAGGTGAAAGTCAGTGGGTGGGGAATGTATCAAAAACACTTGTTCTTGACTTTCCCCAGACATTACTTTCTGAAGGAGTGAATACCGTTGAGGTAAAAGGGGTACTGGATACCGGGGTACCCTACAGCGTCTTTTATGTCGACTCTTTCGATCTGTCCTATCAGCGGCTTTACAAAGCTGACGGGGACTCCCTGCTTTTCAAAGGGAATGGAAACTCGATCGTGACTGTCCATGGATTCACGAACCGTAACATCTTAGTCTTTGATGTAACCGATCCATGGAATCCTGCATTGAATAAAGCAACATCCATTAGAGACACAGCCGGAAATTATCGTGTGAGCTTAGTGCCTGCCACACCTGATACGACCTATCTGGCTATCACCCCGAATGCCGCAATAACCAATATGAATGCATGGGCAGACACCCCATCAAACCTTTCTTCCCGGGATAACAGAGCCAATTATATCGTAATTGCACCGAAAGAACTTGCCGGTGCAGCAAACAATCTTGCCAATTACCGGCAGGGCAAAGGGTTTGTTACAAAAGTGGTGCCGCTGGAAGACATCATGGATGAATTCAATTATGGAATTTCAAGTCCGGAAGCTATCCATGCCTTCCTCACCTATGCGTATCAGAACTGGCGTATGCCACCGAAGTATGTTGTTCTTGCGGGAGATGGCAGCTATGACTATAAGAATAATCTGGGTTTTGGTGAAAATATGGTACCTGTCATGTTAAGTGTAACCCCGAATGGCCTTTTCCCGTCAGATAACCTTTTTGCAGATGTAGATAGTGATCATCTACCAGAAATGGCTATAGGAAGACTTCCGGTGCTAACGGCTGAAGAGTTACAAAATATGATAAACAAGATCATTTCCTTTGAAAGCAACACGAACAACCGTGTTATTCTGCTATCTGACAATGCAGATGGTGGAGGAGATTTCCCTGGTGACAGCGACTACATAGCCAACTTTATCCCGCCACAGAACCAGGTGGTGAAGGTATATTTGTATAATCCAGGCGATATAAATACTGTCCGGCAAACATTATTGAATGAAATGAATAATGGCGCCTTCCTTATGAACTATCTGGGCCATGCCGGATATGACCTCCTGGCTTATGATAGTTTGCTGTCCATCAACAACTTAGGGTCATTGAACAATCTGAACGGACTTCCTGTCCTGACCGCCATAACATGTCTTGTAGGAATGTATGGTCTGCCAGGTCATGATACATTGACCGAATCCCTGGTTCTGAAAAGCAATGGAGGAGCTGTTGCTACATGGTCACCAACAGGCTTGTCCTATAATTCACTGGCAAGGATGCTGGACGAAGAATTCTTGAAAGCTGCCTTCGGAAGCAGTGGTGCGATTTTGGGAGACGTCATAATGAAAGCAGCAGAAGGGTATTATAACAAAGGAGGCTCCTTATACATGCTCGACATATATAACCTTCTGGGTGACCCGGCACTCAAATTGAGATAAAATATATCACTTGTGCTATCATTTATAAAATGAGCACTGATATCTTCAGCAAGGTTTATACGAAAAAGGCCGATATCGTATCCCGCAAAATAGCTGGAGATCTTCTTCTTGTCCCTATAAAAGGAAAGCTCGCTGATATGCAGAGAATCTTTGCTTTGAATCCTGTTGCCGAATATATATGGGAAGAACTGGACAATCAGAAGAGCCTTAACGATATCTGTAATGGAGTTGTGGCTTCTTTCGAAATCGAAAGAGAACAGGCAGAATCAGACACCCGGGAATTTGTTGCTGAACTGTTAGACGCTGATTTAATCAGGGAGTAATCAAAATATGCCATGCACAGAAACCACCTGGCTCAGCAACAAGGAATACCTCAGGGAATTCACCAAAAAAACTGCTCAGCTCCGCATCCCACTTTCCGGCACTCTTGATCTGACTCACCGCTGTAACCTGAGGTGCGTTCACTGTTATCTTGGCCATTCCCGTAATATGCTTCAGAAAGAAATGGATACCAAACAAATACTATCTCTTATCGACGAGTTCACAGAAGCAGGCTGTCTTTACTTTCTCATCTCAGGTGGCGAACCATTGCTGAGGTCTGACTTTCCTGACATTTATAGGCACGCCAAAAACAACGGGCTCATTGTTACTGTCTTCACCAATGGGACATTAATAACCAATACCGTGCTTGAGCTTTTCCATGACCTGCCACCATATGCCATAGAGATAAGCCTCTATGGCGCTACATCATCAACATATGAAAAAATATCCTGTGTTCCCGGGTCGTATGAACAAAGCCTGAACGGCATCAAGCAACTTTTATACAATAAAATACGGGTAAGGCTGAAAACTATTCTCATGACTTTGAACAGCCACGAATTTTTTGACATCAAAAGCATGGCAGACAAATTCGGAGTAAAGTTCCGTTTCGATGCTGCAATTTTTCCATGCTTAAATAGCGATAAAGCTCCCCTCAACCTAAGGGTTTCTCCGGAGGAAGCAATAGAGAAGGAGTTTTCGGATGAGGAGAATGTAGTACAGTGGATAAAATATTTTGAAAAGTCCCAAGGTTCCATATTATCCGATAATCTCTATCATTGCGGTGCAGGAGTTGACAATTTTTATATCGACCCCTATGGCAACCTCAAGCCTTGCCTAATGACAACAAATATCACGTATAATATTGCTAACGGTGGTTTCCTGAAAGGCTGGCATGATGTATCTCATATCAGGGATAAGAAAGCAGAAGAAAATATCCACGATTGCACCCAATGCGAAAAAATACATCTGTGTGGATTCTGCCCGGCATTTTTCGAATTAGAAACTGGCTCAGAGAATATACGTTCAGAATATCTCTGTGCTATGGGGGAACAACGTTTTCAATATATGACAAATTTACTACAAGGAGTCAAGAATGCAGCATAACGATGAGAAGAAAGAAAAACAGGCTTATAAAAAACCAAGGCTCAGGATAATCGAACTAACTGCAGAAGAGGTCTTGGCCATAGGATGTAAAACAGCTACTGGACGACCCGGTCAAAGCTCTCCAACTGGCTGTGGGACTGCATCCTGCTCTGTAACGTTTGGCTCTTAATCAGTTCTCATATCAAAAAACAGATGAATGATGGCAGTTTCAACAAGCATACAGATTGCAGGTATAGATTTTATACTGAGTTTTCAAGATTCAATAGTCCTCGATAAGCTTCCTGAGGCATACCAGCATTTCATAAAAAGTACAGATTCTGAAAATGGATATACATCTGTCAATATCGACTTAAAAATAAATAACCTTCCTGATACCGATCACCTGAAAAAGATTTTTGATTCAGACCAATCCTGGTCAATGTTTATAAACGAAGACGAATATTTTCTTACACTCAGTCCCCCTGCACTTGATAAAAAGGCTGTATGGCTCGCACGCTTTCATCGTTCATTCGACAAAGCTACAATTTATTGCAGTGAAATGCTTATGCGGGAAGTAAATGGCGAAACAAAGCTCGGTAACCCTTTCTCTTATCCATTGGACCAGCTCCTCCTCATGTATATATTGGCCCAAAGAAACGGGATGATAATACATGCCGCAGGCATTACTATGAACGGAAAAGGGTATATCTTCGCAGGGAAATCAGGAGCAGGAAAAAGTACGCTTTCAAAAGAATTTGTCTTAAGAAATAATAGCGAGGTTCTCAGTGATGACCGCATTGTGGTGAGAAAGATAAACAATCTGTTTCAGGCGTATGGAACTCCCTGGCAGGGTGAGGCAGAAATAGCAATGAATAAAGGTGTTCCGCTTTCAGGCATATTTTTTCTATCACATGGGAGTTATAACAGAATAGAAGAAATTAAGCCACAGGAAGCACTTGAAAAACTTCTACCTGTTGTTTCGATACCATGGTATGACAAAGAAGTAATGACAAGCATTCTTACCTTCTGTGATGATATTATTTCCAATATCCCGGTATACGAGCTGTTTTTTAAACCCGACAGGGAAATAATAGATGTTTTTGAAAATTTCTTATCTAAATAAAAATAGCCGGAACAGACATTTTAATGGATACCCCCAACATATAGTGTTTACGTTGATCGAAAGCATAGTGTTGGTTGATCTGGCGGTTTGGGAAACAAGTCCAGTCCGCCGCAATGAAAATAAATGGCGGT
>JBAQLU010000242.1:0-2614 GCA_049302065.1 Thermodesulfovibrionales bacterium
GTCTAACTGTAGGGGTTCACCCCATATGCTAATCTATAAAATTATTAAAAATTAATATGTTTCATTGTATGAAACTATGTTTCTTATTTTAAGATAATAACACCACCTCTATCAGATGTCAATAAAATAAATTGCTTCATTTAAAAAGTACTCCAAACAGTATCGTTGCCTACCGTGTTAATATGATAGCTAATTCTATCAATATTTATTAAAGAGATTACTTCTGGTAATATGATTATCGGGAGTAGGATTTTAAACTAATCTTAATATTAATTATTTTGCGGACTTACCGTTTTAGGTAAGTTATCGCTTTTAAATTAAGATAGCAAGTCTTACTCCTTTTTGAGTTTATGCAGGCAAGCATAGCTTACTGTTGCCTTGCAGGCTTTAAAATATGAGTCAATTGCTTTTGTGTGAGTTTGCTACTTGCCTGCGCCAGTTTGGTCACTAGAAATTAGTTAATAGAATGATGCGCAAATAAGATCGCTGCCTACGGTAGGTGCTAGCTAGTGACTTTTTTATCAAAAGCTAGGAGAAAGGATAAGGTCATGCAATCTTGCTTATTTGTGGGAGTTGATACCCATAAAAAAACCCATACAGCAGCAGTATTCAGTAGCTACTTTGATTTGCTTGCTACTATCACTTTTACTAATGATTTTAATGGTTTCTCTAAATTCTTGGCCAAATTAGAGAAGCTCTCCAAAGGAAAGACTTTAGTTTTTGGTCTTGAAGACAGTCAGGGACTGGGTAATTTTCTAGCTGAATTCTTGCTTAAAAAAGGATTCTATGTAGTGGATATAGATCCCGTGACCACTGATAGAGGAAGACGTCGCACTGCCCATAAGGATAAGTCAGATTCCAGGGATGCTTGCCTTATTACAAAAACCCTGATCAGCAAAAAAGATAGCCTGCATAAAGTTACCATAAATAAAAATAGTCTGGCCTTAAGGGAACTTGTAAAATCCAGGGAATTGCTGGTAGGAGAGTCTACCAGGATAAAAAACAGGCTTCATG
Organism: Thermodesulfovibrionales bacterium; assembly: GCA_049302065.1. Classification (GTDB taxonomy): domain Bacteria; phylum Nitrospirota; class Thermodesulfovibrionia; order Thermodesulfovibrionales; family SM23-35; genus VGWX01. The sequence goes on from JBAQLU010000242.1 coordinate 1,015, forward strand.
TGCTGATATTTAACCAATATATGGATATTTCAGGTATCTTTTCAGATCTTTTTTCAAAATGTGCACTTGCTTTCTTTGCCAGATACCCGGATCCTTCAAAGCTAAAAGGAGAAAGCCTGGATAGCCTTACAGCTTTTCTAAAGAGTAATTCTAAAGGCAGGCATGGCCAAAGAAAGGCAATGGAAATATTGTCTCTTGCCAGTACTAATAATATGCCAGATATCTTAATTGACGCAAGATCTTCAATAATTAAAAAACACATAGAAAGACTCACCTCCATACAAGAGGAATTAAAAGATATTTTGGATATGCTTTCTCAGCTGGTTTTAAAATCTCCCTACAGGACTCTAATTTCAGTTCCCGGGATAGATATAGTAACAGCAGCTAAAATAATATCACAAGTTATCGATATTGGCCGGTTTTCTTCCCCATCTAAACTGGCAAAATTTATTGGTGTAGCTCCTGTTGAAAAAAGTAGCGGCAGAAAGGAAAGATACCAAAAATCAAAACATGGAAAAAGATATCTGTACTCTGCTATTTATTATATAACCCTAAATCACATCAGTAGAACCAGGGACCAAAAAGATAATAATCCAATATCAAGAGCTTACTATCTGAAGAAGATTTCTGAGGGTAAAACTAAAAAGGAAGCAATAACTTGTCTGGCAAGAAGATTATGTGATGTAATTTATGCAATTATGAGGGATGGAAGCATATATAGTTTTTTAAAAATTAAATCTGTTCGTGCCAATTGTGAAATTTTAGAAACGATAGCAGTTTAGTAAATTTTTGCTATCCACCTAAATGTTCTTTAATTTAATAATTTTTAAAAAAACATTTACATAGAATAACTCATCTAAAAAAGTACTCGAAAATATTTTAATTAATATTGGCAAACCTCTATATTTAAAAGAAAAACAGTCTTTTTTAATATAGAGGAGGAAAGAGGCAATGTTAACTATGTGGCAAAAAAAAGCAGTAACAGCTGAAATACAAAATAGATACAATAAAGCTACAAAGAAAGGTAAGACTAAGATTTTAGATGAATTTACCGCTACTACCGTATATAACCACAATTATGCTGCAAGAATACTGCGGCTCAAAGCCGGGAAAGTAATAGGATACAGCAGATCAGGTGGCAAAAGAATAAAATATGTGATTGGTAAAAAGAAAAAAACCAAAAGGAAGGCAAATAAGATTTACAGCAATGATGTATTTTTAGCCTTAAAAAAAATCTGGGCTATCTTTGATTTTATCTGTGGCAAAAGACTTGCCCCTTTCATGAAAGAGGCTCTGGAGAAGCTTGAGCGTCACAGAAAAATAAATTTAGACCCCACAGTAAGAGAAAAGCTTTCCAAAGTCTCTGCTTCCACCATAGACAGGTTACTTAAACCTGAAAGAGACAGGTTCAGGCTGGGCAAAGGCAGATCCGGTACCAAACCAGGAAGTCTGCTAAAGAATGGGGTAAGGACAGAGTTTTTCTTTTTTTAATGAGACTGGGATCAAAAAGACAAATTAAGTATCTTTTCTCCACCGAAGGGTTTAGAAAAAATCTGAGTATAATTTGCCAAAGTTTTACTGATAGTATTGCCCATCATGA
>JBAQLU010000243.1:0-4889 GCA_049302065.1 Thermodesulfovibrionales bacterium
GTGCTACCTTTGCCTTGAATGCCGCTCCGTGGTTCCTTCTCGGTCTCTTTGCCATCTTAGCTGCTCCTTTTTCATTTCTGCAGGGTCAAACAGCAAATTCGGATTCGCCATTTGCCCTTTACGAAACGATCAGGCCATGACTCGATCTCTGACCCCTCCCGGTTCCCTATTTTAGAGCAGCTTTCCCACTTATGTCTCTGTCCAGTTTTTCCCGGCCAGCTCTTTGATTTATAAAATTCTACTACCTCACGTTTATTTGGGAAAGCCCAACTGTCAGGTGATTGCATTAGCATTTCAATCAATGTGAGCCATATCAACCAATACTTGTCGTCTCTAAAGTCATTAATTATACGTGTTACAATATCATTGTTACTATTTGGATTAAGTAATTTGGTATAACTTAAAAGACCAATTCTCAGAGTATGAATATGGTGTTCAACAGACTCTTTGCTATCAGCATTAGCAAGGACTAATCTGATTGCCTGATTAATTAATTGAATTACTTCTTCCTTTTGTTCCCGTGATTCTTTCAACAAATCAAGAAACCATAAAGCGTCCATATATTTGTAATTTTCCCAGAATATAAAAGTCGAGTTGTCATAAAACACACTTTTTATTTGTGAATTCCATTCAATAATAGATTCTTCTTCGTTTAATTTTGATGCCACTAGCAATCTGCTGCCTTTGATGAGTTCCTCTATTTTTGAAGAATGCACCAATGCAGGACTAACGATGAAATTTTTTGTTAAATTTGGTGGTTCCTTCCTTCGTTGAATTTCAACAAAACCAATTGATATTCCACCACGTGGAAGTAAGAAGAAATTACCAATATTTTTATAATCTTGATTTTTTAGTAAACACTCCCTATATATCTTGCAAATTGTATTTATCAACAATGATGGATTTTTTGAATGTGCGAGTAGACTGTCAGAAAAAAGATTACCCTTTATTTCAGGAATGTCTCTAATGATACGATAAGTTAAGTCATAAAAATCATTCAGAATGGACTTCGCATCATCATGATTTCTGTTAACCATTTTGCTAAATCCAAGCAAATCTATAAATGCTAAAGCTCGCAAAGTTCTTCTTTTATCCATCTATCGCTGTGTATTCTCCATAGTTTTGATAAGTTTATCATATGCAGAAGGTATGATGTTATAGAGAGAACGAATTATAAAAAATTCAGTAACACTCTTTTCAAACCCTCTATCGGATACTTATACTTCAATGCTCCCATGATGGTTCTGTTTATGTGCTTATTGAGTTCCAGAATTCTGATGTTTTCCAATCCCTCCTTCTGCTCAATCAGAACTTGATATTGAAAGGTCAAATCATTCATCGAGCCAAGCACCTGCCGATTAGAAGTTTTAGCAAAGCCTATCTCCTGATATTCCTGCATGACTCTGTTTATTACATCAAGCTCGAATCCCTCATTCTGCAAATTATAACTGAGGTTAACAAGAAACTCCTGCTCTATGCTCTTCAGGTTAGCCTTCAGGACTTTTGGAATAAGGAAGGTATACAGGGATTCCTCATTGGTGAACAGGAGGCACTTTCTCCTGTCTATCCTGAGTAGGTTGGCATACCAGTTCCCAAGCCCTTCAGTAGGTTGAGGAATCTTGTCAGGTTCGATAAGAGGGACATCGAGTTCTTTAAGGAGTTTCTTAGTGCAGTGGATGATTCTCATGCTTTTCTTTTTCTCTTTGAAACCCTTTCCTTTGGTTCAACCCCAAATCTTTGGTCATTCATCCTAACTGCCTCAACAATATCAGAGGCTACAGTTTCAAAATCTTCCGTTGCTTCAGGTAAGTAAAGCCATTTCTTAAGGACAGAGTGTTGAACTACATCACTGAACTCTTTCAGAATAGCATCATGATGCTGATGTTCAGTTGGGATCAACAAACCATTCCAGGGTTCCTCTCCTGATGCAAGGCAAAGTATAAGCCTCCCATGAAGATAAATCGCAAGACAACCAAACATGGGTTTTTCCAAATAGCTCGGTTCTTCCATCAGGGATTCAACAACCCAAAGGAGGGGATGTTGTTTCTTTATCTTTTTTCTCGATGAAGGCATATTTGAAGGTAGCTAATCCTGATAAGAATATGCAAGGTCAAATGGGTTTCTCAAATACTTTATAGCCCTCCACGCCATCAGGCGTTGGGAAGTCTCAGTTATCCTGGGAAAGGGGTTATGCGACTGGGGAAAAAAGGCAGGGATATCTGTTGCTCTGCTTGCCGATATATTAACCCCTTCCTTGCAAGCCGATCTTATATATTTTTCTCACAGAGAATAACCGTACTCTTTTAACCTATTTCTTGCCATTTCCTTTTCTTCATCAGTGAATAAGTCAGCATACTTTGGCTGCAGAACCAAATACTCAAATATTAGGTCAAGTCTTCCACATTTCCAAAGTGCTGTAGAGCCATGCTCGATATCATTTGATTGAAGCAACTTCTTTGCAGTCTCTACCCCTCCTTGTCTACCAACCATCTGAAGAAAATAAGCAGCCCTCTGGGTACAATCTCTGAGTGCATTCTGATAGACATCAATCATCGCCTTATGGAATTGATCTTCTAAATTATCCGACATAATCTGTTCTTTATTGTGACTCTCCTGATATCTTTAACACCCGTGCCAATTGTGATATGAAGATGATAATTTCTTATACTTAGTGTCTGCCATTAAATATTATATCAATTTGGGTTGTATTCAAATGTTTTCAAAAGTCTTTTCTATCGGGTGACTGATGGGTAAATCAATGGCTCGATTTTTTGGAATTCCATCTTACTTTTCTTTCATGCAGAAATTCTTAGTAGGAGGGGGGCAGCCAGTCCTTTAGGAGGGGGGAACTGGCTGCCAATCAAAGGATTTACCAACTGCATTTAGAATAGAAAAAAAATATGAAGGAGTGATGAAGAAAATATAGAAAGAGTGTGAAGAACTAAATGAAATGTTGCCTTTTGAAACAAATCTTAAGACGTGGAGTGGATTTGATAGTGCTGCTAACTTTGTTTCGGCATTAGGGGCTGTTTTTTATAAGTAAATGTAGAACTCCTAATTCCGTTCTTTCCCCTGTTCTGATATTATCAAATAAGGTTGATTTAAACCTTTTCCTCTCACATCAATACAAGGGAGATAATAACGATGAAAATTATTGCATTTAATGGAAGTCCAAGAAAAAAATGGAACACGGCAACATTGCTTGAGAAGGCTCTTGAAGGAGCTGCCTCACAGGGGGCAAAAAAAGAACTTATTCATCTGTATGATCTAAACTTTAAAGGATGTATAAGCTGTTTTGCCTGTAAGACCAAAGGCGGCAAAAGTTATGGTAGGTGTGCAGTCAAGGATGACCTGACACCAGTCTTTAGGAAAATTGAAAAAGCTGATGCCATCATCTTGGGCTCCCCGATCTATTTTGGCAGTGTTTCTGGAGAGATGAGATCATTTATGGAGCGTTTACTGTTTCCGTATCTGACATATACCGATCCTCCACAGTCTCTTTTCCCAAGAAAGATTAAGACGGGGTTTATCTATACGATGAATACCACAGAGGAGCAGATGACAGAACGTGGTTACGTTCAATACTTCAAACTTCATGAAATGGTGCTACGGATGATATTCGGAGCTTCGGAGTATATGTGTAGCTTTGATACTTATCAGTTTAAGGATTATTCAAAAGTGGTTTCAAGCCGTTTTGACCCTGAGAAAAAAGCAAAGAGACGCAAGGAAATATTTCCAATTGATTGCGAAAAAGCCTTTGACATGGGGGCAAGATTTGCTACCCTCTGAAGGACATCCTATATTCTGTAAAAAACCTACTTCTTTTTCCGAGAAACCCTTTCCTTCGGTTCCACTCCAAACCTCTGGTCATTCATCCTGACTGCCTCAACAATATCAGAAGCCACTGTTTCAAAATCCTCTGTTGCTTCAGGCAAGTAAAGCCATTTCTTAAGGACAGAGTGTTGAACTACATCCCTGAACTCTTTCACAATAGCATCAATGTGGGAGGTTGTGTTTGATCTCCAATAATCTGAGCTTCATACTGATATACAAGGTCAGTGTTCCTTGGACAAAGTTGGGACACCGTTATCAAAATAGTAATTTCCATATAGTTCCGATATTATTAGCAAAGTTATTAATCCAAGTGCTGCCAATATTATCCCGATAAAAAAGATTTTCTTTTCAAACCTCGTATATTCGCTAATAACTTTTAGAGGACTAAGAACAATGAATTTTCGTTTCCTGATGTGATATAGAATAGATGCCACGATTAATAAAATTCCACCTGCCAAGCAACTAACAAAGGAAGGAATTAGGTGTGGATTAATGGATAACCATTCGATCATTATTCTTTTCTTTGGATTGAATTATTCAGGTTGTCTTTCAAAACCTTTGGGATAACTTAATATCTGCCAAACCTCTTAATGCCCCTTCCTCAACTGAATTAACCTCTTAATAATACGCCTGAGTTTTCCTTTTTCTTTATTCTCATGCAATGAAGGATATACGGTAATCCAACCTTCGCTTGACGCTTCATAACTTTTTTTGCGTTTGGTACCCATCATTAGATTTATTATAAGGGTATGGCTCTTAGGATTGCCTATAACTTATGTTTGTTTTGACATTTTTGGGGGATTTTGTATAAAGCTTAAGCACTAACATAGCTTTAATATGCAGTTCGATTAGATAGTGAAAATATTAACGCATAATCATTACCTCATCCATTGCTGAATATCTTAAAGAAGTCTCGATTTTGAGTAACAATTATAGATAACAGGCTTTAGAAATATCAGAAACGCCACAGGCGTTCTTATTTCTGTCTATTTGACTCTTGTGACTTCGCATATAAGGAGTATAATTGAAATTAAGAAAAGGAATTGCGATACCCA
>JBAQLU010000244.1:0-11390 GCA_049302065.1 Thermodesulfovibrionales bacterium
CCCTTGGAGAGAACTCAAGGGTAGTGATAAAGGACTATTTGTATGCAGAGGGCAGGAAGAAGGGCAAGACAGTCTTCAACCTGATGGACGGCAAACTGAGGTCATTGGTAGGCAATAACGAGTTTGAGGTGCATACGCCGACCGTGGTAGTGGCAGCAAGAGGGACCTATTTCATCGCATGGACAGAGTTAGAAGACGGGGTTCCGGTGAGCGGTGTGACAGTGATAGAGGGAGTAGTGGAGATGTGGAGCATTAACACTGCGATAAAGGGTGTGGTGAAGATTGAGCGTGGGATGATGAGCAAGGGGGCAATGAACAAGGCGCCGACGCCCGGGGTGAGCACACCCGCCACACTCATGAAAGATCTGATAGATGCAACAGAGTTGCAGGGGATACCCGAGGCTGAGAAGAAACCGGTGATAGAAGAGCGGAAGGGGACAGGAGCGCAGCCTGGAGGGCCAGGGGCATCAGTGAGGGAAGAGGCGCCATCGGTGAGACGGGAGACTATTCCGTCAACCCCGCCGATTGCAAACCAGGAACCGCCGCGTATTAAGGACACGCCTGTGCATATCCATGTGCCCATTCCAAAACCACAGGAGACGCCGGTAATTATACAGATCCCCATTCCAGACGGGACATAACCGATAAGAATGAAAAAGATAACTGCATATCTTGCCCAATAAATTCCTTTTTAAAAATCTTCCATATGATCTTAGTTGAACGATTATTTTAAGAATCCCATTGAGAGTAGTCCCGAAAGCATTCGGGATGGCAATCACTATCACTAAAATAGACTCAACTCATTACTAAAACACTTTCTGTTATAATTTAATTCATGTTTCAAGCGCTTATATTGGGGATTGTTCAGGGGTTGACGGAATTTCTGCCGGTAAGCAGTACCGCACATCTGATCTTATTCCCCTGGTTTTTTAACTGGGGCGGTGAGGTTGATACACTTACCTTTGATATTGCACTGCATGCAGGTACCCTGTTTGCGCTTATTCTCTGTTTCTGGAAAGACTGGATGGTTCTCATCTTTAAAAAACAGAGATTATTCGGGTTGATTGTCCTTGCATCAATACCTGCCGGCGCTGCAGGGTTTCTCCTTAATGATATCGCAGAATACTATTTGAGAAAACCGCTATTAATAAGTCTGATGTTAATTGCCGGTGGTATCATTATGCTCGTCGCTGAAAAGGTTTACAAATTCAGGGACATGGAAAATACCGGTATAAAAGATGCAATATTTATTGGTATTGCGCAGGCTATTGCCATTATCCCCGGTGTTTCACGTTCCGGCATAACGATTTCAGCCGGACTTTTCAGAGGCTTTGAGAGGGAAGCAGCAGCGCGGTTTTCATTCCTTCTATCCACTCCGCTTATTGCAGGTGCTACTGTTCTCCATTTTAAAAAGGCTTTTATGGGTCAGGGGAACCATGACCTTCAGCTTTTCTCTATTGGGCTTATCAGTTCCTTTATAACCGGATTCATTGCTATCAAATTTTTGCTGAGCTTCCTGAAAAAATACCCGATGAATCTCTTCGTTTATTACAGGTTTGTTCTCGCTGCTGTTATAATAATAGGTATATGGTTGAAAGGATAAAACGGATTAAGGAAGAGGTTATCGGCGTTATCTCTGTAATGGGGAGCCTCTATTTTTTTTTAAGTCTGTTTACCCATTCCATTCGCGATCCGGTTCCATTTTTCAGAACCACAGAACCTCCTGAACCACTACGTAATCTGGGTGGAACGACAGGTGCGTATGTTTCAGGCTGGCTCTTTATCTTCTTCGGCCTTTCATCTTATATTATCCCGGTCATGATCATTACTTTCGGAATCAGGCGTCTCTTAGGGAAAAAGGGGCACAAAATATATCTCTTCGGCAGTCTCCTGTTTATCATATCCTCATCTATCCTCTTATCTTTACTATCGAGTACGATGAATATAACATTAGAAAATTACCCTGATGGTATGGGCGGCATCTGTGGCAGCGGAATAGCCTATTTTGCCAATCAGCTCCTATCTCTGCCAGGCGCATATATTTTTACGCTTTCAGCTTTCTTCTCTTCAATAATATTAATGAGTCCTGTATCTTTTATCGGCATTGCGTTAAAGAAAAAAGAACAGGAGGAAGAGAGTGAAGAGATTATAGAAGAAACAGATCAGGAAGATCAGGAGATACTCATCCGGGAACCTGAGCCCCCATCGGCATCTGAATCTTTGGCAAAAACTGAACCAGTGATACCGAGAAAAATCGGCAATTATGAACTTCCTTCTTTAGATTTATTAAGTATATCAGATTCAGCGACTCTGAGACCTTCGAAGGATGATCTTCTCGCAGATTCATCACTGATTGAGAAAAAGCTCGGAGATTTTGGTGTGGAAGGCAAGATTACATCTGTTCATCCAGGCCCTATTGTTGCGATGTATGAATTCGAGCCGGCGCCTGGTGTCAAGATTAACAAGATCGTTTCCCTTGCTGATGATCTTGCCCTTTCACTCAAGGCTCCAGGCGTGAGGGTTGCACCGATTCCCGGCAGGGCTGCAATAGGCATTGAAGTTCCTAACAAGCTGAGGGAGATGGTTTCGTTAAGAGAAATACTCTCTTCAGACAGTTTTTTAAAGAGCAAATCCAAGCTTACCCTTGGGCTCGGTAAGGATATTTACGGAACACCGATCATAGCGGATCTGTCGAAGATGCCCCATCTTCTTGTTGCAGGAGCAACAGGCTCGGGTAAAAGTGTGTCAATAAACTCAATGGTCATGAGCATATTGTATAAGGCAGGTCCTTCAGAGGTGAAGATGCTGATGATTGATCCGAAACTGATTGAACTCTCTGCATATGAGGAGATTCCGCATCTCATCTCACCGGTCATAATAAACCCTAAAGAGGCAGCAGAGGCATTAAAGAAGATGGTTATCGAGATGGAGCGCAGGTACAGAGTCCTTGCCGAAAGGGCTGCGAGAAATATCGAGAACTATAATCTTCACGCAAAGGAAGAAGAACAACTTCCTTACATTGTTATTATCATAGACGAGCTGGCAGACCTCATGTTTACCGCACCGAATGATGTTGAGGACTCGATAGCAAGACTTGCACAGATGGGAAGGGCCTCAGGCATACACCTTATCCTTGCCACCCAGAGGCCGTCTGTTGATGTTATAACCGGAATTATAAAGGCAAACTTCCCGGCAAGGATATCATTCCATGTTTCTTCCAAGGTGGATGCACGGACAGTCCTCGATTCTCATGGTGCAGAACAGCTTTTAGGAAAAGGGGATATGCTGTTAATGTTACCCGGTGCAAGAATCATCCGGGTTCATGGAGCTTTTATCACAGAGGAGGAGATAAAAGCTGTTACCGAATTTGTGAAGTCACAGGGCAGACCTGATTATACGATACTGGAAAGCATACAGAATGTCGATGCAATAGATGAAAATGAACATGCTGCAGAGAGAGATGAGATGTACCTTAAGGCGATTGAAATCGGGGAGATTAGCGGTGAGATCTCGATATCATCTATCCAGAGACGGCTCAAAATAGGATATAACAGGGCTGCGCGGATAATGGAACTGATGGAAGAAGACGGCCTCGTCGGCCCGCCGAAAAGCGCAGGGAAACCCAGGGACTTTTTGCGGAGAAGGAGATAAGAAACTACAGATCGAGGCTGACCCTTAAAGAATCTTCGTCAAACGAGGCTTTTTGAAACCCTAATTTTTCAGCCCTGTAAAGCATCCGTGTATTTGCCTTTAAGATCTCCATCCATATCTTCTTAATCCCCAGTTCTTTCGCAATCTTTAAGCAGTGTACCAGGAGCGCTTTGCCTATTCCCTGACCCTGCCACTGGTCTCCGACCACAACAGCCATCTCTGCATTTTCCTGGTCAGGAAGTTTGCTGATCCTTGCTTCGCCAATTATCTGCTCGCGGTCTCCGTTTAAGATAACAGCTACAAATGCCATTTCTCTGTCATAATCAATATTGCAGTATCTGACGAGCTGTTCATGTGACATGTCAGATATATTCCGGAAGAATCTCAACATAAGGGTCTGTTCAGAGGAGCCTTTCAGCAGCTCTTCCATCAGAGGTTCGTCTTCGGGCCGGATGGGCCTGATAATAACCCCCGGACCGTCTTTCAGTTTAAAGATATCAATATACTGATCAGGATATGGACAGATGGAAAGGTGGGGGGGGCAGAAATCCCCTTTTATCGGCACAAAACCCTCAAGAACATCTGCCTCAAGCAGGACGCTGGCATCCAGGATAAACCCTTCATCTTCTGTAATATAGAATGGATTTATGTCAATCTCCTTGATATGAGGGAAATGGATGATAAGGTGAGAAAACCTCACGAGGATTTCTTCAAGATATCTGAGAATGTTTTCGAAAGCCTTGTATTGGATGAGATGCTTGTAAATCTTTGTCTCACTCATCATTCGTCTTGCCAATGACTGATTAAGGGGAGGGAGTCCTATGGCATAATCCTCTACCACATCAAGGAGTACGCCACCAGTGCCAAAAACTATAACCGATCCGAAAGTCGGATCTTTTCTCGCGCCGATGACGAGTTCATAGCCTTTTTTTAAGACCATGGGCTGAATGATGACCTGAGCAGTGGGATCTTTCAAAAATACAGACAGTTCTTTTAGCTGTTTGAATGCATCCCTTACTGCCTCCTGGTCTTTCAGGTTCAGGAAAACTCCGCCTGTTTCTGACTTGCGCAGGATCTTCTGTGAATCGATCTTCAGGACTACCGGATATCCTATAAAATCAGCAATCTCCACAGCTTCGTCATCCGTATGAATAACTTTTGTAGGGATGACCGGTATCCCATAGTGGAGAAGGAGGTCTTTAACTTCATTGAAATTCAGGAACAGCCTTTTATCTTCTGATACTTTTCTTATTATTTCCTCAGCCCTGTACTCATCGGGTTCAAAATCTTTCAGAATTACCTCTGGCGTTTCGAGAAGGAGCCGCAGGTTGTAATCATATCGATACATGTATATAAAGCTTCTTACCGCCTGCTCAGTCGAAATAAAAGTCGGTATGCCGTTATCATTAAGGTATTCCCTCGCAGCAGTTACCTGTTCTTCACCCATCCATACCGTAAAAACCGGCTTATAGGAATATGCCTTTGCTGCAGAGACAACTGTTTCAGCTATATCTCTCGGCCTTGATGCATAGGATGGGGTATGAATAACAAGCACCCCATCTACTGCCTTATCTTTTAAACAACTTTTAACCGCTACCTCATAGTCCTGCGGAGATGCTTCAATAAAGAGATCGACAGGGTTTTGAATAAGTTTCATTGAAGTGAAATGCGCCTGGAGAGTTTCAATTGTTTCTTTACTTAATGTTGCTAAATTTCCCTCCTGCTTAAGAAGTGTGTCAATCGCAATGATAGCGGCGCCGCCGGAGTTTGTGATAATGGCGAGCCTGTTACCTTTGGGACGGCGCTGCTTTGAGAGTGACTCGGCCAGATAAAAAAGGTCGAGTGTTTCGTCCACTCTGATGGCGCCTGCCCTTTCGATAGCAGCATCATAGACCTTATCCTCTCCTGCCATATAGCCTGAGTGTGAGAGCGCCACGTGTGCTGAGATATCATATTTCCCGGACTTAATGATCATGATCGGTTTGCTGGATGAGAAACTTCTTACAGAGGTCATGAATTTGCGGCCGTTCTTTATGGATTCTATATACAACACAATAGCCCTTGTCTCAGGATCTACCCCCAGAAAATCGATAAGATCAGAAAACTTAACATCTATTTTTGTGCCAAGAGATATAAAATAACTGAAACCGATATTCTTGCTGGCTGCCCAGTCAAGGAGGGCGATGGAAAGAGTAGTGCTCTGAACGATAAGGGCGATGTTACCCTTATGAGGTAATTGCGGGAAGAGACTCGCATTCAGGTTTATCCCCGGCTTTATGAAACCCAGTGAATCGGGCCCTAAGACTCTGAAACCATGCTTCTGAGAAATCTGCCTGATTATTGTTTCGAGTGCCTGTGAATTTTCAACCCTCTTTTTAAAATCAAAACAGAGTATGATTACGCCCTTAACTCCCTTAATCCCGCATTCTTCTAAACGTTCGGGTATATCCTGAGGAGTCACAGCTACAATAGCCAAATCTATCTCGCGCTGAATATCTGTAATTTTTGGATATGCTTCTACCCCCTGTACTGCTTCCACACTGGGGTTGACTGGGTATACAGATCCCTTAAAGCCTTTACCTAAAAGATTTTTAAATATGTTATATCCTATTGAAGATTTGTCTTCACATGCACCGATGACAGCGATTCTCCTGGGGTTGAAAATATACTCAAGGTTTTTTACTGACAAAATCCGGCTCCTTTGTAAATATTAAACTTATATATTTTAACTTGAATAAAACAAAAAGGGTAGGTGAAATCCTACCCTTTTTGTCAACATCGATAAGATGCTACGAAAAAATAGTTTACTGTTTTCCTTTCAGGATCTCATTTACCACCGAAGGATCTGCAAGTGTTGAGGTGTCTCCGAGATCTTCAGTATCACCCCTCGCTATCTTTCTCAGTATCCTTCTCATGATCTTGCCACTCCTGGTTTTGGGTAATCCAGGGGCGAACTGTATTTTATCAGGGCTCGCAATCGGACCGATTGCATGCCTTACGTGGCCTACGAGTATCTTTTTCAGTTCAGGTGTCGGTTCATACCCCTCCTTGAGGGTTACATATACATAAATGCCTTCACCTTTGATTTCGTGAGGATAACCCACGGTTGCAGCCTCTGCTACAGATTCATGGCTGACTAATGCTGACTCTATCTCGGCAGTGCCGATCCTGTGTCCTGAGACATTTATAACATCGTCTATCCTTCCCATGAGCCAGTAATCGCCGTCCGCGTCCAGTCTTGCGCCGTCGCCGGTGAAGTATTTACCGGGGAACCTTGAGAAATAGACTTCTTTGATTCTCTTGTTTTCAGGATCTCCATACGTGCCCCGTAATATACCAGGCCATGGCCTGTCAATGCAGAGGTATCCGCCTTCATTGATTCCTGCTGTTGATCCATCCTCTTTCAAGATTACCGGCACAACTCCTGGAAATGGTTTGCTCGCAGAGCCCGGTTTTGTTGTCATAGCGCCCGGTAAAGGTGTGATCAATATCCCACCTGTTTCTGTCTGCCACCATGTGTCGACAATGGGCAGGCTGCCTTTCCCAACATGGGTGTGATACCACATCCATGCCTCAGGATTGATCGGCTCTCCGACGGTGCCGAGCAATCTCAGTGAGGATAGATCGTGTTTGTTGACCCAACTCTCTCCCTCTCTCATGAGAGCTCTGATCGCAGTTGGAGCTGTGTAGAATATGCTAACCTTATGCTTATCAACGATTTTCCAGAACCTGCCGGGATCAGGATAGGTAGGAATTCCTTCAAACATAAGGCTGGTAGCGCCATTGCTCAAAGGTCCATAGACGATATAGCTGTGACCTGTTACCCACCCGATATCAGCAGTACAGAAATGGATATCTTCAGGACGATAATCAAAGATCCATTTGAAGGTGAGATTTGTAAAGAGTAAATATCCTCCTACGGTATGGAGAACGCCCTTTGGTTTTCCCGTAGAACCTGATGTATGCAGGATAAACAGAGGGTCCTCAGCATCCGTCTGTTCAGGTTCACAGTAGTCTTTAACCTCCGGGTCATTCATCTCATCGTGCCACCAGAAATCCCTCTGAGGTTCCATATCGACACTGCCAACCCTCTTAACAACAATCATTTTTTCTACAGTCGGACATTCCTGGACTGCTTCATCTGCATTTGTCTTCAGGGGAATAAATCTGCTGCCCCTGACGCTTTTATCTGCAGTAATCACGATCGTTGACTTGCAGTCCTGAATTCTGTCCTTTAATGCCTGTGCACTGAAACCACCGAAAACGATGCTGTGAATTGCGCCTATGCGCGCGCAGGCAAGCATTGAGATAGCAAGCTCCGGTATCATGGGGAGATAGATTGTTACCCTGTCACCTTTTTTGATGCCATACTTTTTAAGGACATTTGCGAACCTGTTTACTTCATAGTAAAGCTGCTGGTAAGTGTAAGTTTTATATGCGCCATCGTCAGCTTCCCATATAATAGCTGCCTTGTTCCTTGTGGGTGTATTCATGAATCTGTCAAGGCAGTTATAGGTAGCATTCAGTTTTCCACCAACAAACCATTTGATATAAGGCTTATTAAAGTCCCAGTCGGACACCTTATCCCATTTCTTATACCAGGTCAGTTGCGTCTCAGCCATTTCTGCCCAGAAGCCATCAGGGTCTTCTACTGACTTTTTGTAGAGCTTTTCGTACTCTGCAATACTCTTTATATGAGCTTTTTCGCTGAAACTTTGAGAAGGTGGAAATGTTCTTTTTTCAGTCGACAATACATCAATGCTTTCTTTCGACATCCTTTATACTTCCTCCTTTCCTGTATAGTTCAGTGTATGAACAGTATTATTCTTCAGCGCCTATTCCTATATACGATCTGATCTTTTCATGATTGTATTTTGCCTCAGCATCTTTCTCGCGGCCAAAGAGTGAGAAGAGAATTCCGACAAGAAATGCCGCTCCCATAGAAAATATGCCCGGATTCTTCAGAGGGAAGATCGGCTGCGGTTTCGGCGATACTGAGGTGATGGATTCGACCTTATCTTTGAATATCCTCGGCGATTCGGCTGCGAGGATCTGGTCTGTCTGATCATTAATCTGTTTGTTGCTATCTGTGTCAGCAGGTGACAGGGCAGCGCCCGCGGGTGCAGTCTTGATGCCTTTTTTGAGGCCATCTATCTTGCCTTTTACTGCTGCGTCTACTGCTTTTTCCATTTTAGCATCAGCCGGATCGTGATAGATGAGTGCATTATCCTGGTCTGTCTTAAAGGTCTGTTCTTTGCGGCCTTCACTGCCAAATGCGATCCAGCAGTAGGGTACCGGCGGCTCACCAAACCGTTCTTCGGCGATCTCGATGATTTTCCGGCAGGCATAGTGAAAAGGATTTTATCACCGCCTCCGTAAACCAGATTTTTGTCCTGTATCTCTTTGAAGGTTTTATCCAAATATTTACTGAGGAATGATTTATTGAAGAATTCCCTGACAGCAGGATTTGAGTATAAAAGATTCTGTATCGTTTCCCGTTTCAGAAGATAACAGATTATATCATCTATGGTAACAACATTAGCTCTTGCCTTTTTATCGCCGAATATAAGCAGGTAGCCTATCAAATCTCCCTCACCCCTGTAATCAACAAACACATCTTCATTTTCGTTTTTGATAAAGACTTTTACTTCCCCTTTTTTGATGATATAGAGATACTCAGCTGATCCGCCCTGGGTTTGAATGAAGGTCCCTTTCGGGTAAAATTCCATGGAGATACCGCTGGTTATATCTTTTAACGTGCTGTCGTCAAGGAACTGAAAAGGAGGCACCTTTCTCAGAAAATCTATGACATCTTCAATAATCATCTTATGTGCGCGTTGTTCCGGGGAAGATTTGATATGAGAGGTTACTGACTATGTCCTGTAAGCTCGCTCGTTGCATACAATAAGTTGTAAGACAGCATAAAAGAGCCTCTGTATTGGAAAAGTGCTTTTTCAACACTCCTATGACCCAACACATGAGGCCTTAATGCAGACTAATATAACAAAAAATAATTTACAGATGCAATTTTTTTATAAGGGTCTGCTTTAGGCAATAGAAATTTAAAAAAAGAATATCAGAATTTGCAGGCAGCAAAATTATTTCTATCGTAAAAATCTGTTTTTTCATTATAATGGATAAAGAAAAAAGGTTGCTAAAATCGTATAAGGAGGTACTGCCATGCCTGATATTAAAAGAATAGGGGTTATAACCAGCGGTGGAGATTGCGGAGGACTCAATGCAGTCATTAAAGGAGTTGCAAGAGAGGCATATGCATTAGGAATTGAATCGGTTGTTATTCCCCATGGCTATGCCGGTCTCTATAACCTTATCAAGATGGATGATGTAGTTTTCCTCAATGCAGAGCGGGTGAGCAAGATTGAGGCATCCCTCGCTGGTTCCGAGGCAGGGCATTCACGGGTAAAGATAAGCAAGATAGATGACCCGAACAAATATGAGCGGATTAAGGATGGATTAAAGAAGTTCAAGATAGATGCCCTTGTTATCAGCGGGGGAGATGATACAGGAAGTGTTGTGGTTGATCTTTCATCAAAGGGTATCCCCTGTGTCCATGTCCCCAAGACGATGGATCTTGACCTCCAGTCCTATAGCGTGGGCGGCGATTCAGCCATAAACAGGATTGCAGTCTTCGCAAGAGAGCTGAAGACAACCGGTATGAGCCATAACCGGATTCTTGTCATAGAGGTATTTGGAAGGTATGTTGGACATACTGCCTTTCGTGGCGGCATCGGCGCAGAGGCTGATGCTATCTTAATACCCGAGATTCCGGTTGATTTTGACCTTGTCTATGAACATATGAAGACGACATATTTTGCGAGGATTGAGAGAAGCGATGTTAAGGCCGGCACATATATTATTGTTGTTGCAGAAGGCATAAAGAATGCGAATGGTGAAATGCTCTATGATGAATCCATCCCGCCCGATGCCTTCGGTCACAAGAAACTTGCCGGTGCAGGAAAATACGTAAGACAGCAGCTTGAGAAAAGGCTCACGAATGACCCGGCTGTGAAGGAATTCATGCAGAAGACAGGCATGTTTGCACCTGGCGTATATGAAGCGCCAGAGGTCAGGGAGGTGACGCCCGGGCATCTTGTGCGTGCGGGTCATTCCTCTTCACGTGATGTGAATTTCGGCTATAAGGCAGGCGCAGCCGCAGTCTTTCTCCTCCTGGAGGGAAAAACCGGGAACACTGTTGTGAACGTTGACGGCAACAGGATTTACTACCAGACAACTGCCGAGGTGATAAAACGGAGAGAAGTGAACATCGGTGAGATTGCCATATTCGAGAGCCTCGGTACCTGTTTCGGGAGAAAGCCTGAGAAATTTATCTATGAAATTATTGAGCAGAAAGGTCGCATCGAGAGGCAACTGTAGGCATGAAAGAATAACCATAAAAAAGGGATGCATCGAAAGATGCATCCCTTTTTAGATCAACAAAACCATTTTTACTTAAACCCTGCGCCTGTTTTATTCCTAACCAGAGTCACTTTTCCTCTGTTATTGAAAGCTGAGTGATTTTCAGAGCGTGATTGATTGCTTCCTGCTTTTCTATTTGTGTAAGCGATTCCCAGAGGTTAGATTCTTTTACTATAGAGGATCTTGCAAAAGTCATAAAGTAAGAGATTTTTCATAAGGCAAATCAGCTCTCCATCTGTTAAACTTTGTTGCGACAAAAATCAAACAGAAAAGGAGAACCGATGCGCCTTAGAGAAACGATA
>JBAQLU010000245.1:0-27974 GCA_049302065.1 Thermodesulfovibrionales bacterium
CTCATCTTACAATCTCCTTCTCACCCCGGCAGGTTCGCTGAGGCGAATGAACCGATATGCGCCGACGAATGCCGACGGTGAAACATAGGAAATTGTAAAAAGATTTCGACTGATCAACAAGGGGGAAAATGACGGACTAACTTCTACAACTCGGAAAAAGCTCTGGCTTGTCCGGAAAACGCTGACGACTCGTTACCACCGCGCAGCGGTTTAGTTCTTCTCCTATAAATCTTTACTGATGCACACAATTTAAAGCTGCGGATAAGCAGGTGAACTGTGCAGTCTATGATTTCTTCTCAAGATGTGAAGTGGGATGAAAAACTTAAAGCCTTCGAAATGCCTCGGACTGCTCTCAGGGTTTCAGTTTGTAACAGGAATCGTAAAGTAAAATGTTGAACCCTTTCCGGGTTCGGATTTAACCCAGATGCGGCCACTGTGGCGTTCTACAATCCTTTTGCAGATTGCAAGACCTATACCGGTGCCGGGGTATTCTTCCCTGCTATGCAGACGCTGGAAGATAATGAATATCCGCCCGGCATCTTTCGGATCTATGCCGATGCTATTGTCCTTTACAGAGAAAACCCAGTCATTTGCTTTTCGCTCGGCTGAAACATGAATCTTTAGCATCTTCTTGCCATGGAACTTTATTGCATTCCCAATGAGATTCTGAAATAATCTGGAGAGTTGAGAAGTGTCGGCCATAACAATTGGCAGAACATCACAGGTAATTTTTGCATGGCTTTCTTCTATTGCTGCGCGTAGATTTGCAAGCGCCTCTTTTATAACCAGGGAACAATCTGATGGTTTAAATTCTTTACCCTTTGTTCCGATTTGTGAATATGCAAGCAAGTCTTTAATAAGATTTTCCATCCTTTTGACGCCTTCAACAGTATGCCAGATGAACTCATCAGCCTGCGAATCCAATTTCCCTTTATAGCGTTTTGCCAATAATCTTACAAAACCTCCTATGACACGAAGAGGTTCCTGAAGGTCGTGTGATGCTGCATAGGCAAACTGTTGAAGGTCAGTGTTAGAGCGTTTCAATTCATTTGTGCGCTTATCTACAAGTTCCTCAAGGTGGTTACGATGAATCATTAGTTCAGTAAGGTCATACATGATCCCCTGAAGAAAAAGCGGTTTGTCATTCTTGTCTCTCACGATTACTGCTTCATCCCGGAACCATACAACCTGACCACTGTTTGTGAGCATGCGGTATTCGGATATAAACGGTTTATTGAATTTGTGAGCCTTATGTACTTCATCCATTATGCGTGTCCTGTCATCCGGATGTAATTGTTTCCGCCAGATGTCCGGATCTTTTTTATAATCTCTTTGAGAGAAACCGAGGATGGTCTCGACCTGTGGGCTGACATAGAGTGTAGTGCTGAATTCATCTAATGCAGCTATATAGGTGATCGCAGGAATGTGTTCAACAAGTGTCTTGAACCTGGCTTCTGATTCCTCCAGAGCCTTTTCAGCACGCCGAAGAGCAGAGATATCACGTGATTTTGGGGAGATCTTTACTTTTAAAGGATAAGGTTTTATTAATTTTTCTGAAGAAGTTCCTTGCTTCTTCAGAAAAGTCTTTCTGCGATTCTGAAAAGGACCTGTACGGGTTGCTTTCTTTTGCATCATGCATGCCCCCGTTAAATATTATAGACCTTTTCCTGGGAGATGTCTAAATAACTGGATTTCAGATGGCGGAGGGGCAGGGATTCGAACCCTGGGTGGAGTTGCCCCCACAACGATTTTTCCGCCTCGGGCGGATTCGCCGGGGCGAACGAGACCTACCCATTGAAAGATGTGAACCTTAAATAATCAGATGGCGGAGGGGCAGGGATTCGAACCCTGGGTGGAGTTGCCCCCACAACGATTTTCGAGACCGTCCCATTCAACCACTCTGGCACCCCTCCAAATTAGATTTCAACCAATCTCTGCCTGTCCCGGTTTTCAGATATAACTCTCTCTCACGAGCTTCTTTGTATGTTTCAAATTCTTCTGTATATAGTAATTGAACAGGTCTGCGACCCTTAGTTGTTTTCACCCGTCCCATTCAACCACTCTGGCACCTCTCCTTAAACAACTGTAAACGGTAAACAATAAATAGGGATCAGCTGTTAGTTTAAATCAAAATTATATAAATAAGGAATATTGGTGGGAATAAGCACTATCTGCGCTCTTGAAAGAATCTTTTTAATATCTCAGCGCACTCATCTCCAAGAACACCTGATACAACTTCAACCTGATGGTTAAGCCTGTTATCTGACAGCAGTTTATAAAGACTGTCGACAGCTCCGCCTTTTTCATCCCTGCATCCGTAAACAAGTCTGCCAAGCCTTGCATTTACCATAGCTCCGGCACACATGATACAGGGTTCTTTTGTCACATAAAGCGTTGACTCTGAAAGTCTCCATCTCTGTAGCTTCTGGGCGGCAACCCTGAGTGCAAGAAGTTCGGCATGTCCTGTCGGATCATTGGAAGATTCACGGCGATTATGGGTTCTGGCAATCACTGCATCGCCTTGTACCATGACTGCTCCGACAGGCACTTCATCAGCATCGAAGGCAGCTTCTGCCTCTTCGAGAGCCAATCTCATGAAATAAATATCATTTTTGCTTTCTGACATTTTATTATTCTATCGAATGAGCTTTAAAAAATCACGGCTTGTGAGGTGTCTTACAAATGACCTTACAGTTTCTGTCGTTTCGTATCTTTTCTTAGGTCATCATATGCCTTTTCCTTGCGGTTTATTAATATCCCCTCGCCCTTCTCAAGGGTTTTCATAGTACCCTCCGGTCATGTAGTTATGTGATTAACATATCATATATGATCTTATCAGTCAGTACAAAAGTACAAAAGTCAGAAGTGCTCGAAAAAGGCAAAACCCTTTCTTCCATAGAAGGAAATAGTCCTGTGAGATTTACACGCCCATTTTGTACTTCCTAAAGGTCACAGCTGTGATAGGTCCAGAAAATCTTTCGCTTATAAACGGAAATGGATACCAAGTACCATATTCCGCTGAGGCAATTGTATTGACACCGTCAATACATTATCTTAAAATGTAAATATGGAATTTAGATGGGATACAAACAAGAGTAAAGAAAATCTAAAAAAGCATGGCGTATCATTCGAGGAAGCGGCAGAGGTATTTGATGATCCTCTCCATGTCTCCATTCTGGACAAAAGATTTGATTACTTCGATGAGAGATGGATTACTATAGGCAGTCTAAAAAAAGGAAGCATAATTGTAGCAGGTCATCTGTACTACTTAACAGAGAATGGTAATGAAATCATAAAAATAATAACTGCAAGGAAAGCAACAAAAAAGGAGAGGCAAGAGTATGAAACAATTAGATAAGAAAGAAGCATTTGAACTCAAAGAGGAGTACGATTTTTCCAAAGGGATAAGGGGAAGATTCTTCAGACCCAAGAAGGTCTCTACGACCATAAGACTTGACAATGATATTCTACTGTTTTTCAAGAAACTGGCTACGGAAAAGAAATCCGGATATCAGACACTCATGAACGATGCTTTAAGAGAGTATCTCAAAAAGACGGGAAAGCAGTTTGCATAAATATTTGTGCAGATTTGCTATTTAAATGTATAACGTAATTTTCCCACTTAAAAAAGAGCATCGAAACGAATTAAATAGAGTCTGTTTATAAAATGATGAGCCCCCTAACCCTTGCCTTGGTTTAAGGGAGAGGGGACATTCTGGAAATTCTATATCTATTTTCGGTTCTTCTATCCTGATTGTAAGGATATTGTTGTAAAATAAAAATTAACCGAAAATGACACGGAATGATTTAACTTTCTTCAAACAATGGTTCTCGGATTACTGCAAATCCTTTTATTCATCCAATATCGAAGATCAGAAGAATATCTCTCTGAAAGAAGAGCATACCTTGCATGTATGCAACAACATGGTTCAGATTACCCAGGGCTTATCCTTGAAAGAAGACCAAAACCTGATAGCAGAAACAGTTGCCCTTTTTCATGATATCGGAAGATTCCCCCAGTATGCAAAATACAAAACATTCAGGGACAATATCTCGGTGAATCACGGAGCGCTTGGAGCAGAGACGCTCATTGAAAAAAAGATACTTGAGAAACTTGCAGGGGAAGAGCAGGAGATAATTATTCAGGCAGTGAAATTCCACAATGCATTCTCAATTCCGAAAAAAGAAAAAGAGGATATTATTTTCTTTATTAAACTGATCAGGGATGCGGATAAGCTGGATATATGGCGTGTATTTCTGGAATATTATGAAAGTCCGTCTGAGAGCAAGGCATCTGCGGTAGGGCTCGGTTTGCCGGATCTGCCGGAATATTCAGAAGATGTTCTGGCAAGCATTTATAAGAAGGAGATAGTGTCTTTCCTGAAAGTAAAGACATTGAATGATTTTAAACTCTTACAACTCTCCTGGATATTCGACCTGAATTTCATGCCCTCGTTTCAATTGCTCCATGAAAGAGATTACATGCAAAGGATCATCTCGCATCTGCCGCAGACAGACGGTATTCAGAAGGCCTCATTATTATTGAAGGAACATATAAAAGCAAAAATCCCCTCTGTCTGATATAGGCGGAATAACTCGCTTGTCCATTTCAAATGGTATTATATTAGATACGACATGAAGGTTCTGAAAAAAGGGATAGTAATAGCCGGCGCAATTATGCGTTCTCTTATCGGCATCGGAGCAACTGCATTGCTCTTTATTGGACTGAAAAAGAAAAAGACGAAGAAGAGATAGTTTTAGCTCACGAACCTGCTCGTGTCCCAGTATTTCCATTTCAGGTATTCATTGATCGCCTTCGCTGCATTTCTTCCTGCACCCATTGCGAGTATGACGGTTGCTGAGCCTGTGATGATGTCTCCACCGGCAAATACACCTTTTTTCGAGGTCATCCCTGTCTCTTCATCAGCTATAATATAGCCCCTTTTATTCAATGACAGATCAGGTATTGTTTTTGTCAGCAAAGGATTCGATCTTGTCCCAATGGCAGGGATTGCAACGTCTATCTCGATCTGAAATTCGCTGCCTTTGACAGGAACAGGTTTTTTCCTGCCTGAAGCATCAGGCTCTCCCAGTTCCATCTTTATACACTCAACCGCAGCGACATTTCCCTTTCCGTCATCGATTAACCGTATCGGATTTGTCAGGAACATGAATTCTACTCCCTCTTCGTGTGCGTGGTGGATTTCCGCTTTTCTCGCAGGCATTTCAGCTTCAGAGCGCCTGTAGATCAGATACACCTTTTCAGCGCCAAGCCTCAATGCTACCCGCGCTGAATCCATGGCAACATTCCCGCCTCCGAATATGGCAACATTCCTACCTTTCTTTATCGGGGTATCATATTCAGGGAAAAGATATGCCTTCATGAGGTTGGCTCTGGTGAGGAATTCATTCGCAGAATATATGCCGTTCAGATTTTCACCGGGTATCCCCATGAACATTGGCAACCCTGCACCGGTGGCGATAAAACATGCATCATATCCCTGTTCACTGAACAGTTCATCAACAGTGAAGAGTTTTCCGATTACTGCATTCAAAACGACTTTAACTCCCAGCTTGCTGATATAATCAACTTCTTTTTCGACGATGGCTTTTGGAAGTCTGAATTCAGGTATGCCATAAATCAATACCCCTCCCGGTTTATGCAGCGCCTCGAATAAAGTGACCTGATGCCCTGATTTTATGAGGTCTGCTGCACAGCTTAAACCAGCGGGCCCTGAGCCGATTATTGCTATTTTTCTTCCGGAGAGTTTCGGTCTTTCAGGTATCTGTACTTCGCCTTTTTCTCTTTCATAATCAGCAACGAACCGTTCGAGATTGCCTATTGCGACAGGCTCGCCTTTCTTTCCGAGAATGCACATGGATTCGCATTGTATCTCCTGCGGACATACCCTTCCGCAGACAGCGGGCAATGCATTATCTTCCTTTATTTTCCATGCAGCTTCTATGAATCTGCCTTCTTTAATTAATTTAATGAATGACGGGATATCAATTGCTACCGGACATCCCTTTATGCACATGGGGTTCAGACAGGATAAACATCTTGACGCCTCTGCAACGGCCTCTTCAGGGGTATATCCGCAAGGAACTTCCATGAAGTTCCTTGCCCTTACGAGCGGCTCCTGCTCCCTCATGGTTACCCTCTTTTTAGGTTGTTTGTCTTCTTTTTTCTCTTCCATCTCTATTTAACCCCCGGCTTTTCTTTATACCGTTCAAATGCTATTTTTTCCTCATTGACATACATCCTCTGCCTTGACATGAGCAGGTCAAAATCTACCTTATGCCCCTCAAATTCAGGACCATCAACACATGCAAACTTTGTTTCTCCGCCGACTTCAACTCTGCAGGCACCGCACATGCCTGTTGCATCAACCATGATCGAATTCAGACTGACTATTGTTTTTACATTGTGTTTCTGTGTTGTCACACAGACAAACTTCATCATGATAGCAGGCCCGATTGCATATACCAATGCAATATCTTTATCTTCTGTCAGACGCTCATCTAAAGGAACTGTTACCACAGCTTTTCTGCCAAGCGAACCGTCATCTGTTACAATGATCAATTCATCTGAAACATCCCGCATCTTGTCTTCCCAGAAAATGAGATTTTTTGCCCTCGCGCCTATGATAGAGATTACTGTGTTCCCTGCTTCCCTTAACGCCCTTGCAATCGGGTAGGTTGGAGCGATTCCAACACCTCCGCCAACGCAGATTACTTTCCCGAAATTTTCTATATGTGAATGTATACCCAGCGGACCTATGACATCCATTATGGAATCGCCTGCATTCAAGGCGCCGAGGTGATGTGTTGTCTTTCCCATCTTCTGGAAAACAGTGGTAATTGTTCCCCTGTCTCTGTCGAAATCAGCAATAGTCAAAGGAATCCTTTCTCCCTGCTCATCAATTCTGAGCGTAAAGAAATTACCAGCCTTTGCCTTTTTCGCAATATCCTGTGCTTCTATCTCGAACAAGATTACTAAATCTGATAACTCTTCCTTCTTCAGGATTTTAAACATCAGAATCTCCTTCCTTAACCTGTCAGATTAGATAAATTTCTGTGCAATGTATTCATTATATTTCTTAATTCATTTTTTTAGAAATAAAATTCAATTTTTTACTTGACAAGAGCAATTGCTTTTCAGTATAACATAACCGCTTATGCCTGGAACGTATATACCATCAGAATATTTACCGGTTCTTATTTTCATTATTATAGCTACGGCCTTTGGGTTCGGAGCTCTGATAATCGGCACAATCTTCAGATTAAAGAAACCATATTATGAGAAGCTCCTGCCTTATGAATCAGGTATCAATCCGAAAGGAGAACCACGCACCAGATTTTTAATAAGGTTTTACATCATCGCCATGCTCTTCGTCGTATTCGATGTTGAAGCAATCTTTATTTATCCATGGGCTATTGTCTTCGATAAAATCGGTATATATGCATTTATAGAAATGGTACTCTTCATAGGCATCCTTTTGGTTGGTTATATCTATGCCTGGAAAAAAGAGGCATTTCAATGGGATTAAAATAACGACAGGGGGAAAGAGATGTTGATAGATACATCAACAGTCGGGCTTGTCGAAGTAGAAAAAGGGACAAAGATATTACCCCCCAATTTGATCATTACGACCTTTGATAAGATCATTAATTGGGGAAGGTTATCTTCGATCTGGCCAACAACCTTTGGCCTTGCCTGATGTGCCATCGAGATGATGGCCGTTGGCGCATCACACTATGACTTTGACAGGTTCGGAATTATTTTCAGAGGTTCACCGAGACAGGCTGACTGCGTGATCGTTGCCGGCACTGTAACCAAAAAGATGGTCCCTGTTATCAGAAGAGTCTTCGACCAGATCCCTGAACCACGGTATGTGGTTGCAATGGGAAGCTGTGCATGTACAGGCGGCATATTCAGGACTTACAGCACTGTTCAGGGATGTGATACATTCCTGCCTGTTGATGTTTATGTCCCTGGCTGTCCACCAAGGCCGGAGACATTACTGGAAGGCATGATGCTGCTCCAGGAAAAGATAAGAAATGAACAGGCGAGGTGGAGTCCATGGCGGTAACTGAAGTTAGAATCTCGATACATACCAAGGGATTGGACCCGAAAGATATAGCAGAGAAGATCAAGGGACAATTCCCTGATCAGGTAATAGAAGTCGCGGAGTTCAGGGATCAGGTCTCTGTAATTATAAAGAGGGATCAGGTAGTCGCTATTTTGAAATACCTCCATGACGACCCTGTTTTGAGTTTTGACCATCTCCAGGACCTCACTGCTGTTGATTACAAAGGCAAAAAAGACATTAGGTTTGAAGTTGTATATAACCTTTATTCAACAAGATACCGTCATCATATTCGTATCAGGGCACAGGTCCCTGAAAACGATACCAAAATAAACTCTGTAGTTCCTGTATGGGTAGGTGCAGACTGGCATGAGAGGGAGTGTTTTGACATGTTCGGCATTGAGTTTGCAGGCCACCCGGATCTCAGAAGGATTCTTATGCCGGAAGACTGGGAAGGATATCCGTTACGAAAAGACTATCCTTTAAAAGGACCCGAACTTGACAAGGACTGGCCCGGTTTTACAGATGTGCTCAAGCGATCAAAGGAATTAAGAGAGTTTGACTGGGAAGGATAAGATGATACAGAAAGAAGCAGAGAAGATATTAGAGACAAGAGAACTGAATGTAAATATGGGGCCGCAGCACCCTGCCACGCACGGAGTTCTCAGGCTCGTTCTCGATATAGACGGCGAAACAATAGTAAAAGTCACTCCTTATGTCGGGTATCTTCACAGAGGGATCGAAAAACTCGGTGAAAGCCTGAGTTACTTCCAGGCCCTTCCGCTTACCGACAGGATGGATTATGTCTCTGCAATGTCAAACAACATCGGATATGTCGTTGCAGTTGAAAAACTCTTTGGAATAGAAGCCCCTGAAAGGGCAAAGTTCATAAGGACGATCGTCGGTGAGATGTCGAGGATTTCGAATCATCTCCTCTGGCTTGCAACCCATGCCCTTGATATCGGTGCGATGACCGTATTCCTCTATTGCTTCCGTGAAAGGGAATGGCTGCTCGACCTCTTTGAGATGATCTGCGGTGCGAGGCTCACTGTCACTTATCCAAGGATAGGCGGTGTCAGGAACGATGTCCCGCAGGAATTTCTCGAAAGCCTCTGGAAATTCACAGACGAATTTCCTTCAAGGATTCTGGAATATGAGACCCTGATTGACCAGAACAGGATATGGCTCCAAAGGACAGTAGGCATTGGTGTAATCTCAGCAGAAGAGGCAGTGAACATGGGAATGACAGGCCCGACATTGAGAGGTTCCGGAGTTCCTTATGATATAAGAAAACATAAGCCGTACGACGCATATGATAAGGTCGAATTTGATGTGCCTATCGGAACAAAGGGTGATACCTACGACAGATACCGCTGCAGGATGCTGGAGATGAGGCAGTCGAATAATATTATCAGGCAGCTCATCGAAAAATTACCCCCGGGTCCTGTTATGGCAGATGAACCGAAATTTACCCTTCAGCCAAAAGATAAAATGATGCCCATTACCCATCCGACAAAAGACCTTGCATATTTTATCCTTGAAAAGGCATGCAAAGGCTGTGGGATGTGTATGAGGGCATGTCCGGCAAAGGCGATTACCGGAGAAAAGAAGGCTCCGCACAAGATAAACCAGGCTTTATGTGTGAACTGCGCAACCTGTTTGGTGACCTGTAAATTTAAATCCGCAACTGTTGTCCCTGGCGGCAAGGGATTAAGCGATGAAAAGCTCGCAGAACTTGCAGTGGCGCCTGATCAATTACCTGAAGATATCAAACAGGCACAACAGCTTCTTGTCAGGCACTTTGAATTCATCAAGAAAGGGCCTAAGGCGCCTGAGGGAGAACTCTATGTTGCAACCGAAGTGCCGAAGGGAGAACTCGGGTTCTATTTTGTGAGCGATGGGTCTGGAAAGCCATTCAGGATGAGGCTCAGGGCTCCATCGTTTATACATGCCGGCTGTTTGCCGAGGCTCTGCGTCGGGCATCTGGTTGCTGACGTTATCGCAGCCATTGGGACAATCGATATCGTGCTTGGAGAGTGTGATAGATAGCTATGGACATTAACAATATAATATCACCGGAACTTCTCGATGCCTTCATCAAATTCGGTATCAATTTATTAATAATCATTCTGAAGATCGTAGTTGTTCTCGCAATTGGGTTGCTGCATGTCGCATACGCAACATATTTTGAACGTAAGGTTATCGGACATATGCAGGTGAGGCTTGGTCCCATGAGAGTCGGACCACACGGACTATTACAGCCGTTTGCTGACGGTCTGAAATTGTTTTTCAAAGAGGATATCGTCCCTGCAAAGGCAGACAAAGCTGTGTTCTATGTCGCTCCTATCATCTTTATGGCCGCATCAATGGTAAATCTGTCTGTTATCCCGTTTTCATACAGTTTTGTAATTGCAAATATTAACATAGGATTATTATTCATCTTCGCAATGGCCGGTATCGGTGTTTACGGCATATTCATTGCCGGCTGGGCCTCGAACTCTAAATATGCTTTTTTGGGTGGTATCAGATCAGCTGCCCAGGTCATCAGTTACGAGATTGCCATGGGCCTGAGCCTTGTGGGCGTTATGATCATGGCAGGTTCTCTGAACCTGACAGATATTGTTCGTGCACAGGAAGAATCTGTCTTTGGAATGTTCGCAATACCTCAGATAGTCGGTTTTGTGGTCTTTTCTATTGCAGCTATAGCAGAAACGAACAGGACTCCGTTTGACATGCCGGAGGCAGAAAGTGAACTCGTTGCCGGCTATTTCACAGAGTACAGCGGCTTCAGATTCGCACTCTTCTTCCTTGGTGAATATATAGCAATGTTAATTATGGCTTCAATGGCAACAATCTGTTTTCTTGGCGGATGGACACTGCCATGGTATATAACACAGGTGGTGCCATTTATCAATTATGTCCCCGGTATCGTATGGTTCCTCATGAAAGTTTATGCATTCATCTTTTTCTATTACTGGGTCAGGGCAACTCTGCCGAGGTACAGATACGACCAGGTTATGGGGATTGGATGGAAGATACTCATTCCGGTTGCATTGGCGAACATTTTAGTAACAGGTCTGGTGAAAATAATCATCACGACCCTGAATGGAGTGTAGCGTGACTGTCAGGGAGATTATAAAAAGGTTTACCTTCATAGAAATATTTCAGGGTATGGCCCTGACCTTAAGGAAAATGTTCTCACGTGCGGTTACCATACAGTATCCAAAGGAAAGAAGGCATATAGCCCCCGGGTTCAGAGGACAGCATGCCCTTGCAAAGAATCAGGCGGGTCAGGCAAAATGTGTCGGCTGCGGCCTTTGTGCAACAATCTGCCCGTCACAATGCATACATATTTCAAGGGCTAAGGGGCAGGTGGACAAATACGAGATCGATATCCTGAGATGCATATACTGCGGTTTCTGTGTTGAGGCATGTCCTTATGGCGCAGTTGTCCTGACTGAAAACTATGAATATTCTGATTATAAGAAAGAAAATATATATATGAAAAAGGATAAGCTCTTATCGAACTGGGATAAATACATGCCCGGCAAAAAGGGCGAGGAATATTTCAAGAAATTCTGGCGGCCACTGTCTGAGGATTTCGGAACGCCTCCGGGGCAGGCGGTCTTTAAAGGGAAAAAAGAATGATTCAACAGTTATTTTTTATTTATTTTGCATTTGCGATAACAGGACTTTCCCTGCTTGTTGTGACGCGCAAAAACCCAGTACATAGCGTCCTCTGGATGCTGCTGCTCTTTTTCCATATTGCAAGCCTGTATCTATTCCTGAATGCTGAATTCATGGCTGCAATGCAGGTGATTGTATATGCGGGCGGCATACTCGTATTGTTCCTTTTTGTTGTCTTGCTGATGAATATTCGTGAGGAATTAAGAATAGGTAAATATATCGGCGCCGGACCAACAGGGTTTACATTTGCGGCTGCCCTGTTAGTGGTCGTCATCATGTCGCTCAGATCATTCGTTGCTGCACCGCCTGGCATCTATTCGATTGATCTAATTAAAAACGAAACACATACAAAGATTTTAGGGAAATTGATGTATACGGAATTTCTCTATCCTTTTGAAATAACATCACTCATACTTCTTGTCGCGATTATCGGCGCTATAGTGCTTGCAAAAAGGAGGCTGAAAACTTAATGGTCCCGTTAAGCTGGTATATGGTGCTCAGTATGGTAGTTTTCGCAATCGGAGTCTTTGGTTTCCTTGCGAGGAGAAATATTATTATCATGTTCATGTCTATTGAACTGATGTTGAATGCAGTAAATATAAACCTGATAGCCCTCAGCCACTACCTTCAGGACATGAGGGGACAGATACTCGCTTTCTTTGTTATTGCGGTTGCAGCTGCTGAGGCAGCTATAGGACTTGCAATAGTTATAGCCTTGTTCAGAAATAAAGCCACGGCTCATGTGGATGAAATAAAAGAGATGCAGGGATAGGGAACAGTGAAAACTCAAAAGGTAAAAGTTATAAAGGATAAATAGGATGGAATTGCAATTTTATCACATATTAATACCATTACTGCCTCTCGCAGGTTTTATAATCAATATCCTGCTCGGGAAAGAGGTCACACGTTTCAATGCCCACTGGCCTGCTGTCCTCTCGGTTGCAGGTTCATGGGTCTGTTCTCTCTTTACCCTCAGAGATGTTATAGCAGGGAAGATCATTGATGCAGACCTTTACACATGGATAGTTTCAGGCACTTTCAAGGTCTCTGTGGGATTCCTCATCGACCCTCTGACTGCGGTCATGCTCATAGTCGTTACTACCTGTGCTACCCTTATCCATATTTATGCAGTCGGATACATGCACGGTGATTCAGGGTATTACCGGTTTTTTGCATACATGAACCTCTTCACCTTCTGCATGCTCATGCTCATCATGGGCAATAACTTCCTCATTATGTATTTCGGGTGGGAAGGTGTCGGCCTCTGCTCATACTTCCTTATTGGATACTATTTCAATAAAAAGTCAGCGGCAGATGCCGGTAAAAAGGCCTTTATTGTAAACAGATTCGGGGACTTCGGCTTCGGCATCGGAGTCTTTATGGTATTTCTGACCTTCGGTACGCTCCATTATGCAGATGTATTTTCCAATGTTTCTATCATGGCAGGCAAAACAGTGAACTTCCTGGGCTGGAATGTTGACCTTCCGACCCTAATCGCGCTGCTTCTATTCTGCGGCGCTGTCGGAAAATCTGCACAGCTACCGCTCCATGTCTGGCTTCCTGATGCCATGGAAGGTCCGACACCGGTCAGCGCTTTGATCCATGCAGCAACAATGGTTACCGCCGGTGTCTTTATGGTTGCACGGTGCAGCCCGATCTTCAACCTTTCTCCAATAGCAATGAACACGGTGGCAATTGTCGGCGCTACTACATCATTGTTTGCTGCTACGATTGCCGTTACCCAGAATGATATAAAGAGGATAATCGCTTATTCCACATGCAGCCATCTCGGGCTCATGTTCCTTGCCTGCGGAGTCGGCGCTTATGCTGCAGGTATCTTCCACCTCTATACCCATGCATTTTTCAAGGCACTGCTCTTCCTTGCTGCCGGTAGCGTTATCCATGCCGTGCATACGAACGATATCCAGGAAATGGGCGGATTGAAAAAATACATGCCGATTACCTATGCTGTCTTTATCATTGCTGCGCTCAGTGCAGGCGGTGTGCCGGGGTTTTCAGGGTTCTTCAGCAAGGACGAAATTATCTGGTCTGCATATGCAGCACACACCCCTGTCGGAACACTGGTCTGGCTTATGGGAACAGCAGTTGCATTCCTTACCCCATTCTATACATTCAGGCTCATATTCCTGACATTTCATGGAGAACACCGTGGAGTGCGTCATGCAGAAGAGGTTCATGGGAACAACTCGCATGGATCTTCCCACAGTGCGCATGGTAGCGGACATGATTCTCATGGAGGGCACCATTTCCATGAGTCGCCGAAGATTATGACCATACCTTTAATGATCCTTGCAATCGGTGCAGTTGCAGCAGGGTGGGTTGGAATTCCGCCGATACTTGGCGGAGGCGCACATTTTGCTGAATTCCTGAAACCTGCGGTCGGCCATCCGGAATTTCATGGCACCCATGCAGAGGAATGGACTGTTATGGGATTATCGACGACTATCGCACTCTTCGGGATTGCACTTGCGGCATTCATGTATCTAAGGAAATCAGATCTGCCCGAAAAGATTTCAAAGCAGTTTAGTCTGATCTATAATGTGCTTTATCATAAATATTATATTGATGAACTGTATAACTATACCATCGTAAAACCAACCTTATGGATTGCAGATAAAGTTCTTGTTGGAATTACTGACGCAAAGATTATAGAAGGTATTGTCAATGGTGTGCCGGGGGCAATCGGCTGGTTCAGCCAAAAACTCCGGAAGGTTCAGACAGGACTGGCGCAGCACTATGGAATATTTATGGCTGCCGGTGCCTTTTTTATAATCGCACTGGTACTCTTGTTACGGTAGGAGAAAAATGGAACAACAGGTAATCATGAATCAACTGAGTTATCCGATACTGAGCACGGTCATATTTCTGCCTGTTCTTGGCGCCCTTCTCATTCTCCTGAACAGAAGGTCATGGGAATCACTTACAAGGTGGATTGCCCTTGGAACAAGCATTGTGACATTCTTTTTATCGGTCCCTCTATTTACAATGTTTGACAAAACTACCCATAAAATGCAGTTTGTCGAGAAGTTTAAGTGGATACCGGACTGGAACATCTATTATTTCATTGGAATTGACGGGATAAGCGTCTTATTTATCCTGCTTTCGACTTTAACGGCAATACTCTGCGTTCTCATATCGTGGGAATCAATAAAGACAAAGGTAAAAGAATTCTATATATCAATTTTGCTTACGACCTCATTCATGATCGGTGTCTTCTGTTCTCTGGACTTCTTCCTCTTCTATATCTTCTGGGAGGCCATGCTGATACCAATGTTCCTGATCATCGGAGTTTGGGGAGGTCCGAACAGGATATATGCTGCAACAAAGTTCTTCCTTTATACGCTCGTCGGCAGTCTGTTTATGCTTGTTGGTATTATCGTACTCTATCTGTACGCAGGAAAGACCTTTAACATTCTTGAATTAATGACAAAAACATATCCTTTCACCATGCAGGTATGGCTCTTCTGGGCCTTTTTCTCGGCGTTTGCCGTAAAGGTTCCGATGTGGCCGGTTCACACATGGTTGCCGGACGCACATACTGAAGCCCCTACTGCAGGCTCAGTAATCCTTGCTGCAGTGCTTATTAAGATGGGTGCATACGGTTTCCTCAGATTTTCACTCCCGTTGTTCCCCGATGCTTCACAGGCAATGACCCCGATAATGCTGACGCTCTCAGTAATAGGAATTATTTATGGCGCTGTCATATGCCTTGCACAGACTGATTTAAAGAGGCTCATTGCATACAGTTCCGTCAGCCATATGGGTTTTGTCACACTCGGAATCTTTGCCCTGAACATTCAGGGGCTTGAGGGCGGAATCCTCCAGATGCTCAACCATGGTATTGTGACAGGCGCACTCTTCTTGTCAGTCGGAATTGTCTATGACAGGACACATACAAGGAAGATCGCAGATTACGGAGGGCTTGCAACAGAAATGCCTATATTTGCAGCGTTCTTTATGGTGTTTACACTGGCATCCATCGGACTTCCTGCAACGAACGGGTTCATCGGTGAATTTCTCATCCTCCTTGGCGGATTTAAGGCAAACCAGTGGGCCGGTGTGCTTGCATGCACTGGTATTATCATCGGCGCCGGATACATGCTCTGGCTCTATCAAAGAATATTCTTCATGGAAGTAAATCCCAAGCTTCACGGCCTTGTTGATATGGACGTAAGGGAAACGATCATCCTTATCCCCCTGATTTTTCTTGTGTTCTGGATCGGTATTTATCCGGATTCTTTTCTTGACTTCATGCATCCAACGGTCCAGCATCTTATCGAGAGGTTGAATACAGGCGGTGTGCAGGAGATGAATATAGCTAAAACTATTATGGGGGTAGTCAAATGAATTTTCAGTTTCCTGATCTCACACCAATGATGCCTGAACTTGCAATGACTGCCTTTGCATTGATAATTATGCTTCTCGATCTTTTGATAAAGAAAAAGGAAGTAGTTGCACTGATAAGCATAGCAGGTGTGGCATTAGTGTCATTAACGCTTTTTGGTCCGTCAGGCACGACTTTCGGTACAATGTTTATCTCTGATGGTTACAGTACTTTTTTTAAACTTATCTTTTTTATCAATGTCATTCTAACTATTCTGATATCCATTAAGTATATTGCTGTAGAGAAGGTTAATTACGGAGAATATTACAGCCTCATGCTATTCTCGACAATCGGCATGATGGTTATGGCATCTGCCGGTGACCTTATAGTGCTTTATTTAGGTCTTGAACTGATGGCCCTGAGCACATATGTTCTTGCAGGTTTCAACAGGCATGATATTAAATCGAATGAAGCTGCCCTGAAATATTTCCTTCTTGGCGCCTTTTCATCTGCATTCCTGCTGTATGGCATATCAATAGTTTACGGCCTGACAGGAACAACTGATCTGAGGGCAATAGCCTCTTTCATTAGCGCAAGAGATCTTACTGATAATTCTTCGCTCCTGCTCTCTGTCATATTCCTGACTGTAGCATTCGGATTTAAGATCGCTGCTGCACCGTTCCACATGTGGGCGCCTGATGTCTATGAGGGCGCTCCAACATCAATAACAGCATTCATGTCAGTTGGACCAAAGGCAGCAGGGTTTGCAGTTCTGGGAAGGGTTTTTATGATAGCCTTTGCTTCGGTAAAGGCCGATTGGGCTGCGATACTGATTCCAATAGCAATACTTACAATGGCCGTTGGAAACATCGTTGCCTTATCTCAGACAAATATCAAGAGAATGCTTGCTTATTCGTCAATTGCCCATGCAGGATATGCCCTCCTTGGTATTATAACCGCAAACAATGAGGGGCTTGCCAGCACGATGAATTATCTCATGATCTATGCTTTCATGAATATCGGCGCCTTTGCCGTAATCATTATGCTCAGGAGTGAAGGGTTCAAAGGCGACAGTATATATGATTACGAAGGTCTTTCAAAGACCCATCCTTTAGCAGCAGCCCTTATGCTGATCTTTATGTTCTCACTGACTGGTATTCCACCTACAGCAGGGTTTATCGGTAAGTTATATATCTTCATGAGCGCGATAAATGCAGGTTACACATGGCTCGTTGTCGTTGCCGTTATTTTCAGCGCAATATCCGCATACTTCTATTTAAGGATTATCATGTACATGTATATGAGAGAGCCGAAGACCACTGTCACCCTCACAACGTCGTTTTCGAACGGCATAGCCTTGGGCATTACAACAGCTGCTGTCCTTCTAATAGGTGTTTGGCCGACATACCTTCTTGAGCTTGCCAAGGCTGCGATCAAAGGGTTTTAAGAAGTTATCTGCAATAAGCAGGTTTAGGCAGGATACAAAATGTCCATCGATTCAGCTTTTTCCCTCAATGATACACTAAAAACTATCAGGAACCGCCATAGTATCAGGACATTTACGGGTCGGGAAGTTTCTGATGATCAGATAAAAATTTTGCTTCGGGCAGCCAATGAAGCGCCTCAGTTTCTTGGAGAGCCCAGGGGAGAGTTTATGGCTGTGGTGCCTGTTGGTTATGCTGCCAAACCCAGCAGCGGACCACAAAAACAACCGTTCGAGATGAAAGTCAGATATTTGGATTAAATAATCATTCCGGCAATGGATTATCCTCATCGCTTCCCTTTATCACATCTTCTGCCGTCTCTTTGTCCTCTTTTCTTACCAAAACCTTAATCTCACCCATTTTGCCGATATTTACCGGGTAAGGGCTTACTTTAGATGACCTCAAAACCACGGGTATCCCACCGCTTTCAAGCAGGTCTTTAATAATCTCTGCCTCAAGAGTATCATAGGTAATTAGCACCTCGACCCAATCTTCGCTCATTTTATCCTTTTTGAAATCGCCTTAAACTCTTCTGTCCCTGCAATCTTCAATAACTGAAATAAGACCGTCTCTGTGCAGGTTATAACAGCACCGGCGTCACGCATGAATTCATATGCAGTTCTCCAGTTCTCTTTCAACCTTGAACAGACCGCATCTTTAACCAGATGAACATTGAAGCCGTTTTGTAAAAGTCCGATACAGGTCTGAAGGATACAGATATGGGTTTCCATCCCGGTTAAGATAATATTTTTTTTATTGAGATTTTTGATTTCATTAATAAATGCGGCTTCATCACAGCAGCTGAAGGTTAATTTTTCAATCGGATTATATGCAGGGAGTACATTTCTTATCTCCTCTACTGTCTGCCCAAGCCCTTTGGGGTATTGTTCGGTAACAACAATCGGTATATTGAGCATTTTCGAGAGTTCTATAAGGTGCAGGCAATTGGTTACGACTGCTTCCTTGTGCTTCATGACTGCCGCGAGTCTGTCCTGAATATCGATAATTAATAATGCGGTCTTACTTTTATGGAGGGAAAACGTTTCCATAGGATCTCCTTTCTGCAAAGAAATTATAGTTAGATTACTTGATAAACCCCCTCATTGGCAAGGATAGAGGAAAAGGTAGGATTTTTAATCCCTAATAATTGAAAAATACACTCCTTGCTGGATTGAGTGTTTAATCTGTTATAATCTTTTTGATTAAATGGGAGGGAACCGATGTCTGCTGAGGTTATTTCAAGAAATAAGTCGTATATCATAGGAACGAGACTTCCCTTTGTATCTGCTTCAGTCCTGCCTGCCATATTAGGCTCTGTCTGGTCCTGGGTATATGGGAGCGAATTCCACCTGCTGAATGCCTTATTGGGAATTTTCGGTGTCGCCTTTCTTCACTTAGGTGCGAATACCCTCAATGATTATTTTGACTGGGATGAGAGTGATAAGATAAACAGATTTGTCACCCTGTTCAGCGGCGGCAGCAGAAGCCGGCTCGAAAACATCTTAACGAGAAAGACCTTCCTCTATATGCCGGTCATATAAAATATGAACTCCTGGAAAGACAATATTTCCTTCATCCTCATCGAGCCGAAAGAACCCGGCAATATCGGCGCTGCAGCACGTGCAATGAAGAATATGGGGTTTGCAAATCTTGAACTGGTTAATCCAGGATATTTTTTCACCAGCGAGGCCAAACAGATGGCCTGCCAGGGGGTTACTGTCCTTGAAAATGCAAAGGTCCACAAGAGTTTCAGAGAAGCTATTGAGGATAAGAGTCTTGTTATCGGGACAACAAGACGGCTGGGGAGAAGAAGGGGACTTATTATGCCGCTGAAAGAAAGTGTCAGGCGGATTATAACTGTTTCCAAAAAGAACAAGGTTGCGATACTTTTCGGCAGGGAACGCATTGGCCTGACCAACCGGGAAATAGATGAATGCGGACTTTTGATAACAATACCCTCGGACCCTGTTACCCCTTCACTGAACCTTGCGCAGAGTGTCATGCTGGTGGCCTATGAGCTGAGCCAGAAGACATATAAGGCAGAGCTGCCGGCGTTAATTAAGCATAAAGAACTTGAACCGCTTTATGCCCGAATCGAATCGATTCTCAAACTGCTCGAATTTATCCCGCGGGGAGACGCAGACCTTGAAAAGAAAATCATGAAGAATCTAAAACACCTCATCGGCAGGGCAGGGCTTACGGAGTGGGAGTTTAAGATGCTCCAGGGATTATGCACACAGGTGGAGAGGAAGATAAAAGAGAGAACATCTGGAACAGCGAAAGGTAAAGTAGTTATATCGAAGAATTTTCTTGAGCCATTGCCTGAAGACGTTCTGAACAGATTTGAAGGTGAAGCATCAAAATAGCTGTTGTTTAAATGGAATTATGAGTTGCTTGCGGTGAAAAGTACCACCGGTTTCATGTATAATTTATTGTGAGCAGGAGGTGCATTATGTCAGTGAAAGATTTAATCAAGAACGAGATAGAGAAGCTGCCGGAAAATCTTCTTGAGGAGGTTTTTGACTTCATTCGGTTTCTGGAAATAAAAAGAGAAAAAATGCTCCTCACGAGAGCCTCTCAGAAGTTATCCATGACATCGTTTGAGAAAGCCTGGGATAACGAAGAGGACGCTGTCTATGACAGCTTATAAAAGAGGGGATATTGTTCTTGTTCCTTTCCCTTTCAGCGATCAAACCGCTGCAAAGAAACGTCCTGCAGTAATAATAAGTTCCTCACAATACAGGCTTTGAGCAACGAATCGAACCGGTCGCAAATTGCGACCGGTCCTCAGAAACACCGTGATCCTCGATTCTTACCGTGGGTTTTCACTGAACACGGTGCTATAATGGCAGCGACTGTCCTGAACAGCAAACAAGCAGTAGCAATGAGCGTTTATGTTGTTAGAACATTTATTCGGCTTAGGCAGATGCTCGCAACCAATAAAGATCTTGCTCGAAAACTCGCTGACATGGAAAAGAAATATGATTCTCAATTCAAGGTTGTCTTCGACGCCATTAGGCAGCTCATGTCGCCTGCCGTACCCATTCCCTTCGCGATTTGTAATACTTGACATTAGTTAACTCAATTTGTAATAATTGTACTAATATTACAAATTAAGGAGGGGGGGTGTTTAAATATGGCCGGAGATTATAAATCCTTTGGGGATTTTTTCAAAAGCCTTCGCAAAAAAAAGAGAATCACGCTAAGGGAATTTTGCATCAAAGCATCGGCCGATCCGGCGAATATCAGTCGCCTCGAACGCGGGGCAATGCCGGCGCCGCAGGATAATGATATACTCGAACGGTATGCAAAAGCCCTCGGCATCAAAGCGGGAAGTGATGACTGGTATACCTTTTTCGATCTTGCAGCTGCGGATCGGGGGATTATCCCGAAAGACCTGCTGGATGATCATGAAGTCGTAAGAATGCTTCCTGCATTCTTCAGGACATTACGTGGCCAGAAGCCGACGGTGGAGGAGATGACCAAGCTGGCGGACAAAATAAGGAAGAGTTAGATCTGCAATGATGGACCCAAGGGAGTTTAAGGCTCCATTTATTACTATTGAGGTCATAGAACTGCAGTCGCCGGATTTCGCAGCCGATATTGGCCACGAGATACTATACCGGTTGATATTTTTGAGATAGTTGAGTTCGAGCTGGGCATCGAAATACGCACTATTTTCAACTTGAGAGAGGCTGGCGACGTAGATGCTCTTTTACTTGGAGACCTCAAAACAATCGTCGTTGATCAGAATGATTTCCTGAATGACCGCGCCCAAAACAGGCTGAGATTTTCTATGGCACATGAAATCGGACATCTCATTCTTCACCGAGACACTTTTTCAAAGATTCAATATGCCTCGATTGATGAATGGGTAGCTTTTTTTCAAGAAATACCGGAGGATCAATATTATTGGATTGAACAGCATGCGTACGAATTTGCCGGATGCCTGCTCGTACCGAGAGAAAAACTAACAGAGAAATTGAATGATGCTGTTGCTCTGGCAAGAAGTTCAGGCTTTGATTCATGGGATTCCTCCGGTGACTCAACCCGCCAATTTGTAGCTCATGGCATTGCAAAACATTTTGACGTATCCGACCAGGTTATAGAAAAAAGATTAATCAGAGAAAATCTCTGGCCACCAGCCCCGAAAGGATAGGGCAATGATAGATAGATATGATGTCCCCGGAACAGATGGAGTCAAGAATAAGGGTGTTTATCTTAAGATAGGCAATTCATCTCGATATATTTTAGAGCAAGCAAAACTTCCCAAAGATACTATTGATGAATTGACAAAATCTTCATTATCGAATAATGAGGTGATAAAAGCGGCCAGCAAAAAGACTACACTTAAGAAAATAGATAAAGACGAATTTTACCTAATATATCGTCATGGCTGGGAAGTGGCAGATATGACTTTATCTGCAAATTGTCCTGATTTATTTTCATATAGAAATTATGAAATGTTTCTCAATAATAATAAATGATGACTTTTACAAGACAGTATTCTATAATGAGATCTAATATTTAATAGCATGAATACACATTCTATCCCGATTATAGTTTTACAACTAATGGAAATGAATTAGCTGTTAAATATTCACATGTATGATGTGAACAACCAATTGCAAAGAGCACAATTTTCGGAGGATACATCCCTTTTTATTTATCTAAACAGAGCACTCTCCCCAAAGTTGCAATTAATGAATATTTATAATATTATTTACCCACATGGATAGCAACGAATATTATTTCCCTCCATATTTGCATAGACATCCAGATACTACAGTAATCAATGATCATCCTCGACTAAAGAAAGTTAGAAATTTATACCGGAAAAAGTTAAAAGCAAATTCTGAAACTGTCAAAGACTCTATGAGTCAAATTGTTCAATTTTTGGATAGAAATATAGGCTTTATTTATCCCAATATACTCTACATAGCGATACCCTTTAATGATGCTACTATTAAACTTTTCTATGGAAAAGAAAGGCTGAAAATAATAAAGAATCTCTCAAATGAATTTATTCGTATAGGATTTAATAAGTTGATTATCGACATTAAGAATTCTGAAATCTTGGATACCTCAATAATTGATGTACTAAATGCTTTTTTCGCCAATGCATTTACTTATAAAGCATTGATTTGTGATGATCTTGCGCACAAATATGTAATGCCACATCTACATCATTTAAATAAATTCTTCTTTTATTCGCCTGAAGATGCGCAGTTTGATTTTCTCAGATATCATGGAAATTTATTGCGTGTACATGCTATCGCGCTTTCAGGTGACATTACTAAGAACAATGTGGAAGGTTGCTTCAGAAGATTAGGAATCTCTAGTGCATCTTATATCGACCTAATCGTGCTTGATTTGAATAGATTGCGAAATTTGGATTTAATTGCTTCAACTATGCTTCTTATATTATGTCACTCCTTTGCCCATAAATATGGTGTCTTGTATAAAATCATAATGCCCAATTATGGAAGTGCAAAAGCTGAATTGATTGAAAGTAGATTTGCTAAAATTATGGAACCCTATATGTATGAACCACTGAAAAGCTTTGCCAAAGTTATTAGTGAACGTGAGGAGTTCACTAAACTCCGTGGCCCAAGATACGGTACGATAGCATTTAGCCCAGAAACGTATTCAAATTTATTAGAGATCTTTATTGATACCTTCGAATCGCTAATGTCAAGCAGAAATTTCTTGTATACTCGATACATTCGACACTTTGGCAATAGAATTTGGCAAGTATTGTGGAAAAATCTTTTAAGTGCTATGAAAGAGTTATGTGATAATGTGAAAGAACATGCAAATGGAACGGGGTATATTGCGTTTCTTATTTCTAAAGAAGGAATATTACAGATTTGTATTTGTGATGTAGGCATTGGTTTGGAAAAAGGTTTGAAAGATAATTATACATTTAAAATTAAATCATCAGATGAGGCAATAATAAAGGCGCTGAATTTAAAAAAATACATGAAATATCGCAAAAAAGATAAGAGAGGCGGATATGGCTTAAATACTGTTAAAAAGATAGTTGCTGGCTTTGGCGGCGAAATGAGCATACGAACAGGAACTTCAGTTGTCAATTTTAAATACAATTCAGACGATAAAGAACTCGTTATTGATTCAGTAAAAAAGGGTCTAATTAGGCTTGATGGTACTCAATTTTTTATTAATGTTCCGCTGCAAAAATATGGTCCTTAAGGCAAGCCGACATGGAAAACATTATCGTAGAGGAAAATAGAAAAAGAATAAAAGTATCGTTAAGAGGCGAGATGGATCCAGAAAAAACAGATGCATTTGAACAATTAATAAAAAGGAAACTCGTCTCTGCAAAGCCAATTGAAATTAATCTTAAGGAAATTTCGTTATTTGAAAGTAAAGTCGGCAGAATTATCAATATCGTGAATTCATTCAGTGAAGCAATTAACAAAATAACCATGAGACGAGAAACACTTGACTACATCAAAAAATATATTGACGACATAATCAAACCAAAGGTTATCACATCTCAAATAGATTTAGTTGATTTGTCTAGAAGTTCTCCAGAAAGAAAAGAAGTGTATGAACCTGACAAAGAACTGAGGCAACAAAATTCATTAAAATCGGACTTTTACTCAGAAGAATATGACTGCGAAGTATTGAAGGTATATGATGATTATGTAAGAGTTAAATTTTATGATCGACTGAGAAATATTTTTGAACTTAATTTTCATAGAGAAATATTTGCTCGCGAAGAAGCAGATTTTGAGAGGGCTAAAGTCAAATACATAATTTTTCATGCAAAAGATCAATCTTTTAGAAAAATATTACTATTGAATAAAGATTTGTCAATTGAGCAGAAGCTGGAACCTATATCATTTAGAGAAACAAAAGAAACTTTCTTGAGAAATGTTCAAAAGAAAAAGAAGTAAAAATTCCTTAGAAATTTATTTCTTTAATGTAAAAAAGGGCGATAGTATACTGCTTAGATTCCCAGATGGTAAAGTTGGAATAATCGACTGTAATTATGATAATAAATCAAAAGATCCTCCTTTATTACGTGCCCTAAAAAATCTTGCAATAAAAAGTGTTTTATTTGTTGCTATAAGTCATCCTCATGCTGATCATTATAAAGGTTTCAAAAAAGTAATTGAATACATTGACGGAAACAATATCCCGGTTGAATATTTTATAGATTTTGGTATTGGTGAAATTTCTGAATTGTTTGATTTTAAAGAAGCGTTATCAGGACTTTCATTCTATAAAAAGGATTGTTTGGATTTTAAAGCCATATACGACTTCTATAACAAAAGGCTTGCAGATGGCAAGTCGAAAATAGAGTATATGCCAGCTGTCGGTTTTGATGCAGTATTATTGACTACTAATGGGTGGGCAATGAAAAGCTATGCCCCTTTCCACGATGATTTGTTATTTTATAGAAAGATGTTATTTTCTTTTATGAGGGAGAAAAAGTTTGCTGATGATTTAATTGACCACAATATATTATCGTCGCTTCTCGTTCTATATATGCAAAAGTTCTCTATAACTTTTGGCGGTGATGTGCCATGCAAACAATGGGAAAAAGTTATTTGCCGGTTGAATAAAATAGAACGGAGTCTTAATACGTGTTTACTGAAAGTAAGCCATCATGGATCATTAAGTAGTCATTTCGGAAGATTATTCCAATCTGTTTTTGAGGGATGTGACTCATTTGGAAAAGTTGGTATTATTTCATGCGGACATGGTGTACGAGGATTACCACATTTCGATGTCATAAGAGATCTTATAACTAATAGGGTGTTACCATTCTGTACGAATAGATCTCATAATTGTCGAACAATAAAAAAATTTAATGGACCTGAATTGTCTAGATCTGCCTTGTCTTATCTTGAAAATGATTTATATCCAGAGGAAGAAAGTTGTTTCGGCAATATTTTGGTGCGGGTATGCGATAATGAAATACAGGAGATTATAACGGAATCAGCAGATAAATGCATTGTTGCTGAAAAAAATGAATTAAAGCAATCTATACCTCTTCGCGTCGATAGAAAATTATGGAGAGAGCTTCTTCAATAATATGCGGGGTCACAGAGATTTCGTGCCGCTTTTCTTTGAATGTTTCGATATCACTTTTTGTAAAACAGAAATGAGCATTTAGAGGCATATCCAACACGCAGCGCACAAGCAGAAGGGCGAGAGTGTGAAAAGTGCATATGAAGTTCTCAGATTACATCTTATGTTTCAATGTTTTTACCCATCCTTAGTTTTAAAAGCCTGCTAAAATGGACCTCATCAAAATCTGCTCTCAATTGAAATATTTCATATAGTCTCAGAGCCAATAGCCAATAGGGTCAGGTCTTGTTTCTTGGCGTGCCCAGCGAAGGGCAGTGCAATCTAACGGGGGAAAGTCCCGTCATGGCAAAAGCCGGAAGCCATGTAGCTTGGATGGCAGGTGGTGACGGAAACATTGCCTTCTGAAGCCCATCGACAAAGTCGGCGTAAGGCCGGTGAGCAAATATCCGGGTTGTAACTAACGTGAACGTAGATGTAGCCTCGTAAAAGACGGGTACCATTGGCTGAGCCTGTCAAGTTTAGGCGAAGGCAGTATTCTTTTACCAATATCGGCTGATAGGTAAAAGGACGATGGCGGGGTAGCAGCGGCGACACGGATATACAGATGCGCTGTCAACTGGGGAAGCCCTCCTTGTCCCTGGCAGAAATGACAGGAGCGAAGGTAAGCCCTATAAGCCGTAAGGCGAAGTGGGCTGACAGACAAGAGGGTGGCGGATGAGCCCGCAGTAGTGAAGATGGTGAGGACAGCATAACCTTACCGGAGTGAAGGGGCTCTGCTGTATCTTAAATCTTTCAACGGAGGTGAAGCAGGGAAGAATGACAAAGGCTTCCATAGGTCTGCAGGAACTGAGGAGAAAGATATACAGGAAGGCGAAGACTGAGAAGCACTGGAGGTTTTGGGGACTGTACTGTCAAATCTGCAAGAAGGAAGTCCTGAAAGAAGCCTATCGGTTGGCAAAGGCCAACGATGGTGCGCCCGGAATCGATAGGAAGAGCTTTGATGACATCGAGGTAGAGGGAGTTGAAGGATTTCTGGAAGGGATAAGGCAGGAACTCCTTGAGCGGACTTACAGACCGTTGCCCAACAGAAGGGTAGAGATACCGAAAGGGAATGGAAAGACCCGGACACTTGGGATACCGACGGTCAAAGACCGGGTAGTGCAGGGAGCGCTGAAACTAATACTTGAGCCGATATTTGAAGCGGAATTCAAGGACTGCTCGTACGGTTATCGTCCCAAACGTCATGCACATCAGGCGATA
The DNA here is from genome assembly GCA_049302065.1 of Thermodesulfovibrionales bacterium. Lineage (GTDB taxonomy): Bacteria > Nitrospirota > Thermodesulfovibrionia > Thermodesulfovibrionales > SM23-35 > VGWX01. The sequence continues at coordinate 26,931 of JBAQLU010000245.1, forward strand.
GACAGAGTGACGAAAGGGATACTGCATGGCCTAAGCAGAGTGGTGGATGTAGACCTGAGCGGATACTTCGATAACATAAGGCATCACATACTGTTGGAGAAGATAGCCCGGCGGGTGCAGGACGATGAAATCATGCACCTGATAAAACTCATCCTAAAGGCGAATGGGAAGAAGGGGGTACCGCAAGGCGGAATAATATCGCCTCTGCTGTCGAACCTTTACCTTAACGAGGTGGATGAGATGATGGAAAAGGCGCGAGAAGTAACGCGACGCAAGGGATACAACAACTTGGATTTTATCCGTAGCGCAGATGACATGGTAATCCTTGTTCACGGACATCCGAATGAGAACTGGCTTATAGAGAAAGTCCAGCAGCGGTTAAAAGAAGAACTGGACAAACTACAGGTACAGATGAATGAGGAGAAGACGAAAGTGGTCAATCTTAAAGAAGGGGAATATTTCAGCTTTCTTGGGTTTGACATTCGGCTTAACAGGAACCGTGAAGGGAAAACCTACGTCAGCAAAACGCCACGGGCAAAGAAACGCATAGAAATCGGAAAAAGGGTAAAAGCAGTGCTCAAGGCAAACTGGAACAAGCCTATGAAAGAAGTAATCTGCTCGGTCAATGAAGTAATACGGGGCTGGGTGAATTATTTCAGGATAGGCAACAGTAACAGCACCTTCAACAAAGTCAGGGATTACATAGAGAGGAAGGTGCGGAAGTTTGTCATGCGCAGAAAGAAACTGAAGGGCTTTGGCTGGAAGAAGTGGAGTAGGGAAGATATATACGAGAAATGGGGTCTATACAACGATTACCGGATACAATATATTCACCCGAAAGCAACTCCAATCCGATAGGTGCATATGCCTTGATGCGAAGAGAACAGGAAAGCCGTATGAGGGAAAACCTCACGTACGGTTTGATGAGAAGATGCTGGAAATAGGGTATGGCTGCGATATTGTGACACTCTCAGAGGAAACGGAGAGAAACAGGGAATACAAAGATCAGCCTACAGCTACTACGCCAGTGTTTTACTCTACCAG
>JBAQLU010000246.1:0-5721 GCA_049302065.1 Thermodesulfovibrionales bacterium
ACATCGAATGAGAAGAATGACTGGATTCCCGCCTCCGCGGGAATGACGAAAAAACATGCACTTAAGAATGTCATTCCCCGACTTGATCGGGGAATCCAGGGTTTCTTCAACTTAAATACGAAAGACAAAAAACAAATAATCGGTTTGAAGTTCAATCAAAAGAATTCTATGCAGCTCTGTTGCAGGGTATTTTACCGGCGGGAAGGATTTTTGGTGGAAGGAGAAGGTGATTTTTTTACCTCTGCCGGATAAGTAGCAGGATCGTGGTCCTTATCATGGCAGTTGAGATAGCATTTTCCAGCCCCAATGCCTAATTTAATAAAATCAATACGACCACTCTTTGATGGTCTGATGATGAATGCTGAACTGTAAAAATCTATGAGATGTGGGAAACGGGTGCTTCCATGAGGATTATGACATGTCCTGCACGAGACCCCTTCAGTTGATATATGAAGGTCATGATACGGAAAGCTCTCGTTATGGAGAATACTGCTCCTTCTGTGGCAGTTATAGCAGAGTTCATACTGGAAAAGATCTTCCGGGCCATCAATATCTGAAAAGTGTTTAGAGAGGATATGATTGTATGATGAGCCATGAAGTCCTTTCGGCCCTGCCGGGTCATCATTGCCATGACAATCTGAGCATTTAATAGTGCTTGAAGCAGAAAACGGGGGCACAAGGCTCGGAACGTCAAGGTTCTTGCCCTGTGCGATAACAGGATGATAAGATGGATTCGTAATGTTAAAAAGATCTGCCTTGTTTGTCTGATTTGCCGGCAGGTTGGCGCTGTATGAGTGGCAATTAAAACAGAGTTCGAACTCGGATTGTACGATTGCATTTAATCCGGATCTATCCGTACCTTTTAATCCTGAAAACTTGTTTTCATGCGTAACAAAATGATGGTGGTGGCAGTCTCCGCACACCACATGCCTCGGCATGGAGGGATCTTTTTCCGGAAGTATCTCATTATAGCTGTGAATTCCGGTCTTTTCAACAGGATGGCGATAAGGCTTTTCAAATTCTTTCTCGATATTATCCATAACAATTTTGCCGGATAAATTTCCTTTACTTTGGGTCTTTTCTATGCTGGTGATATCACCATGACAACTGAAGCAAAAAGAACGCTTTACCTCTGGCAGCATAGGCGTATTATATTTTCCATGCCCTTTGTGGCAGCTTGCGCAGCCCTTTGGAACGTTTTCCTTATTGAAATGTGATTTTTCACCCGGTGGCTTTGAAAAAAGTGGAGCGGGTATTAAGATAAGCATGCATACAACAGCAAATAATAATCTATACATTATTTACCATTGCCAGGCATGACCACAGTCCTCTTCGTGGCATACCATACATACTGCATCATGTGCATTATGATCAGCATCAGCGTCTTTACGCCAGAGTGGAGGCCACCCCCCGGTTGCTTTATTAATATGAGGGTTATGGCAGGAAGTACACTGTACACCATATCCACCCTGAGTAGGATAAACTTTTACTTCAGAGGTTCGGGGCGGCGGCGGGTTAAGACGGCAGAGAAGGGACGGTTCGATTGAATTTCTTTTATTTACGAGAGTCATATCATAAATGATGGATATTGGATGTCCACCCGACAGATTTGTACCAATGTATCCTCCACACTCCGGTCCCTCTACGAGTCTTCCTGACGCATCAACACACGCTGATATTTCCATCAGAATTTCTTCCCATCTGCTTGTTACAGAGCCTAATGCAATAGTCCCATCATGACAGCTTAAACAAAGTTTTGAGTAACCATCGATAGGCGGCGCCGGTTCATCCTTTCCATAGGACTGTAATGTATCGCTGTGATAATTGATATAATTAGTTACTGCCGATAGCTCATGATTCCATAAAGGTTGTGCAGGGCTGGCGTTATGGGGTGTATGACAGAATATGCATATCTGAGTCTCTTCAACTGCTTTGATAGTTCCGGGACCTGAGACAGAGAGATTATGCTTTGTATCTTTTATCCCTGCCAATGCTAAAAGGGGAATTAAAACTAAAATGCAAAATGCAAAATGCAGAATGCAAAATTTTAATGTTCTTTTATTGTTCAACTTTTACCTCTACTTAGAGTCTGTTTATAAATTGCTATTTTCCAAAAAAGTCGTCATTCCCGCGAAGGCGGGAATCCAGAACAGCCATGGATGCCCGCTTATCCCGAAGACTTTCGGGACGGGCATGACATACAAAGCTGTTATATGCGGCATTACTAAAAAGACAGCATTAGAAACTTTACCGTTCTTTCAAATATTGAAAAATCTGAATTCTTTTATTAAAAGAATCTGCCACATAAATCCTGTCTTTATCATCTATGAAAATACCGGCAGGCAGGATCATTTCTCCTTTCCCGCTGCCGGTTTTTCCGAGGGCTAAAAGAAGTCTTCCATCCCTGTCGAATATCTGAATATTATCAAAGTGCGCATCTGCAACGTATATATGACCCTCTGAATCTGCTGCAATTCCTTTTGGTTTTGATAAATTGCCTGAGCCGTCGCCAGGTTTTCCGAAAGAAGACAGGAAATTGCCGTCTCTGTCAAATATCTGAACTTTGAAATTCATTGCATCGGTTATGTAAAGATATCTGTTTTTATCTATAAAGATGTTTGTCGGGTAATTGAAATCACCTTGCCGGATACCATTCTTGCCAAAGCTGAAAATAAAATGAGAATCTTTTTTATTAAATACTAACACATGATGACCGTGGGTATCAACTATATAGATTCTTTCCTCATCAATTGCTATGCCTGTTGGTCGCTTGAATAATTCAGGGTTGCCTATCTCTCTTAAATATTTCCCTGTTTTGTCAAAGACAAAGACTTTTCTGAGCATGGAGTCTGTCATATATATTTCCTCGTTACTGTCAACTGCTATGCCGATGGGTGACAGAAATTCTTCAGATTCTGTTTTTCTAATCTGGAAATATTTATTATTTTTTATATCAAAGACATGAAGCAGGCGTGCGCCGGTATCTGTCACATATATTTTATCGGAATAAGCGGAGATACCATACGGATTAAGCAAGATATCATATGACTCCTCTTTTCCAAAAAAAGCGTCTAATGCCCTTTTAACCCAGGATTTTTTTATCCCTGTGTCTGATGACCCTGAAATACTCGTCAGGTATTGAACCCTTGCTTTTTGAGGAGGAGGAGGCCAGACGGGTCTGTCATCCCGAAGGAGAAGCCCTGGATCCTGCGGTTGAATTTCTGATGTGGCACAACCACTTCCTGTCATGAGAACATACGCCTGTAAATAGCAGAATATTATTGTAATAAAAGATTTTTTAACTGATAGTCGAAGATTTTCCATTTTCATCTTTTAATTTTTTTAAAATCGTCTGTTGATTTTGAAATACATAATGTTTGCTTCTGTGCTTGATGGACCTTCATCCTGTTTTGTAGAGGTGTATTCAAGTGACAGATGCATTTTCCTCCAGTAATAATTAGCTCGTAACTCATATGTCCTTATTTTTGTATCAAAAGTTCTTCTTTCTACAGATACGGATGAATTCCACCAACCTGCATTCCATAATTCTTCTCTCCAGAGCGTCTCAAGATTGAGCCTCGTGAATATGCGATAGGTTATTCTCCCTTCATAATAATATTTTGTTATCGGTTCCGAATCGGTCGTTCCAGTAGTATAACTTGACCGCAGAGTCATTGTCCCCCTTATGCCAAGAGGATAGCTGAGGCTTCCCTCCATGGTGTAATGCCTGAGTTTCTGTCCCGATCCCCTTTCTCCGTACCAAACGCTTATCCATGGGTCTTCATTGCCTCCTGATGCATCAAGGAATCTTGCCTCAAATGACATTTCCCAGCGTGCCCTTCCGGGACCTCTTCCATTTATTCCCATCCTGAGCCTGTTTTCTATTTCAGTAGAATCGGTTGATTTTATGCCAGCCTTTTCCGGTTTGTACTCTAATATCCGATAGGTAAAATCATAGTTTAGATATATTTTCCCCCACTTGAATTTTTTTGTCGAAAGACCGGCGCTGATACCGTGCACCATATAATTAAATTGACCAATTTTTTGCTCTCTGCCAATTGCGGCATAATATTTTGAAGTAAAATCATAGCCTTTAACAGGCCTTCCATAATTCAGGTTTATATTAAAATTATAGTTATTTTCATCAACGCCGTCACTCTCTCCAAACCTGTAGCGGAAGATAGCTCTTCCATTGATTCTGTTCGAAAGCCTGTAACGCCATATCCCTCCGAAAGTATAGGCGCTGGTTTTTTCATCTTCTGTTTCAGAAGTGAGATACTCGAAATTATAGCCGTGATAAATACGCCCTATAGGGGATAGTGATAAACTTGTTCCAAAGCTCATGAGTTTTGAGATGTCTATATTGGAATACTGGAAAAAAGTGGAGATAACATTTTGGTTTTTCAGGGCAGTATAGGTGTTGGTTCTCAGAGATTGTGAATCATAGCTCCTCAGCGGACCTGAAAATTCCGTGTAGTTAGCTGATAGTGAATATCTTGTATTGATGGGCTTGAAAAGTCCCCTTACATTAAGATCAAATCTGTCAACCTTTCTCTTGTCTTTTACCTTTTCTCTAAAAATGACTAATCCTCCCTCTTCAGGGGGAAATTCGTCGAAATAGAAATCAGAGTCTTCTGTTATCCTTGTTCCTCTCGTCCTTTCAGTAGTATATTCCGTGTGGTCATACTGCAAGATAATCATAGGAAGCTTTTTATAAGTAGATACCAGCCTTGCTCCATATGAAAATATTGAATAATCATAATCAGCGAATCCTAATCCATCTGTTTTAGTATTGTTTTTTAAAGCATAAACATTCAGATTAATAGGCCTTCGAGGGAGAAAGATGACAGAAAGGTCATAATTTATATTTTTTGAGTCACTTTCATTTCCTGAAAGCTCTTTGTTTTTTGATTTCTCTTTTTTGTAGGCTATATTTGCAGAAAAAAGGGCAAGCTTCGGGTTGTATATATAACCGTTAACGCCGAGCTTGTAAAGCTGCGAAAATAAAGTTGTTTCTCTATGGGAATTTTGCCCATGATTACTATATTCTAAGCTGTATTTCTGGTATTCAAGTTCTATAAAACCCTTTAGATAGAACTTTTTTTGATATGCCGTCCTGTCTGCAAACAGCGTTGAAAAAGACAAGGCGCTTTCCTGACCGGACCCTCCCATTTGCGCAAAGGTTTCTGTACGGAAGAAGAATAGTTCAACAATAATTAAGATGAGTAAAAATAGTATTCCTCTTTTACAGTTCACAGAGGTATTCCCGCCAAGCACTTCACTGTGTTATCAAATGAAATGATATAAACGTATATAAAAGCTTTCCGTGCGTAGATTTCTATTAACATTTATACATTGCCTGCAATTTCATGATAATAAGCACTTAAACAGATAACCCCTTCATATCATTATTGTTTAAAGTATTTTCTTAATGTGATAGCGTTATCTTATTTTTTTTAAACAAAAATAACCCTTCCCTCCAATATGGAAGTTTAGAAGACATTTCTATACATATATATTATAGAAAAAAAAATATAAATTAGGAAGGCAGATTTAAAAGGAGTGACTGTGAAGAATTACTTTAGAGGTGAAATTATTTAGAGTCTGTTTATAAAGTACGATTCCGATAAAAATCGTCATTCTCGCGAAGGCGGGAATCCAGTGTTTTCAATGCCTTCTGGATCCCCCGGTCAAGCCGGAGGATGACAAACTCTGACTTTA
>JBAQLU010000247.1:0-35399 GCA_049302065.1 Thermodesulfovibrionales bacterium
ATCGTTTCTCTAAGGCGCATCGGTTCTCCTTTTCTGTTTGATTTTTGTCGCAACAAAGTTTAACAGATGGAGAGCTGATTTGCCTTATGAAAAATCTCTTACTTTATGACTTTTGCAAGATCCTCAAGGGTAAAGAAATTTTAAAGATACAAGCAGGACGGAGAAAATCGCAAAGAACAGAATTGCAGCTTTAAATCCCTTGAATGGCAGAAAAAGCAGGGATAACCAGAGCGCAATGATAAATGGTTTTGCCTGTTCAAGTGTTTTTCCCCTATGAGTTATCATTTCCCTCTTCTATCAGTTGTCTGTCTACTGTTTACTGTCTGCTTTTTTCTTGTCTGTTTATTTATACTTTTTCCAGATCTGACTTGCCAAAGAGTCCGCCCGGCTTAACAAGGAGTATAATGATCAGGATCACAAACGCATACGCATCCTTGTACTCGCCTGATATGTAACTGCCTCCGAGGCTTTCCACAAGTCCAAGCAGCAGGCCTCCGAACATTGCACCCCTGATGCTTCCTATCCCGCCTAATACTGCTGCAGTAAAAGCCTTAATGCCTGCGATATACCCGATAGAATAGTTCACAAGTCCATAGTACATTGCGACCATGAGTCCGGCAACAGCTGCAAGACCTGAACCTATGATGAATGTTAATGAGATGATAGTATCGATGTTTATGCCGACGAGTGAGGCCATTGTCTTGTCCTGTGCAACCGCTCTCATCGCCTTCCCCATCCTTGTTTTTCTCACAAACAGACGAAGTGCGATCGTCAGGACTATTGATGAGAGTATTATGAAAAGCTGCAGATAGGTCATCCTGACTGACATGAATTGAAATCCGGCAATCCCAAAGAGAGCCGGGAAAACCTTGTCTGTAGCTCCCTGCGTGAGCATCACATAATTCTGCAGGAATATGGAAACCCCGATAGCGCTTATGAGCGGGCTCAGCCGGGGAGCATTCCTCAGCGGTTTATATGCTATTTTTTCGATGGTAAAGCCGTAAGAAGAACAGAAGATAATTGACAATACAAAAGTCAGTATTAAGGCAAGGGGAAGATTATAGGCTGTCAGACCGATAGCAGTAAAAAATGCAAGAAAGATAATCCCGAGGTATGCACCGAGCATGTAAATCTCACCGTGGGCAAAATTGATAAGTTCAAGTATGCCATAGACCATGGAATAACCGAGAGCAATAAGCGCATAAACACTGCCGACGGTAAGACCATTGATCAGTTGCTGCAGAAACATGGAGAATTGTAACAGAAAAAACAGCAGAGAGCAAAGAACCAAATCCTGAAAGATTTGGTTCTACCCTATCAAGATCTTCAACGCACTCCGCCTGTTTGGATGTTTAAGTTTTCTGAGTGCTTTTGCCTCTATCTGCCTTACTCTTTCACGTGTAATAGAAAAGTGTCTCCCAACTTCTTCAAGGGTGTGGTCTTTATCAAATCCTATACCAAACCTCATTCTTATTACCTGCTCTTCCCTTGGGGTCAGAGTATTGAGGACCCTCAATATATGCTCGGTTACATTGTTTCTTTCTGTATCAGCATATGGCGAAGGACTGTCTTTGTCACTGATAAAATCCTCGAGTTTTGAATCTTCATCCCCTACCGGAGTTTGAAGAGCTATCGGGTCCTGTATTGCCCTGAATACTTCCTCGATTTTTCCGGTTGGCATTTCCAGTCTTTCCGCAATTTCCCCTTTGCTCGGTTCTCTTCCAAGCTCCTGTGTTAATTCCCTCGACGCTCTGGTAACCTTGTTATAAAATTCCATCATATGCACAGGAACCCTGATAGTCTTTGTCTGATCAATTAATGCCCGTGTTATTCCCTGCCGTATCCACCATGTTGCATAGGTGCTGAATTTAAATCCCATTGTATAGTCGAACTTATCTATAGCTTTCATAAGTCCGATATTCCCTTCCTGAATAAGGTCAAGAAAGGAGAGACCCCTCCCAATATAGTTCTTGGCAATATTAACTACCAATCTCAGATTCCGGGTTATAAGTTCATTCTTTGCTTCACTGACAAGGGTTCTTGCTTTGATTATTCTCTCCCACTTGACTTTCAATTCGTCAATCCCTACGCCTGCTTTTGATTCAACCCGCTTATATTCATCCTGAACTTCTTTTGCAATGCTATTAAGCTTTATGGAACTGATATCTTGTTTCTTTTTTTCATTTATTGTTTTTTTCAATTTTTTCAAAGTCCCGTACCTTGCAATCTTTTTATCTGCCAATTCTACTTTTATCATAAGATTGTCAAGCGCTTCCAGGCTTATTTCAAGAGCCTCATCGGTTTTTTCTTCCTCTGAATTATTCAAGTCCTCTTCGTCTGTTCCATCTAAATTTGCTTCTATTTCCTTATATAAAGGCAGTGCTGTTACTATCCCCTTAATTATCTCTTTCCCTTCTTCCAAACTCTTGGCGAGTTCTATTTCTTCATTCCTTTTTAGTATTGTAATATTCCCCATCGAGTGGAAATATGTTTGAACAATGTCCTCTGTTTTTTCGTATTCCTCTTCTTCCTCAGGAGCAAATACTTCTCCCTCTGCAAGGTCATTCTCATGCTCATCAACGACTTCAATTCCGACATCATGGAGAAGATCCATAAGTTCTTCTATTTCACTCATCGAGAAATATTCTGAGGGAACAGCATCATTTATCTCATCATACGTTAGTTTGCCGCGCTTCTTCCCCATATCTATAATCTCTTCAAAAATATCCTCTTTTTCCATGCTACTCCTTAAAATAAGTTTTTTAACGGCATCTGTATAAAACCAGGGCACTCATAGCTCAATATGCAGTTATACTCCCTTGTAGTTCTGATAAGAGAGGGAATCAGATAAGGCCAAAATATAAAATGAATCCGCTGAGTCAAACTACCTTTGTTTTTTATATTATACCAAGATTTTCTTATTTTATGCTTAAATGGTTAAGTGGAATAACATTTGACTAATGGAGATATATCCTATATAAAATAGCTATAATGTCTGTCAAAGAATATTTTCTCAGCATTTCTCTCAATAAGAAACTCATCGGTATGATGCTTTTTCTCAGTATTATTCTCATCTCGGTCATGCAGTTCCTGTATGCACAGTCTGAAAAAGCGCTCCTGTCAGAACTCGAAAATCAGACTGCAGAGCTCTCAAAAGCTATCCAGGTTGGAGTAGAAGAGGTAACAAGCAAAGGCTTAACAGATGAGATGAAGCTTCAGAATTATCTCAAAAAGCTTAATGCCAAGGGCTTGAAAGAGATCTCGATTATCAGCAATGCTGATGAGATTATCGCAAGCACCAACCCGATGAAAGTCGGGGAAGAGGTTGGCCATGTAAGAAAAGAGCGCATTATAAAGGCAGAACTTGGCGAGCCGGTTTCGAAGGAGGGGAAGGTCTACAATGTCATTCTGCCTGTTGTTGCAGGCAATGAGCATTATGGCTATATACATCTGAAGATAAATGTCGAAGACTTTTCTGAGATTTTAGCGAGCAATTCAATAAAAAGAACAGTCGCAACATCCCTGGTATTCGGGCTCGGTATTATTCTCGCTGTATTTCTTTCATGGATGTATACAAAGCCGATCCATAATGTCGTTAATGCTGCACGCAGTGTTGCGGCAGGTGATCTGACACCTGAACTCACCACAGACAGGAAGGATGAGATCGGAGAACTGACAAAGGCGTTTAATTATATGGTTCAGAAACTCAGGGAGGAGCGTGCCCTTGAAGAGAAGCTCCGTGAGGCAGAACACCTTTCAGGAATAGCGCAATTGGGAAAAAGCATCGCACATGAAATCAGGAACCCTCTCAATTTTATAAGTCTGTCGATTGATCACCTGAAAACGAAATATATTCCTAATCAGGGTGAGGATAAGGAAAAGTTCGAGTCACTCATCACGAGCATAAAGCATGAGATACAGCGTCTGAATAAACTTGCAGGGGATTTCCTCGATTACGGAAAATCATTGCGGTTGACTCTTCAGGATGTCGATATCGAAGGTCTTATTAATGAAATGATCTCTCTCGTTTCGGCAAAGGCAGAAAAGGACGGCATTAAAATCTCCTTTCAAAATGGAGGGCTTCCGAAGCTCTCTGCAGACCCCGAATTAATCAAGGCATGTATATTTAATGTTATCATTAATGCATTTCAGGCCATGCCTGATAATGGCACCCTTACGGTAACCACAAAATTATCTAACGGGAAGGCCTATATAATTATTGAGGATACAGGGATTGGCGTCTCAAAGGAGAACCTGCCGAAACTCTTTGATCCGTTTTTTTCAACTAAGAGCACGGGGCTTGGGCTCGGACTTGCCATGACAAAAAGGGTTATCGAAGGGCATGGTGGCAGGGCAGATTTCCAGAGTACAGAGGGAAAAGGCAGCACAATGACGTTATCATTGCCGATAACCTGAAAACCTGTAAGGATTCGAGGGATCAAGGATTCAAGGGTTCGAGGTTCGGATCTGAAAATTGATTGCTGTAATCCTCGAATCCTGGGCCCCTTGAACCCTTTTAAGTACAGGAGGTATTTGTGGCTGTTATTCTTGTAGTAGATGACGAACCTTTGCAGCGGGACATCCTCAAGACAATACTCGATGATGAAGGATATGAGACTTATACTGCATCATCCGGAGAAGAAGGTCTCCTTGTCAGTAAAAAGATAAAACCGGATGTAATTCTCTCTGACCTTAAAATGGAAAACATGGACGGGATAGAACTCATTGAATCCCTTCCTGAAGAACCTTTTAAGCCACCGGCGATTGTTATGACAGCATATGGGACTATTTCTTCTGCTGTTGAGGCAATTAAGAAAGGTGCGTTTGATTATCTCACAAAGCCGCTCGATAAGGATGTGCTTCTTATAACAGTCAAAAGGGCTGTTGAACGGGTGGAACTGCTGAAAGAAAATCTGCACCTCCAAAAGGCCTTATTTGACAGGTTCAAAATCGAAGGGATTATCGGGCATTCCCCCAAAATGGTGGAATCAGTAGAGGTCATGAAAAAAGTTTCCTCAAGCACTGTTACTGTTCTTGTACTTGGTGAAAGCGGGACAGGGAAGGAGCTTGCAGCAAGGGCTATTCACTATAACAGCCCCAGACGCTCTAAGCCTTTTACAGCAGTGAACTGTGCTGCAATCCCCGACAACCTTATTGAAAGTGAGCTTTTCGGATATGAGCCCGGGGCATTTACCGGCGCCACATCAAGAAGTATCGGGCTTTTTGAGGCATCAAACGGCGGCACCATTTTTCTTGATGAGATCGGGGATCTCCCTGCCTTAACTCAGTCTAAAATCCTTCGGGTGCTCCAGGATAAGGAGGTAAGGAGGCTTGGCAGCCGTGAAAGCATAAAAATAAATGTAAGGATAATAGCGGCAACAAACAAAGACCTCGAAAAAGAGATTACTAATAAAAATTTCAGGGAAGATCTCTATTACAGGCTTAAGGTCATCACCATAGAACTTCCGCCGTTGCGAGAGAGAAAAGAAGATATACCTGAACTGGTAGATTTTTTTGTAACGAAATACAATCAGGAATTTGGCAAACGGGTAAAAGGCATTGAAGAAAGCGCTTTAAAGGCGCTCAGGGAATATCACTGGCCCGGGAACATTCGTCAACTCGAATCTGTTACTGAGCGGGCGGTGCTGATGTGTGAATCTGCCCAGATATGTCTGAAGGATATAAAGAGTGAATTGCGGTTTTTCCAGGGGAAAGACATACTCGATTTTGATCTGCCTGATGAAGGAATAAATGTCGAGGATCTTGAGAAAGACCTTTTAAAGAAGGCTATGCACAAGTCAAATGGTGTTGCTGCAAAGGCAGCAAAATTATTGGGGATGAGTTATAAGACCTTCTGGTACCGTTGGGAGAAACTGAATCTCCATTCCCCAAAAAAGGATGCCCCTCCCTAAACAGGGAAAAGGTCCATTTCCCTAATCCGCTGTATTTAAATGATTTTTATCCTGGCACGCTTATTGTATTCATACTGCTTTGTGACAATGAACGGTATAGAATATGCCGTGTATTTTCTAAATGAAAGGAGGTGATTTGAATGAAGAAAGCAATCGCAATTATCGTTTCAGTTCTCTTTGTATTTGCTCTTACCTCAGTATCCTTTGCAGAGAAGGTAGCTCCTGCAGCTGAGAAAGCCGCTCCTGTAAAAGTTGAGGCGAAGAAGTCTCCGGTAAAGGTAAAGCAGGTCTCTGGTGAAGTTACAGCAGTTGATGCAAAAGCCAAGACCATTACCGTAAAGGGAAAGAAGGGTGACGTTGTCATCGCAGTTGATGACAAAATGATCGCAGACGTTAAGGCCGGTGATAAGGTTACAGCAAAGTACACCGAGGCTGACGGCAAAAACACTGCCAAATCAGTAAAGAAGGCCGCTGCAAAGACGGAGAAGAAAGCTGAGCCTGTAAAGATGGAAAAGAAGGCTGAGCCCGCAGCAAAACCTGCAGAGAAAAAATAGTTTTTTTAATAAAAATAGGGCACTAAAGATTTAGTGCCCTATTTTTTTAGGTTAGTCTTCACCTTTTCAACCGTATCCTGAACACGGCACTGATAAAAATCGTGCAGCTTTTTTAAAACATCAGGATACTTTTCAAAAATCTCTTCTAAAAGCAGCTTGTTAAATTCGAGAATCTCAGTGTTGTCGAGAGCGACCACTTAGGCAGTCCGCGGCCTGCCGGTAAGAAACGCTACTTCACCGAATACATCACCGGCAGAGAGGATCGCAAGTTCTATCTCTTTTCCAAGGATGTGTGAAAAAACCCTTGTGCTTCCTGACCGGATCAGGAAGATCGAATCGCCGGAATCTCCTTCTTCGATAATGGTCTGCCCCGCAGGACAGGATTGCAGTTTAGTCTTTTCAATGAGTTGTTTCATTTCATCCTGAGGCAAAGATTCGAATAGTGGAGGCAATAAATATGGTAAACCTGCTTCAGTTTCTTCCAACCCTACAGGGAAACCGGTCTCAGCTTCTTCTTTTTTCCCTTCTTCAACTGGTGCTTCAGAAAAAGGAGCTGCTGTTTTTGGATTCTTTTTACTGCTTATATCTATCATCAATTCCTTTGAGGCTTTTAATGCTTCTTCATTGAAAGAGTCCAACCTGAGAATTATCTTGTAAAGGGCAAGGGCTTTCTGTATAAAACCCTGATTTTTGAGGGCCCATGCAGATTTGTGATATGAGGCTATAGCTTCTGTGGTATTATCCATTCTTTGATATATGTCACCGAGTTTCAGCTGAACCTGTGGATTGTCGGGTTCGGTATTACAGAGGTGCTCCAGTGTAGTCTTAGCCGATTCCCAATTCTGTTGCTTTATGGCATTAAAATAGGCTTCCCAGTATTGTTTACTCATCAGCAGAGTACGTCTCCATCCCGAAAAATATCCTTCATTTCGTTAATTTTTGAAGAACCCTGCGGTCCCGAAAGCTTTCGGGACAGGGTATCTTAACGTAAGGAACTGTTTTTTTATATTCGCCCGCTAACCCCGCGGTAAGCCGACGGGGAATGCGCTCGCTATCCGTTTCAAGAGACTATAGTATATAATATAGCAATTAAAAAAACAGGAGGTAGACTTGAAAAATAAGGTTGTATTTGAACTTGCTTCCAGAATAAAACATCTCCCACCCTACCTTTTCGCATCTATAGATCAAATGAAACAGAAGGCGATCGGAAAGGGTACTGATCTCATAGACCTGAGCATAGGTGACCCTGACATCCCCACGCCATCCAGGATTGTGAATGCAATGAAGAAGGCTGTTGAAAAACCGGCACATCACCGTTATCCGTCTTATGAAGGCATGCTTTCATTCAGAGAAGCCGTGGCAAAATGGTACAGGAAAAGATTCAACGTCAGAATCGACCCGCATACAGAGGTATTGTCTTTGATCGGCTCAAAAGAAGGGATCGGCCATATTCCATTAGCTTTTGTTAATCCGGGAGATATCGTACTTGTCCCGTCACCCGGTTATCCTGTTTATCCGATCGGCACTTTATTTGCCGGAGGAGAGAGCTTTTTTATGCCGCTCATGAAAGAGAATGATTTTCTGCCTGATCTGGATGCGATACCGGCAAAAGTATTCCGGAAAACAAAACTGATGTTTATAAACTATCCGAACAATCCGACATCTGCGGTAGCGCCCCTGGAATTTTTTCGGGAAATAATAAGGATTGCTCAGAAATATAACATTATTGTCTGCCACGATGCCTCATACACTGAGATCTATTATGATAAGAGGCCTCTGAGTTTCATGCAGGTGCCGGGTGCAAAAGATGTCGGGATAGAGTTCCATTCGCTTTCAAAAACCTATAATATGACTGGATGGAGAATAGGTTTCGCTGTTGGCAATAAAGAGGTTTTAGCTGGTCTCGGCAAGGTAAAGACCAACCTTGATTCGGGTGTTTTTCAGGCTATACAGGAGGCATCTATTGTTGCCCTTGAAATGGGACAGGACACCCTTTCGGGTATCAGAAAAACATTTCAGGAAAGACGGGATATTCTCTGCAACGGATTGACGAAACTGGGGATGGACCTCATGAAACCAAAAGCGACATTCTACGTCTGGGTAAAGGTGCCTTCCCGTTTTAATTCCATGAGTTTTGTGACACATGTGCTTGACAAAGCAGGGGTACTTGGAACCCCCGGTAATGGTTTCGGACCAGCAGGAGAAGGGTATATAAGGTTTGCCTTAACAGCTCCGGCAAGGAGGATCGACGAGGCTGTAAAGAGGATATCAGGAATTCTGTAGATATCTGCACTATCTTTATTGCATTTTTCTTTTAAAATGTCTATTGTATACATCGGTATCGGTTCTAACCTGGGGGACAGAAAAGCAAACTGTATGCGTGCAATAGAACTTCTTGCAGGAAAAGGCATCGTTGTCAGAAAAGAATCTTCTCTCTACGAGACAGACCCATGGGGAGACAAAAACCAGCCAAAGTTTCTAAATATGGCAATAGAAATTGAGACAGAAATTAAACCGCGGGATCTTTTGAGCATATTAGCTGGTATAGAAAAAGAGCTTGGCAGAAAAAAGTCTCACAAATGGGGGCCCCGGATTATCGACCTTGATATCCTGCTTTACAATAGTGTCACTATAGATCAAGATGATCTTAAAATCCCTCATCCTTTCATGCACGAGAGGGATTTTGTCCTGAAGCCTCTGTATGAAATCGCACCTGATGTAAAGCATCCTGTACTGAATTTGAGCACAGGCGAACTTTTACAAAAACTGTAAAATGCGCAATAAGGAATCCATGAAGTCTCTTGACTTTGATGCTCTATCCTCTTTGCAGGCTCACCTGTCGCATCTGACAGGTCTTTCCATTTCAGTGTATGAAGAAAATGGAAACAGGATTCTTCCACCGGTCAATGAAAATAAACTCCTCTCGGTTGTCAGAGCTACAACAAGGGGAAGAAACGAATACAATGAGTTTATGAAAATAAACCTCGAAAATGCTATCCGGAAAAATGATGTTTCAATATGTAAAGGACCGGCAGATCAACATCATTTCTTCATACCACTTCGCATCGAAAATACGATCCTGATCATCACCGGAGGTTGCATATACCTTTCTGTTGAGGATTTTGAGAATTTCTATAGAAAACAAGGGCCATCTTACGGCCTCCTCCCTTATCAGATCAAATCCTGGTATCCGGAGATTTGTATCAGGGATTATGCAAATTTTCAGGACAATGCCAAACATATCTGCTCACTCTTCAGTCTTATCTTAAGTAACGGGCATAAAGACAGGTTTGCTGAGAAAAGGTACAGATTGATGAAAATTATTATCAGTCTTATATCCGAAATACGGTTTGATCAACAGGCTGATGATGTATATGATATTCTGCTCGACATCATCCTCTTCCTGTTCAATGCTGACAGCATTTCTCTCATGATCAGGGGCAATGACACTTTTTCGACCCAAAAAGCAGCCGGCAGATTGAGAGATCAACTGCAATCAATCCCGTTAACGGTCTCAGGCATTATAAGCGGGGTTGTTGAAAAACAGAGACCTTTATACTCTGAATCCGTGATGGACATCCTGCGGTTAGGTTACCCTGATGCAGTCACATCGATTTATGCATTCCCCATTATATCTGAAAATAAGGTGTCCGGATTATTAAATATCTTCAACTCTGAGGTACATCAGGAGGATGCGGATATTATCTTCGGGATATGCAAGATTACCGGTTTTATAGTAAGGCTTACAGAATTACTGGACATGCGTAATAAATACCTGAAAGAAATAGACGTTTTGAATACAGCAACTGAACGCATTACCCCTGTGAAAGAACCTGATATGCTCTATGAAGCAATACTTGATACATCAGTGCATCTTGCAGGGGCAGAAAAGGGCTCTTTGATGATAGTAGATGATGATACATCATGCCTTACGGTGAAGGCTGCAAAGGGGATACATAAAATGCTCCAGAGCGAGATAAAGATCAAGGCAGGTGAAGGAATATCAGGTTGGGTCTTCAGAGAAGGCAAGCCGCTTATAGTTGATGACATCGAAAAACACGAGTGGGGTTCCCCCGTAAAAAGATCAAAATACAAGACCGGCTCTTTCATGAGCATCCCGCTGAAACTTGGGGAAAAAACTATCGGGGTTTTAAATATCTCTGATAAGATTACCGGTGCAGTATTTTCTGAACAAGATATGGTTTTACTTCGCTCTTTTGCATCATTTGCATCTATTGCACTTGAGAGGTCAAGCTATTACAGTCTTGCCGGCTACCTTAAAGAATTATCCATAACAGACCCTTTGACAGGCCTTTTCAACAGGCGGTATTTTGAGGAGAGGTTCTTTGAGGAAATCCAGCGTTCAAAACGGCACAGCCTCTCCTTTTCTCTTGCCATGATAGACATAGATGATTTTAAACTCTTCAATGACACAGAGGGACACCTCGCCGGCGATGAGATATTGAAATATATTGCCAATATCGCAAAGGACAGCCTGCGTATTATTGACGTCATAGCGAGATTTGGAGGAGAGGAATTTGCAGTAATCATGCCACAGACAGATAAAGATGAGGCGTTTATGGTCACCGAAAGGATAAGGAAATCTATCGTGGAATACCTGCCACGCACATGGAATGTTTTCCCGAATGATGCCATAACCATCAGTATCGGTATAGCATCATTTCCGTCTGATGGTAATGACCGAAAATCACTAATACGAAATACGGATAAAGCACTATATACAGCTAAGATAAAAGGCAAAGACAGGACAGTAGTCTGGGCAAATCAGTAGGCTAAGCCTTTCTGACAAAATCTCCGAAATTTTTTAATATCCTGAGACCCGATTCCTGACTTTTCTCAGGATGAAATTGGGTTGCAAAAATGTTATCTTTCCAGACCATTGAAGTGAAGGTTATGCCGTAATCAGTGGTTGTTGATACCACCGCAGTGTCGTCAGGTGCAACATAGTATGAATGCACAAAATAGAAAAAAGATTCATCCTGTATCCCGTCAAATATCGGAGGTCTTCTCAGTATCTTCACATTATTCCATCCCATATGCGGCACCTTGAGATCTATCTGAAATCTAACAACCTTCCCTTTGAAAACGTCCAGACCTTTATAGATTCCGAATTCCTCTGATTCAGTGAATAAGACCTGAAGTCCAAGGCATATACCGAGATATGGCTTGCCCTTCTGGATTGACCTCATAATGGATTCGGTCATCGATGTCTGCGCAAGATTTCTGATGCAATCCCTGAATGCCCCGACCCCCGGAAGCACAACTGCATCGGCATCATCCACTGCCTGCGGTTCTCTCACAACCCTTGCATCAACACCGACTTTCAGGAATCCCTTCTCAACACTCCTCAGATTCCCCATCCCATAATCAACGATCGCAATCATGTTGTATTATATTACAGATTGTATAATATTATCTGAAGTTTACCATGAATTTGATTTTGTTTGACATTTGAGAGTTGCGTATGTCAAAATATTTCGGTTTTGAAAGTTTTTGTCACGTGAAGGGCCGCAAAGACTTCAGACTCTGCGGCCTTTTTATTTTTATTTCTGCTATTGAGCAAAGCGCTCAATAGCAGAGCTTTATAACAACCAAAGTTCTCAGGAGTACAGTACAACTCCTGACGAATCAGAACACGGAGGAGAAGAAGAGAAAATGGCAAAAAGAATTTTTGTTGGGAACCTTTCTTACAAAGTGGATGAAGAATCACTTAAGGATGTATTTGCAAAGATAGGAGAGGTTCAGTCAGTTAAGATAATCACAGACAACGCAACCGGACGCTCAAAGGGTTTCGGTTTTGTTGAGATGGGTTCTGATGCAGATGCTGATAAGGCAATTGCCGGCCTGAACGGCACTTCACTTCTTGACAGAAACATAACCGTTAATGAAGCAAAACCTCAGACCTCCAGAGGCGGGACTGACAGCAAAAGAGGTCAGGGTGGCGGTTTTAATACGCGTGGAAGGAACTCCGGTACCGGTAATTGGAGATAAAAGTAAACGGCAACGACGTTGAAAAGGCCCTAAAGATCCTCAAACGCCAACTCCAGAAGGACGGCCTTTTGCGGGAACTCAAGGAAAGGCGTTTCTACGAGAAACCTTCTGTTAAGTCCAGAAGAAAGCAGAGAGAGGCACACAAGAGGAGAATGAAGAACGCAAGAATAAGGAGGCAAAGAAATCCTGCCATTTAGGTTTTGTCTGAACTGATTCCATGATTACTTTTTTTCTGTTCCGTAATGCATCTTTCATGACCAAAGCCTTCGTTGACATAGTATAATTTTCCTTGATATACTCCATTAGTATTCATGGCATATAGATTGCTCTAAATATAAAGACTATCTTGCATCCAGATATTGGAACCCTTTGAATATGCCACAAAAATACTGTATGGGGTACATAGCATGAGCGTAAAGGTGTATTAATTCAAATGAGTCTTGTGGGACGGCTTGAGGACATTGCCCTTTCTGATATTTTTCAGATACTCAGTATAGGCAAAAAAACAGGCACCCTCCTTCTTAAGGGAAGCCGCGGGAATGCCCTTATAACCTTCAAAAATGGCCTCGTTGTGAGAGCAGAGACTGACGATATTGAAAAAACTCTCGGCGAAGACTTGTTACATGCCGGGATCATAAAAGACACTGTTTTCAATTTAGCTTCGGAAGTAAAAAAAAAGCTGCCTGCAAAATCCTGCGCTGAAATACTCTTCGAACTCGGCTCTGTTAGCAAGGACACCCTGGAAAAAATAACAAAAAAAAGGATAGAGAGGGTTATATGCCAACTGCTTGTATGGCAGGACGGTGATTTCCAGTTTGAACTCGATGATACAGACCCGAAAGGAAAGGTAGAGATATCTGACTTTGGCTGGAAGCTTTCAAAAGGGATGAGTCCGGAATATCTCTTAATGGAAGGGGCCAGGGTACATGATGAATCTTCACAGACTACAACAGTTTCAACAGAACAACTGACCGGAATCCGGGAAGATGAGGAAGCATGGGAAGAGGACTGGGATGTCATGCCCATTAGGGAAAGAAAAGATATTTCGTCACTGAGGGCCCTTACCCAGGAATTACGGTTCCCGAATTCAGCATCAGAAATAACCCTTCTTATCTTAAGATTTGCAAGCGATATATTCCAGAGGGGTATCCTCTTTATGGTTGGTGATACAGAGTTTGTCGGACTTGGACAGTTTGGGCTCGACATAGATGGGGCTGATGAGAAGATAAGGGAGATAACTATCCATTATGAAGAAAGTCCGTTTCTGAGAAAGATCATCCTGGAAAAACGTCCTTACAAAGGTATTGCTGAAAGAGATTCTGGAGTAGAGTCAATAATTCAGGAAATCGGAGGACAATGGCCTGATGAATTTGCCTTTTTCCCTATTATAGCTGAAGGCGGAGTCGTTGCACTCCTTTATTGCGACAATCTGACGACTGAAGAAAAAGCAGCAGAGACAGAAGGTCTTGAGATTTTCATAGATCAGGCAGGGCTTGCCCTTGAAAAATCCCTGCTCCAGAGAAAACTGCAGGAAATGGAAAAAAAGACCAAATCATAATGTTTTTTTTAGTTCAATCTGTTAGAATTTAAAAAATGCAGAGAGAAGCAGCCGCTAAATCCATTCTTATCGTTGAAGATTCATCGACAACGAGGGCTCTCATCAGGGCTATTATTGAAGAGATGGGAGACTTTACTATCGTGGAGGCCGGTTCAGGATTCGAGGCATTAAAGCTCCTTCCGACAGAGGAATTCAGCCTTGTCATAACTGATGTGAATATGCCCGATATCAATGGCCTTGAGCTTATCAACTTCATTAAGAATAATCCCCGATATACTCACATGCCCCTGATAATTGTGAGCACTGAGAGAAGTGAGGAGGATAAAAAACGTGGGATAGCGTTAGGCGCTATGGCTTATATTACCAAGCCGTTCAAGGCTTATGAACTCCAGGAAGTTATAAAACAAGCTATAACAGGTATATGAAGGCCTCTAAAAAAGAATTCATCGCTGAGGCAGAAGATCTCCTTTTTGAATGTCAGCAGCATGTCATCGAGATCCAGGAGACTTATCAAACAGCATTAAATCCCGATACGATCAATGCACTTTTCCGTTACATGCATACCCTCAAAGGACTTTCAGGTCTTTTTGGGAATAAGGGCATAACAGATATCAGCCATGCCCTGGAATCTCTTTTAGATGAAATAAGACTCGGAAAGATATTGATTAACGATACGGTTGTGAATTTTCTATTTAAGAACATTGATATCCTGAGGTCTGCCATAGACGGGGTCAAGGAAGATCAGGAACCGGATTTGACCGGGGATATAAATAATATAAAGATCTTCAGGACATCTGTGCAAGAAAAGACGAGCGAAGTGAGTCTTCACGGACTTATTGATGAATCTATTGTTAAGGTGCTCTCAGAATATGAGGAACACAGGCTTAAGGTAAATATAAAAAGCGGGAATGGTATCTATCTGTTAAAAGCAGTTTTTGACCTTTCAACCTTTGACAAATCACTCGAAGAAATAACAAAAATAATAAAATCAAAAGGTGAACTGATATCCACCCTCCCTACATCTGCAGATGTGCCGAATGGCTCCATAGGATTCAACCTGATGTTTTCCACAAATATGCTCCTGAACGGGGTAAAGGAACACCTTGGTGAAAATATTGAAGTTCTTGTGCAGGGCAAACAAACAGCTGTCCAGCCACAGAAAAAACAGGAACAGTCTATTAAAAGCACAACAACCACGGTACGGGTTGACATAGACAAACTTGACAGGATACTCAATACAATCGGGGAACTTACCCTTGCAAAAGATGCCGTAAAAAGGATCGGCACTGAATTAGCCGATGCATATCGTTATTCCAATTT
Organism: Thermodesulfovibrionales bacterium; assembly: GCA_049302065.1. Lineage (GTDB taxonomy): Bacteria > Nitrospirota > Thermodesulfovibrionia > Thermodesulfovibrionales > SM23-35 > VGWX01. Next base: position 15,357 of record JBAQLU010000247.1, read on the forward strand.
TGTTCGAGACGTACATAAGATTTCTCAGACACTCGAAAAGAAACTTACAGAGCTTCAGGATGAAGTTCTTGAGATACGTATGGTCCCGGTAGGTCAGATATTCTCAAGGCTCGCTCAGGTAATCAGGCGTTATTCAAGAGAGATAGGGAAAGAGATAGAACTGAACCTGTATGGCGAAGATACAGAGCTTGATAAATCCCTTGCTGAGGAGATCGTTGACCCTCTTATGCACCTTGTGAGAAATTCGCTCGACCATGGCATAGAGTCATCGGAAGAGAGGAAGAAAAAAGGCAAGAAAGAACATGGCCGCATTGTTCTGAAGGCGTTCCAGAGGGGAAATCATGTTGTGATCGAGGTCAAAGATGATGGCAGCGGCATAGACATTGAAAAGGTAAGGGAAACAGCGATAAAAAAGGGATTGCTTGATCCCGATGCCAAGGTGGAAGAACAGGAGTTTATTGATTTCATCTTAACCCCTGGTTTCAGCACAAAAGATGTTGTGAGTGAAATTTCCGGCAGGGGCGTCGGCCTGGATGTTGTCAAGGAAAAACTCTCTGCCCTTGGTGGTTTTATAGAGGTTTATACAAAAAAAGATAAAGGGACAACATTTACCCTTACCTTACCGATCACCCTTGCCATAATAAAGGCGCTTATTGTTAAAGTAGGGCAGGAGAAATTTGGCATACCAATAACAACCATATCTGAGACCATTGCGATCGAGCTTCAGGACATTCAGACTATAGAATGGAAGGATGTCTATTACCTCAGAGGTGAAATGCTACCCATAATCAGCATAGCAAAAATGTTCAATATAGAGACAGAAAAAGGTGATTTTACATTCGCAATCATTGTTGGGTTTGGCAAGAGAAAAATAGGGCTGATCGTTGATGAGATTATAGGGCAACATGAGATCGTTATAAAGTCGCTCGGTGAATATTTTAAGGGCTTAAGTTATTTTGCAGGCGCAGCAGAAATAGGGAGACATGAAGTACTGCTCGTTCTTGATATAGAATCCATTATGGAAAAATCTCTCATAAAACAGGAGGGTGCATCTCATGTATGAGGAATTTTTCGGCCTCAGGCAGCGACCTTTCAGCAAAACGCCTGATCCTAAATTTCTTTTCTTTAGCAGGAATCATGAAGAGGCATTGGCAAGGCTTCAATATGCTGTAGAGGAGAAGGAACTTATCCTGCTCACAGGAGAGATTGGCAGCGGAAAAACTACACTGACCCGTGCCCTGATGGATTCTCTCGGCGAAAAATACAGGGTTATTCTGATAATTAATCCGCAGCTAACACCTATGCAATTCCTGAGGACAGTCGCAAAGCGCTTTGATTTAAATATTCCTTACAATTACAAAGATAATCTGCTTGATGCAATATACGAAAAGGTCTACAAGGATTTTGAGTCCGGGATAACACCGGTTATAATAATAGACGAGGCGCAGCTGATACCAAACAAAAGCACGTTTGAAGAGATAAGGCTTCTTACGAACTTCCAGCTCGATTACACAAACCTTCTGAGCCTGATACTCGTGGGTCAGACAGATTTGCGCAGGAGATTGAATCACAAGACATATCTTCCTTTAAAGCAGCGGATAGGAATGTTTTTTCATCTCGGACCCCTGACTGAGGATGAAATCAAAGGTTATGTGGAGCACAGGTTGAGGGTTTCAGGGCTTGATAATCCCTTGTTTACAGATGGCGCACTGAAACAGCTTTATCATTACTCAGGCGGGATACCAAGGGTAATCAACAGCCTTGCCACATCATCCCTTCTTGAAGGATTCAGCAGGGAGCTGCGGATCGTGGATGAAATGCTTATGCATGAAGCAGCACGGGAGCTCGGGTTAAATGGATATCGCCAAAATTAGGAAAAAGCTTAAAGATTCAGAAGCGGAGAGTCAACAATCTAAAGCTCATGGTCAATCTGCAAAAGTGCCTGAGGACCAGACTGTTACGCATAACGAAACAATCATAGAACCATCTTTCAGGCATGTTTCTACCTCTAACACTGAACAACAACCACCTGATATCGAAGATCGAAAAACTGTTGACACTAAAAAGGAACCGAAATCATCAGATAACGCACAATTACAGGCCAGGGAAGATCAAAAAAAGATACTCAGTGTTAAGGAAAATATAGAAGCTGAAAAAGAAGAGGAAATTATTGAGATACTTACCTTCAGCCTGCTGAAAGAAGAATTTGCATTCAGGGTCTCCCAGCTTGCTGAAATCCTGAGGTCCCAATGGATAACGAGGGTTCCAAACGTTCCTGACTATGTCCTCGGGATTACTTCACTCAGGGGGAAAATCATCCCGGTGATCGATCTTAAGCTCAGACTTTCCCTGACATCCGGTTCATCAGATATTATCCGCAAAGGCAAGATCCTGATAATCAATGGGGCCAAGGGTCCTGTCGGTACAGCAGTCGATAAGGTCATCGGCGTTGCACGTGTTGCAAAATCTGATATATTGCCACCCCCGTCTCATCTCTCAGAAAAAGAACTCAAATTCATTGATGGCATAGCTGTTGTAGATAAGCGCTTCGTCTCAGTAATAAATATGGAAGAGGCAATTGCCCTGCATCTACAATGAAAACAATTTTAACTCTTAATTGTCTTAAGGGGGCCTTATGAGAAAGATTACAAGAGAAAGCCTCGAATTCAAGTATCTGATCTTTGTTATAGCGCTGTTGATCGGCGGAATCCTGTGGTCCGGTATTATATCATTCAGTGCTGTTTCGCTCGAAAAAATATATGGCAGAAGTTTTCACTCCATTATGTGGACGACGATTATCTCGATCATAGGAATCACCGCAGTAGCTTTTTTATTCTGGATAGTTGCCAGAAAACTGATAATTAAACCGCTTCAATCCATTGAAAAAGCCGCCAGATCCCTGGCTGACGGAGATCTTACCTTCCGTCTGGATATGAAGGCAGATGACGAGATAGGCAGGACGAGCAAGGCCATGAATGAATCTTCCCGCTCTCTCGGTGATATTTTCCAGAGGGTTAAGAACGGTTCAAAACGTGTAATCTCTGTTGCTGAAAAAGTTGAGGCTGAATTTAAGAATGTTACAGAAAATACAAAACTCGAAACTGAGGCAATAGCCAATATTGCGAGCTCATTAGAGGAGATGAATTCAGCAGCAGCGGAGATCTCTGAGAGCACTGAGCGTCTTGCAGTCTCTACAGAGGAAAAAGCCGCGTCAATGGAAGAGATTGTCACAAGTATAAGTCAGGTTGCAAATAGCGCACAGGAACTGTCACATGTAGTCGACACAACATCATCCTCAATTGAAGAACTGTCTGCAACAATAAAAGAGGTAGCTTATAAGGCAGAGGAACTTGCTGCAGCCTCGGAAGAAACGCTTGCTGCAACAGAAGAAATTTCCTCTTCTATCAAAGAAGTTGAACAGAGCGCAAAAGAATCTGCGATGCTGTCGGAAAAGGTAAAAAATGAAGCATCTACTCTCGGCATATCGTCAGTGGGGAAAACTATAGAAGGGATTCAGAATATCAAAATATCATTTGACAACACAGCCAATTCCATAAAGAAACTCGGCGTGAGATCAGATGAAATCGGCAAAATCCTGAATGTCATTGATGAGGTTGCAGATCAGACAACCCTGCTCGCCCTTAACGCAGCCATCCTTGCTGCTCAGGCAGGTGAACATGGGAAAGGGTTTTCGGTTGTTGCTGACGAGATAAAAGACCTTGCAGAGCGAACATCCTACTCAACGCATGAGATAGCAGGACTTATTCAGGCTGTACAGCAGGAGGTAAAAGATGCTACCGTTGCTATGGATGAAGGCCTCAGGTCTGTAGAAGAAGGATTAAGTGTTGCAAATGACGCAGGAGATGCCCTCAGCAAGATAGTCGAGAGTTCTAAAAAATCAGCAGAAATGTCATTTTCCATTGAGCGTTCAACTACGGAACAGGCAAAGACAACAAGACTTGTTTCAGAGTCCATGGAAAAAGTAAAAAACATGGTTTCACAGATTGCCAAGGCTACTTTAGAACAGAGCAAAGGCACACTGCTGATCACAAAAGCTACTGAGAAAATGAGAGACGTTTCCAATCATGTAAGGACTGCAACAAGTGAACAACTTATAAGCACCAAGCATATTTCTGAAGCTATGGAACTCGCATCTGAGAAAAGTCTTCAAATAGCCAAAGCTGTTAATGAGCAAAGGGCAGGTGCAAGCCAGATATTCAGCTCTATCGAGAAGATAAAAGACATGCCCAAGCAAAATATGGACAGAATGTTTGGAATAAACCAGTCACTGAAGGGTTTGTTCAAGAATACAGAACTTCTGACAAATGAACTGAAGAGGATTAAGTTACCTGATGAAGGCTCAGCCGGCTCTACAGACATCGATATTATAAGGTTCGGCGTCGAGCCTATTGGTGGAGGTTCGCCTGTCGAGATTCAGGAAAAATTCAGCCCGCTTGCAGAACATCTCAGCAAAAAAACCGGGAAAAAGGTTGTACTGAAGGTTGTATCTGATTATGAGGGTATTTTACGGGATATTGAGAAGGGCATTACTCAATTCTCTTTTGTAAGCCCTATTACATACATCATAGCAAAGAAAAAATATGGAACCCAGGTTATTGCAAAAGCATTGATTGAAGGAAAATCTGCGTATCGTTCTGTCATAGTAACAAGAAGTGCCAGCAGGATTAACTCGATCGAAGACATCAGGGGACGCAAATTCGCCTTTGGAGATCCGCACTCACTCTCGAGTTACATCGCTCCAAGGAATATGCTTCTTAATGCGGGAATTGATTTAAAGGATTTACTCCATTATGAATATCTCGGCTCACATGAAGCTGTGGCAGATGCAGTCCTGAGCGGAAATTTCGATGCAGGAGGAATAACAGAAAGCGTAGCAAATAGATTTAAAGATAAAGGCATCAAGTTTATTCAGTTCTCTGAAAACCTCCCGGGGTTCATTATATGTGTCAGCAAGACAATACCTCAGGGGATGAAAGAATCTCTTGAGATTGCGCTCACTGCGCTGTCAGACACAAGAGCGGAAAGTTCCGCAATTCTCCATTCTATTTATAAACGTTACAGCGGCTTCGAAAAGGCATATGACATTGAATTTGCTCAATTAGAGTCCATGATGTCTCAGTTAGGTCTGCCTTAGAAAAACCAGAATGGTATTGAAAGGAAAGAAGTTAATAACGTTATGAAATTTGCTGTTTTTAAGATCGGAGAGGAAATATTCGGGATTGAGATCAATAAAGTCGTTGAGATCATCAATACACAAAAAGTCTATTCATTGCCGGAACTACCCGACTTTCTCTCAGGTGTTATAACTGTTAGGGGGGAAGTGTTACCCCTCCTTGATCTGAGAAAGCGATTTGGCATCAAATCCACTGATACAAAAGAGCTTATCATAATAGTGCGGTATGACAGCGAGAAGATCGGGTTGCTCGTAGATGAAATAAAAGAGATACTTTCCCTGAATGCCCAGGAGATCACAACTCCCCCAACCATATTCAAAGGGCTGCAAAAAAAGTACCTTGCCGGTCTTGGTAAAAAAGACGAGAGGATAATAATCCTTCTCAATATAGACTATCTCCTTACTTCAGAAGAAAAGATAATGCTGGAAGAGTCAGAAAGGATCTTGGAAGAAGATGCAGGAACTGGAAAGGCTACTGAAAGATAATGATGTTGAAGTCAGGAGGGATGCGCTTGAAAGACTGAGGGGAAAGGCAGGTGACATTTCCATAAATCTGCTCCTGAAAGCTATGGAAGACACAAGCTGGAGGGTAAGGAACACTGCCGTAGATATCATCATCGAAGAACATCCAATCGAAACTTATATCAATGGTTTGATTAATCTCCTATATCTTGACGATAACGCAGGAGCAAGGAACTCTGCAATTGAAGCTCTTGTGAGACTCAATAAAAAGACAACAATTTTTCTTATCGAGGCATTCAATACACCGAACAGGGATGTAAGAAAATTCATCATAGATGTCCTGGGAGAATTTAAAGACAGCAGATCCCTCCCGCTAATGCTCAGCGCCCTCAGGGATGATGATGAAAATGTTCGCGCAACAGCCATAGAACATATCGGTAAGGTGGGCGAATCATCTGTGGTTGATGCCTTAATAGAAATAGTCGAGAGTGATGATATCTGGACAGCCTATCCTGCAGCTGATGCACTTGGCAGGATTGGAGACAGGAAGGCTATACCGGCATTAATAAAGGCATTAGACAAAAAAACACTCAGGATACCTACTATAAAGTCTCTGAGTTTGATTGCAGATCCTGATACACTAAAACATATAATCCCCTTTTTAGAAGATCCGTCAAAGACTGTACAGGAAGAAACCCTGCGCAGCATAGAGAGATTCTACCGCAAAGGCATAAGTGAAGAAATAGTAACAGGGGAAATAAAAAGACTTATCGGTGACAGGACATTAGATGTACTTATAGCACATGCATGGTCTAACAAGCCTGAGGCGAGGAAATCTGCAATACTCATCCTTGGTTTAATGAAAGATGAGAGGGCTTTCTCTCCTCTCCTCGACATATCACAGGAAGAAGATTTCGCAGAGGAAGTCAAAAGGGCCTTCGTATTTATTGGGGAAGACAGACCGGAATCTTTACTAAAACTGTTTGAGGCCGAGAATGTTTTTCAAAAGCGTTTCATATGCGACATAGCAAGCAGGATAGTCTCCCCTGTTTATTCCCCGGTCTTTGAGAATCTTCTGAATGATGACGATGGACATATCCGCTCAATCTCTGCAATAGCACTTTCGAAAATCAGTGATCCAAAGTCCGTAGAACCCATCAAAAGACTCCTGACCGACCCATATCAGGACGTTCAGGAAGCTGCTGTTGAGGCGCTTTCAAACCTTGGAGCATGGCTTTCAACCGATGAACTCATAAGTATGCTCCGTAATATGAACCCGATACTCAGGAGAAACGCAGCTTTGATACTCGGGAAAACAGGCTCAAAGGAGGCAGTGCCTGCCCTTGGTTTCGCACTTAAGGATGGGGATGTAAATGTAAGGAAGGCTTGCGTTGAAGCATTTTCACTATTAAAGACAGAAGATTCTATCATGTTTCTCATCCTTGCGCTTACTGATGAGGAACCTTTCGTCAGGGTTTCATCAGCTGTCAGCCTTGGCCGCATAGGTGGGAAAGGTGTCTTTGAGGCCCTCTCTCATCTCCTGTCCGATACAGATGACTCAGTCAGGGTTGCTGTATCAAAGTCCTTAGGTATGCTTAAAGACAACCGGGCTGTTAAACCGCTTATCGGGCTTCTCTCTGACAGAAATGGTTTTGTTGTGACAACAACAATAGAGTCTCTCAGCAGGATAGGCGGAGATGAGGCAAAATCTGCCTTATTGAAGATGCTTGCTTCAGAAGATAAAGAGGTCAGAAGGACCGCCATAAAAGCACTTTCATCATTTGAGGACAGTCAGGATGAATTAATGCCATTTCTCTACGATACTGATTGGGCAACAAGAATGGCTGCTGTAGAGGTTTTAGGGAAAAAAGCAAAGGGTGTTATACGAAGGGAACTCGAAAAAATTCTTGATACCGAGGAAGATCCGATAGTAAAAAAGGCGCTTGAAGAGAGCCTTAAAATAAGTTAGCAGTTATCATTAATTGCTACAGGATGAAAGAGTCTAAATCCAAATGTTCGAAAAAGAAGAGATAATAGCGCTTGAGGAAGAAGTCTTCAGACTTATCAGGGATTTTGTCAGGGATTACTGCGGGATATATTTTGATGACGACTCACGGTATCTACTCGAAAAAAGGCTTTCACGGAGGGTGCGGACCCTTCACTTTAGTAATTTCAGGGAGTATTACCGGTATCTGCTGTATCACAAAAATCGTGAGGAAGAACTCACTTCAATCATAGATATTATTACTGTAAACGAGACATATTTCTTTAGGGAACAAAATCAGCTCAAGACATTCAGTGAGGAGATTCTCCCTGAACTCAAGGATATAAATAAAGATAAAAAAAGACTGAGGGTTTGGTCAGCAGGCTGTTCAACAGGTGAGGAGCCCTATACTATCGCCATCCTCGTGCTTGAAAAAGGATATTTTCACAACTGGAACATAGAGATATTCGGCAGTGATATAAACCAGAGGGTTCTTCAGGCAGCAAGAAGCGGCATATACAGAAAAAATTCTTTCAGGGCAACAGAGCCCTATTTTCTGAGAAAATATTTCAGGGAAGAAGATAATCTTTCGAGGATATCAGACAATGTCAAACAATACGTTAATTTCAGCCATCTCAATCTTCTCGATCCCTTCAAGGTAAAATTGGTGGGAACTGTGGATGTAATATTCTGCAGAAATGTGTTAATCTATTTTGACTATCCATCGCGAAAAAAAGTGATCGACATGTTTTATGAAAGACTTTCTGATGGAGGGTATTTATTACTGGGCCATGCTGAATCATTAATAAATATATCCACTGCCTTTTCCCTGAGGCATTTTAAATATGACATGGTCTATCAGAAACCCGTAAAAAAAGGAGCCTCCACAGATGTCTAAAGTTAGAGTGCTTATTGTTGATGACTCTGCATACAGCAGGCAGACAATCAAAAAAATGCTTGAGTCAGATGCCAATATCGAAGTAGCAGGCATAGCCTCTGACGGTATTGATGCAATGGCAAAGACCCTAAGGCTCAATCCTGACATCATAACCCTCGATATCGAAATGCCCGAGATGGATGGTTTCAGTTTCCTCAGGTGGTTGATGAGCAACAGACCAACCCCTGTAATCATCGTCAGTTCATATTCTGACTCAAAGACTGTTTTTCGGGCGCTCGAATTCGGGGCAGCTGATTTCGTCGCAAAACCGCCACGTATGGTCTCCTCCGAATTCCATATACTGGAGAAGGATTTATTAAGAAAAGTCAAAGGGATCAAGGGCTTTCGTCTGGACAAACTGAGCAAAAATCTCGAATTACTTGAGGAAGAAACCTTCCAACGATCAGCATCAGATACCTCAGATAACATTCAGGTTGTCGCCATAGGTTCATCAACCGGTGGGCCTGCTGCACTAAAGATAATTCTCTCGAGACTCCCGGGAAATTTTCCAGCCGGGATAGTGATAAGTCAGCATATGCCAAAAGGGTTTACTGCGTCATTTGCAGAGAGGTTGAACGGAATATCAAAGGTTTATGTGAAGGAGGCTGCCGATGATGACGAACTGGAAATGGGAAAAGTTCTCATCTGTCCGGGAGGCTTTCACATGTCGTTTAAGAAAAAGGCCGGAAGAATAGTGACTGTCATAAAAGAGCCGAAAAGTACAGATAAATACATACCATCTATAGATGTAATGATGTCATCTGTTGCTGATATTTTTGGACCAAAGACTGTGGGTGTTGTTCTTACGGGCATGGGTAATGATGGCAGAGCTGGAATGCTGGAAATTAAAAAGAGAGGAGGGTATACTATAGCTGAATCAGAAGATACTGCTGTGGTTTTTGGTATGCCTGCGGAAGTAATCAAGGCAGATGCTGCAGAGATGGTCTTGCCTATCTCCAGGATACCCGTTGAGATAATAAAATTAGCTAAAGAAACACCAAAGGGTAAAGATTCATAGAGTGGAGGATTCATGGAAAAAGACTCCAATATAACAAGGAAAGTGGATGAGTTTCTTCAAATCTTCAAAAGGGGAGAGGAGTTTACCAAAGATCTGATCAAAGAAAACGAGAGACTCAGGTTCAGGATAGCAGAACTCGAAGAGTCTGTTGAAAAGATAGGAAATGAAGGAAGGATCAGACTCTATGAAGACAGGATAAAGCTGATCCAGGATGAGATGAACTCCATCCTGGACAGATACAAAAAGGCAGAGGAAGAAAATAAGGATTTCGCAGCTAAATATGTGGATGTAGAGGCTGAGAATAATATGCTTGCAAATCTTTATGTAGCAAGCTATCAACTCCATTCAACCCTGGACTTCAACGAGGTTTTACGGATAGTTATGGAAATAGTAATTAACCTGGTAGGAGCTGAAAAGTTCGCAATATTCCTTATGGATGATAAGACGAATGAGCTCTTGCCAGCCGCTTCTGAAGGTTTGTCTCTCAATGAAATGCCAAAGGTAAAAATAGGGGAAGGTACTATAGGGAGAGTAGCGAGGGAAGGAGTGAGTCATTTCACAGAAAATATGACTGATACAGCAACTTCAGGAATTGACGCTGCAAACCCATTTGTATGCATTCCGATGAAGATAAAAGAACATGTTATTGGTGTAATCTCGATTTATTCACTCTTTACGCAAAAGACCTCATTTTCTAATATTGATTATGAACTTTTTAATTTATTAGCAGGTCATGCTGCCACTGCAATATTTTCTGCAAGACTCTATACACAATCTGAGAGAAAACTTACAACCATACAGAGTTTCCTTGATCTTCTGAAGGAGAAGCCGAGAAGATAGCATACAGAGGAGGTATACATGTTGAATGTTCTTGTTGTTGAAGATTCACCTACTATGAGACAACTCATAGGATTTGCCATAAAGAGGATTCCCGGATCAAAGGTTATTGAGGCAACAGACGGTGTTGATGCATTAAAGAAATTGTCCTCAGAAAAGATAGATATTATCCTTGCTGACATTAATATGCCCATAATGGACGGCCTGAAATTAGTAAGTCTTGTCAGGAATAATCCTTCTTATAAGAGTATTCCTATCATTATGATTACAACAGAAGGTGCTGAAGAAGATAAGAACAAGGCCTTAGCTATCGGAGCAAATGCTTATCTTACAAAACCGATACAGACACAGGAGTTAATGAAGCTTGTGAATAGTTTTATACCTTAATCACATCTGGCACGCCGGGCAGAAAAACCTGCCACTGAACCACGGGGTATCATGTGAGAAATCCGGTATCAATTCAAGGAGTAACAGTCCCTGGCACTTCGCGCATTTCAGGCCATTAAGATTGAAATCCGCCACAAGTTTTTCTGCATCGTGAACTTTTTCCATGATTTCAACAATATAATGTTTGAGTTCCTGTACTTTAGGTTTTTGACTGATGGTTTTTCTTATCTGATCAATAACCTCATTCGGTTTTGTGGTTGCTTTCACAATATAACCTGCAGCTCCGAGGTTCATTGCCTTCTCAATTTCTTCTGGCTGACCCCTTGCAGAAAAGACCAGTACCGGAATGTTCGAGAGTCTCGGATCTGTCTTAATAACCTGGAGCACTTTGAAACCGTCCATAACAGGCATCATAAGATCGAGCAGGACTAAATCAGGAATTTCCTGTGAGAGTATCTTAATGGCTTCCATCCCGTTGTCTGCAGTTAACACGGCAAACTGCTCTATTGTCAGTTTACTCCTGTACATCTGCTGTATAACCTTGGAATCTTCGACAAGCAATATCTTATTGCGCATTGCTACTTCTTAGTACTACTTTCTGTCTCTGTTTTCAATAAAACTTCTATCTTGGCCTTTGCCCGCAGATCAGTTATCCATGCTTCCTTAAGCTCCTGTATCCGGTTTTTTTCGAGCTCTTTTTTAAGTTGCCCCTTAATCTCTTCAAAAGCTACTATATGTTCTGGCTTTTTATCTTCAAGTTTAATGATAAACCAGGCATTTTCTGCCTTAACAATATCACTCACCTCTCCCACTTTCAGTTTGAACGCTGCTTCTTCAATTTCAGCGAGCATCCTCCCTTTATGCATATACCCAATATCTCCACCTTTAACACGATACGGGTCTTCAGACATTTTGTATGCTAAGTCTCCAAAGTCTTCTCCAGCCTTTATTTTGGCGAGGATATCCTGAGCTTTCTTTTCATCCGTTGTTGTGATAATCCTCAGTTTTACAGTATCAGGCTGTTTAAACTTTGAGGGATTCTTTTCGTAATACTCTTTCAGATCCTTTTCACTGATCTGTGCTTCTGTCTCTTTTTTTACATTCATAGTCTGTACCAGCACTTCTTTCTCAACCTGTGCACGTAGCTTTTCCTCTGTTGTTCCTTCCTTTTCAAGGGCTGCCTTATATTCTTCCGGTGATTTGTATCGTTTCCTTACCTTGTCCATCTGGGCATTCACCTTTTCTTTATCAGGCTTCATGCCTTTTGCAACTGCATCCTGATACTGAAGTTCTCTGTTTACGAGTTCTTCGATTGCCTTATCATAGTAAAGCTTGCGTTTTTCCTCAGAAACATTGCGGTGAAATGTCATCTTTGGAATCAGCCTATCCACCTCAGCCTCGAGATCCTTTTTCGTAAAGGTAGCACCGTTCACCTTCGCAACCACTACATCATCAGCATACGCTGAAACAGAAAACAAAATGATTATTATCAAAGACAAAACTGTTCTAAACATGCAAAACTCCTTTTTATTTATAATGCAGGATATATACGATAAGATGCAAGCCCAAAGCCGATATTCAGCTCATGCATATTGGCTGCATATTCCGGACTATTCCGGCCACCTATTCCGGAGTCTCGACCACTCACTCAGTGGGACGCATAATGTTTTCTTCAAGTCATAACACGCTCTGCGACTATCTTCCTGAAGGCAACATTTTCTAATTGTTCCTTAAAAGTGACACTTTCTTGTGGAAATCTTTGCGAGGCTAACCCCACAAAACCGGATTCCAAGACGGGATCAGAATGTCCACCCATATAAAGCTCCGCTAACTCGTTTAATAGTTGGGATCATGTGGAGTTATCGCATTTCCCCCGTTACACATTGCAATTGTAATGTTATACAGATGTCGGATTGTAGGTAAAATTAAAGGCGAATTGTCAGCCACTCCCTGTCACTCTTGCAAAATGTCTGTTAATCTACTATGCTGTGTAGGCAAGTTAATAGGTTATATGGGCCAAATCAGATGTGGCTCAGAGATATGAATCTTGGAAGACGCCATGAAATGTCCCAATTGTAAAGAAGAAATACCCGAGCATGTGCGCGCTTGTGTTGTCTGTGGAAACGACGTTGGATATCCGAATGTGCGCGCGACACTTCGCAACGAAGAGGTTAAAGCTCTCGAACTTCGAATAAATGAAACTAAAGGATATGCAGATTCAGGGGGATACAGTAGTATTTTAGAAAATTTTCGTGATGTCGTTGCGCATTCTGCAGCAGTCGTCTGTTGTCCTCTCGGTAAGCTCAGTGAGCTTGTCTCAAGTGATTACCAACTATATCAAACTTTTTATCAAGCAATTGGTAGCGAGGGGCGTTTGCCAGAAGATAATGAATGGGATAAAATAAGAGGATCAGTTGATAGCCTGCTCTTTCCGTACTATCATGAGCAGATATGCATCGGGTCAATATCTATTGACCGAACTGGGATTTCAGGTTATGGCTATAGTATGGTACTAAAAGAGATGGCTATAAAGGATCGTGCATCAGTTTTTGAAGAAAATACAATCTTGTTTGTAAAGAGACATAGAATTGTAGCTGGTGATCCTGTACCATTGGGTTATCGAGCACCATGGATGAAAAGAGATTTGTTGGCTATGGCAAAGCTTGGGAAAAGACTAACCCCTAAAACGACTGAAGCCGAATTTTCAAAACTCTTAGCAAGTTCTGATGATAGAGATACCGATTGTATAGAGGTGCATATATATGGTTCGATTCATCGGCGTGCAATCGAACATTTATCTGGGCATAAACCACTCAGAAGAGCAGACAAAGTTGTGTTAAAATCAGTTATAAAGAAGTTAAAAGACATTGGTGCTACTGTGGAGATTTCGTAATGAAAGCTATTTTGTCTGGGCAAACGGCTGTCGCCGTCTGTATACAGGATGATCAATTTTACTCTATAAGTATAGATTCTCCAGAAAACTGGAGTGAGCGGCAGAATTGGGAAATTCCTATTTTATTTGCAAATGCTACAGACATGATTCAACTTGAGAATACATCTCGGTCTCAGGTTCTTGAAATACTGGAAGTCGCATGGGCACAGGACCGCAGCTTACAGCTTATTCTAATACTTTTAGATCAGAAAGAGGAATCGGAAACTCGACGTGAAGCTGCGGAATGTTTAGATGAGTTTTTCAACCAAGCCGAAATGAGAGAGTATGTTGAAAACCATTTATATTCAGCACCGCTGTCTTCAGATGCGGATTTGAACGGTGCAATTGAAATCTGCGCGGCGGCATCTTTAGCGAAGGTAATGGACTTCCTCGATGCACTTCAGAGTGACCAAGAGGAAATATCAAAAAGGGTTGGTGCTTGGGAAGCATTACCTATCGGCCTCTTCGATACTTCAACCAGCAAACAAGATTTTCATTGTGAAGCTGTTAAGTATGGCGCTTTTCGGATATTCGTTACTGAGCGTCATAAGAAGAATTTAGCACTCGTTCAACTTCTTTCTCACCCTCATTTCCGTGGCAACAGTAAAGCTCGAAATATTTTTCAGAAATGGTCTGCTCATTTCAAGGAGGCTGTTACTAACAGCGACTTCGAGAGTCGCGAGTTTAATGATGGCGCCTTTAGTGGCCCTGATGACGCATATATAAAACGACGGGTAAGTGGCTTTGACGCTTTTCAGCAGGTCGAAAAACAAAAGGAAGCGATTAAACAGCTTCTTAGCGAGGGGACTCAAGACTTGGCATTGCGTTTTACCGAAGAACTTGTTGCCAGTCAACGTCGCAATAGCAAACCCGAACATATTGCTAAATCCCTCTGTGATCTGGCGCAATTTGCTAAGGGATTGGGTAGCCCAGAGCTCCAATTAGAATTTGCTTTAAAGGCTGTTAAAGAAGCTCCTGACGACGCTTGGTCATATGCAACGCTTGGGGATGCATACCGGTGGCTTTCTGAATACCCAAAGTCTCTAAAAATGTATCATAAGGCAGGTGTGTATGGAAATCGTCTTGTTGCACTAACTGGACGTGCTGAAGTATTGAAGGACATCGGGCAGTTAGAAGAATCACTTGAGATTTATGAGCAGTGTATCCTGGAATTTCCTGATGAAATTGTTACTCAAAATGGTCGGGCAGCAGCATTGGCTAATTACGGTAAGCTCGAAAAAGCACTAGAGGCTTACGACACAATATTGCGGCAAGAACTCCTTGATCCAGTTACTGTTAGCGGCCGTGCCCAAGTACTTAGAGAAATGGGGCGACTTGACGAATCTTTAGCAGAATTCAGTAGGCTTTCTGAGACTTACCCACAGGATATAATTAATCAGAATGCCCGCGCAGATGTTTTGCGAGAACTTGGCAGACTGGAAGATGCTGAGATAGCTTTATCTGATATAATGCAACGTTTCCCCTTGGCGGCGGGTGCGAAGACTTCACATGCAAGAATACTACGAGATTTAGGACGTTTTGATGATGCGTTAGACGAATATAAGGAATGCATTAAAAAGTTTCCTTTGAGCCCTTGGGTATATATTGGTATGGCGGAAACCTATAGGAAGATAGGAAATCTGGCAGAGGCGCTAAAGGCATATGAGCTATGTATTACTAAATTCCCTCGTAGTTCGATGTCTCGAAACGGGAAAGCATCGGTACTGGTAGCTATGGGTGATTACTCTGCCGCCTTGAGCATTCTTCCGAAAGACTTACCAGCAAGTCAGAGTGAATGGGTTGCTTATCATATTATTGGTATGGCCCACATGCGTACCGGCCATTTAGATAAGGCAGAGCCTATGTTTGAATGGGGCTCAACAGAATGTCCTTGGGTGTCTCAGCGTGAATACTTCAAAACGGCTCTTGCGAGTCTTCGAATTCAGCAGAAACGATATGACGAAGTGGCCCCTTTAGTCCAGAAAATAATTTATCCATTTATTGAGCCGATTGCTCATGTGCTCATTATGCATGCCTCTGGTGAATTAGGTAATACACTTTTGTTCGAACAATCTTATGGATCTATCCGAGATATAGCAGCGCCTGTTGTTATAGAACTCCGCGATGCATTAGCAAAGCGTTACAAACAAAAAAATACTTCAATCCCACCTGATAGCTGGTTTTTCCTTCGAGAGTGTGACTCGTTACTTCTTGCCGCCTAGATATTTTCTGATTTGCTGAAAGTCATTTGGGGGGCGGGTATTCAGCGTGGCTTCGGTGTGCTGGATAAAACCTTGAGGCAGTTTCGCCTTTTGAGAACTCTCGGTTCGCCGGTGAAGCCGGTACAAAACTCTGTCTAAAATGATCCGATACTTTTCGGGGTCTCGCAGATAAATGTTAAAATTAGTATTTCACACCGGGGAAACGGGGCCGATTGCATGGTGATCTAACGAGGTCACAACGTCGGTGTCGCCAAGGTAAGTGCAATTCAAGGCTTACTACTCAGTTATGAACAATTGAAATTTGCGTTGGTTACTGTGAGTAATATAGTCTAATTTTTCATTCTTGTGTCTGTTAGCTTGTAGGTGAAGTCACCCTTCTCAATAACTTCCTGAAAGAAACAGCGTTGAAACTTGATATAATTGTGTGGGGTATAATGAATACACGACTCATCAAGTGGATGATAAACCGCAATATTTTTTGAGAATTTCAGGCTATTATTAAGAACAATAAGGATGTCCAACAGCCGAGTTTTTTTTATCAATATCTCGGAGATACCTATGTAGCCTATGCTGCGGCTGCAATCAGAAGACAAGTAAAAGTCGATAGGCAAAGCATATCTTGTGCAAGACTTCTCACTGAATTGCAGACGATCCGATGATCTTATCAAGAAGTTATTATAAAAAGCCATATGTGGAAAGCATGATGGAGAAGTACGCAGATATAGACTTCAATGAGTTTTCGGGCGCTGGTGAGTAGCATTCTTTTGGCAGAAGGAGTTGCTGAGGGTAGGAATATCATAAGTCACTATGGTATTTGCATTATTCTCATGGAATTTGTAGCATTAAGAAAATGAACCGCAACGAATCGAATTGGACTGGGGGAATATGCTAAGGCCAGCAGCTATGTTTATGAAAGCTTTTCTTAACAGAGTATTCAACCTCCTACTTGACAAGGTTCCGCTAGGAGTGAAACCCCTTGCCGGTCCGAAACCTAATGACGGAAACGAAAAGCGAAGAATTATTCTCGTTCATGGGCTACATGGTGACGAGCAGACATGGCTTAATATGCCTGATCACTTGATAGAAAATATAGAGAACTCGGCTGTATATCTTTATAGTTACGCCAGCGGCTTTAAAAGATATACGCGATATGCCTCTATGTCTCCTGCCGATGATGCAAAAGTGCTTGCTGACTATCTTCGAGATGATCCTTACACAGGTAATTATATACTTTGCGGTCATAGTGAAGGTGGAATAATTATTGCATTGGCGTTGAAATTATTGCACGAAAGAGAAAACATGGAGACTTTAAAAAGAATCATTGGGCAGTTTCTATTTAACTCACCCATGGCGGGTTCAACTTGGGCTAATCCATTTCAAATAATACCCTTTATAAACAATGACTTGAGGGTACTGAAAATGGGGAGTAAAGAATTGATAGATTTATCTCGTTATTTCACCCGCCATTTCGATTTCAATGAGGGAAACCAAAACAAAAAACTGTGCCACATACCGACTTGGGCAATATGCGCGACGGGCGACAAGTATGTAACACAGTTTAGCGCCGCTTTTGGGGTCCCTGAAAACCAGGTGAGATTAATTCATGGTGATCATTTTTCAATCGTCAAGCCTGAAAATGACTTAGATTGCACGCTGAACCATGTCATCCATACGATCAACAAATTATTGAAAGCGTGTAATGAAAGTGGAGGGAGTGTCAGCCCTGATTCGGCAACTGGCACCCATCCTATAATTATGTACGATCTTGAAAGTGATCAGGGAATCGAGCAACTTATTAGTGATTGCAAAGATGCCCACTCAAGAGGCGAGTATGCGTCGTATTACAACATATTAAAGCGATTCTCATTGCCGCTAAAAAAGAAAGGACGACACAGAGAGTTGTCTCAAGTATGCGAGCTGGACGTCTATAGAAAAGATTCTGCGAATCTATATCCAACACTTGGGTATAGTCAAAGTGAGTTAGTGATGTTTAATCTTAGAAGCGCTTTTGATGCGCTAAATCACAGGCTGGAAAATGATTCGAAACTTGAAAGTTGGAGCCCTCTCACACGGTTACGTTTCGCACAAACTTATTGTGAGATTTTAAATGCGAACGGTACTTATGATGTTGCAGCCGGTATACTGGAAGCTTTCCTATCATATCGGTCAATCGAAGAAGTGAAGTTCAAGGCACTGTCCCAAACGTTAGGTGTACTTGGAAGGTCATATCTCGGCAAGGGGGATATAGAATCTGCCTTAGATTTATTTTCGGCTACTCTTGACGAACAGAACTTAACTGCTGATAAGTACGGAATAGCAATTGCCGAGATGAATTTGGGCATAGCATATATGCACAATGGAAATTACATCGTTGCAAAAAATATGTTCTCCGGAGCGATGGAAACATTTCGGGATTACGACGTTAGGGCATTTGCTTGGGCTCAACTCAATTTGGCAATTGCTGTGAAAAAAAGTGGTAGCTCTGAAAATATTGAAGAGCTTGTATCATCGGCTTCGGAGTATTACTCTGATCACTCCGAATGCTCTCGTGATTATTTAACTATATTAGAATACTTAATAAAGATGAATAACTTCGAATCGTCAGTTAAAAAAAGAATCGTCAGTGAATATGGCAGGATATCATCTGTAATTGATAAAAATAAATTATCAGATGAACAAATCATCACATCGAAAAAAGCTATGGCTGTATTCGCCCTTTGCCTGAGATCTTCCAGTGGGGCTTCAGCGATAGAACGAACAGTGACTGGGGGAGGATTCAAAGCTCGCACGCTACTCGTAAAGTCGTTCAAAAAGTCATTGGATACAGATCGTGCTGTAGAATATTTAAAAACGATAAAGTCTAAAGCCAATCATTTTTCGGTCCCTTTCTACAACGATTTTTTAGTTGAAGTATGTAAAAGGCGAAAAGATCTAATAGAAATTCAAGTGATCCAGGAAATAGAGAATATTTTGCAACAAAGTGATAGTGTCAAACTATTTTATGCAAAATTTCTAGAATCGGAAGGACTACTTAGCGAATGCGAAAAGATATTAGATAATGTTCATAATAATGAATCATATGAATATCTAAATATGCGTGGTAATTTGTACTCTCATCGTGCGAAAGTTTTTAATAAATCCATGGTTATGTATAGAAAAGCGATTGATGCGACTGAAGTTGAGCATTTTCGAGCTGTAGTTTATAACAATATGGCCCATACAATATATAGACATCACAAGAGAAACTTATATGAACTAGCTATAGACCACTGCAAACAATCAATTAAATTACGTGCTTCTGTGAGATTTGGCTATCCATCCGTACTCCTGTTAGCGCTTAGAATTGAATTGGCGAATCTGGGAGAATTATCTGACTTAGTCGAGCAGCACCGTAATGAATACGGCTTAAATGATTATGATGCGAAAGAGGTGTCAGAGCGACTCTACGACAAAACTAAAAAGAAGAAATTTCGAAAACTCATGCAATTAATTTAGATTGTTAAAGGTGGGCATTGGTACATAGACTATTCAGAATTTAAGTCATCATTGACGTCATAAAACTCGTGAAAGGTACTCTTGTTATAGAGACTATCCTGAAAGAAGTTGTTATTCAAGATGGCAATACCCGTCGGATAATCAAGAATGTTCTTGTTCGGAAGGTATCCTCCAAAGGGAAGGAGACGGTCGAAAGTATAACTCTACCGAAGGACAATAGTATCATCAAACTCTGGGCTAACCGAGGCATGGAGCGTATCGCCAATAAAGCTGGCTCCCGCTGAAGCCGAGCGTTAAGCCTTTCTCCTGTAAATTAACACTTTTCAAACATATCCACCGGCGGTTAGTTGTAGGTGAAGAACTAAACCGCTGCGCGGTGGTAACGAGTCGTCAGCGTTTTCCGGACAAGCCAGAGCTTTTTCCGAGTTGTAGAAGTTAGTCCGTCATCTTCCCCCTTGTTGATCAGTCGAAATCTTTTTACAATTTCCTATGTTTCACCGTCGGCATTCGTCGGCGCATATCGGTTCATTCGCCTCAGCGAACCTGCCGGGGTGAGAAGGAGATTGTAAGATGAG
>JBAQLU010000248.1:0-54713 GCA_049302065.1 Thermodesulfovibrionales bacterium
CAAAGGAGGATAAAAGTATAGGTTTGATTATGTTCACATCAATATGGTAAAAAATTGAGGATAGGAATGCTACACCTGGGTCAATAGGTGTGAAAAACAGGTGGGTCAATTAGGCTGAAAAATGACAGATTATCGCTATTCTCCTTTCCCAGAGGCTTTCAGATTGTGCCAGGCGGTACAGAATTGACCTGTCCCTTGTTAACAGATAATCTCCTATGATATTTGGTGCAGAGAGGTCAACCAGATCCCAGTTGTTTATATAGTTTGTATTTTTCAGATATAAATTGAAGATGTTTCGCTTTCCTGTTTCGTCTGCGCTCCTGTACCTGCCAATGAGGATAAGCAGGGCAATCAGCCTGTATTCGTGTATCCTGCTCAAAAGGAGTTTTCTGATGTCTGTGAAAGAAAGATCGGTATATTTCTTTGCGATCTTCCGCTGTTCCGGGACAGGTATGCCGAGAAAAACATCCCCTTCACCGTATTGTCCCTTTCCTGTCTTGAAAAAACCTGAGAGTATCTTTGCCTTTTCAGGGTTCCTGAGCCTCTGTATATCTTCTCTTATGTTCTTTACCACTGATTTATTGTCCCCCTTTACACATATGATATATAAGCTATATTATTTTAGAAAAGGAAAGGAGAAGAAAATGAAAAACTTTCTGTTTCTGATAGCAATAGCATATGCCATGACATTCATACCTTCAGCTTACTCTGCTGAGAATAAGGACATCATTCTTTCAAAACATCCTGCGAGTGTTAAAGTCGATCTGGTTACTGCGCTTGAACAGCGGAAGACGGTCAGAGAATACACTTCACAGAAGATCTCGCTCGAAGATTTATCCGCTATTCTCTGGGCTGCTAACGGAGTAAACCGCCCTGACGGGAAACGCACTGCGCCTTCTGCCCACGGTAAACAGTATATTGATATCTATGTTGTGACTGATACCGGCAGTTATCTGTATGATGCACCGGGTCATCAGTTGAAATTGATACTTAATGCAAATGTAAAAAGTAAAATGTCCGGACAGGGACATGTCACAAAAGCCTCACATATACTGGTGCTGGTAACAGATATGGAAAAAATCCCCGGCTTGTACGCAGGGAAAGAAAGCAAGCTCAACTGGGCACACTCCACAGCAGGAAGCATTGCCCAGAATGTATATCTCATGTCAGCGGCAAAAGGCATCGGCACCTGTCTCGTAGCAGGGATTAAGGATGAAGACATCAAGAAGGCGCTTGGTCTTTCGAAAAATATGATACCGCTCTACGTCCTGCCGCTTGGATATGAGAAGAAATAAACGATATGTTGTCTTACCGGAGACCAGCGAAGAACTTAACCCTTAAAATGCATTTGGATAAAAAGACGGCAGGCACATATGCATCAAAACCTCTTGAACGCAGAATTTGCGTTTGTATAGTATCTGAACGTTAAGAATGAAAACGTGCACGTTATCCGGGTCATTAAAGCGCTCACAAAGGTGCTGCACAAGAGCTTTTGCTGCACATATGCCTGCCGTCAATTGCATTTTTGGGTTAAACATATCAGGGAAAATTAAGGAGAAAATAATGGACAGGAGGAAGTTTCTTAAAACAGCGGCAGTAGCCGGATGCGGGCTGCTTATCGGGGAAGCATTACTTTCCGGGGCCTCTCCCTCTGAAGCAGCAGAAAAGTACGATCTTGTTGTTGCACAGGGAGCAGGGAAATCACCGTCTGACATAACAAAAGCGGCGATCAGCGCCATTGGAGGTATGAAGAGATTTGTATCGCGGGGGGATATTGTGGTTGTTAAACCAAACATCGGCTGGGACAGGCTGCCTGAGCAGGCTGCCAACACAAATCCTGAAGTTGTTGCTGCGGTTGTAAAGCTCTGTTTTGAAGCAGGCGCAAAAAAGGTAAAGGTTTTCGACAGGACCTGCAATGACCCGCGCAGGTGTTACAAGCAGAGCGGCATTGCTGACGCTGTGTCATCCCTTGGCGCTGAGGTCAGTTTCATTGATGAACGAAGATTCAGGGAAATTTCGATAAAAGGACAGGTAATTAAATCCTGGCCGCTCTACAGGGATATTTTTGAAGCAGACAAGATCATCAATGTCCCGGTTGCAAAACACCATGGTCTTGCAAAACTAACCATGGCTATGAAAAACTGGATGGGTGTAATGGGCGGCCAGAGGGGGAGTATTCATCAGAAGATCGGTGAAAGCCTTGCCGACCTCTGTCTGGTAATCAAGCCGTCTCTCACAGTCCTTGACGCAGTGCGTATTCTCACTGCAAACGGGCCGCAGGGTGGAGACCTGAAAGATGTTAAGAGGCTTGATACCGTGATTGCCGGTGTGGATCAGGTCGCTATAGATTCCTATGGCGCTACCCTGTTTGGCATGAAAGGTTCTGACCTTTCCTATGTTAAGGCCGGCAATGCAATAGGTATAGGCAGCATGGATATTTCACGGCTGAAGATAAACAGACTGAATGTCTAAGCAGATCCTACGAAAGATCTCACAGGGTCTTTTCCTGCTGCTCTTCCTTTTTCTCTTTATCCAGACAGAGTCGAAGGGATATGATACACTCGGTTATCCTGTCAGGCTCTTCCTTGACTTCGATCCCCTGATTTTTCTCACAACACTGTTCGCCTCAAGAGGCGGGCAGATACCTGCAGGATTCTTCCTCTCTCTTATCACGATCCTTGTAACTATTGTCCTTGGAAGGGTATTCTGCGGGTGGATCTGTCCCCTTGGAACTCTCAACACCATTGTTGGTTCATTCAGAAGACGACATTCCATTGCTCCGGATGCGAAGTGGCACAGGGTAAAGTATTATATCCTTGTCATGCTTCTTGTATCCTCTGTTTTCACACTTCAGATTGCAGGGATTATGGACCCCTTATCTCTCATTATCAGGTCGTTTTCCCTGAGTATCTATCCCTTAGTGGACAATGGGATCAGGGCCTTATTTGACACAATATATAATACAAATATATCGGGTCTCGTTGACGTTTCGGAGTCAGTGTATGGACTTCTAAAAAAAAGCCTGCTTGCCTTTCGACCGCTTTTTTATCTCCAGGCTGTTTTCATCGGGCTTATATTCTTTTCGATCCTCGGCCTGAACCTGGTCGAAAAAAGATTCTGGTGCAAGTACCTCTGCCCGCTCGGCGCCTTGCTTGGCCTTTGTTCCCGGTACTCTGTCCTGAAGAGAGAAACAAGCGAGGGATGCACCGGTTGTGGTATTTGTGCTAATGCCTGTCAGGGAGGGGCAATATCTGAGAAGAATGATACCTGGAGGAATACTGAATGTCTTGCCTGTTTTTCCTGTGACGACATCTGTCCCCAGAACGCTGTCAGTTTCGGATTAGGGAGGCAGAAAAATCAGGCTATGGACCTCGGAAGGAGACAGGTGATGGCCTCAATGCTATCGGGCGTCCTTGCCGTCCCCTTGCTCAGGTCTACTCCTCTGTCAAAAACTGCTTATTCCAATCCTGATGTACTGAGACCACCGGGGGCGCTCGATGAAAAAGAGTTCCTCAGAAGATGTGTAAAATGCGGTGAGTGCATGAAGGTCTGCATAACAAACGGCCTTCAGCCCACGCTCCTTGAAGCAGGTCTTGAAGGCATATGGTCTCCGCGTCTTATCCCGAGAATCGGTCACTGCGAGTACCGGTGTACCCTCTGCGGACAGGTCTGTCCTTCAGGTGCAATCAAGAGGTTGCCGCTTGAGGAAAAAATGAAAGTCTGTATAGGCCTCGCCATGATCGATAAGGGAAGATGCCTGCCTTATGCGCATGCAATACCCTGTATTGTTTGTGAAGAGATGTGCCCGACCTCCCCAAAGGCTATATGGTTCGAAGAGACTGTTGTGCGTGGGAGAGACGGAAAAGAAATAATTGTTCAGCAGCCTCACATTGACCTCGATCTCTGCATCGGCTGCGGTATCTGCGAAGCGAAATGCCCGGTTGGAAACCGGGCAGCTATATATGTTACAAACATCGGCGAATCACGTTCTAAGGCTAATCGGTTGCTTCTCTGACTCAATTCGTTGAGGCGGAAAGCCTGCGACTACTATTGCGGCACAGCCTCTTGAGATGTATTCTTATCGTTATTTACACCCAACTCCATAATCCTTCTTGCATATTCATCTTTTAGGGTTCTCAAATACTCAGTATCTATTGCGCCTTTCCAGGTTACTATCTCTGTAAACCTCTTTGGTATGGAAACTGAATTGGGATTGAACCCTGTAGCAAATCTCGTCTTCCACCGAAGCTTCTGGATATGAAGTGATACATCAGACATTTTCTCAGCGAGATCATTGTACCCAACAGAATCCAGACACCGGCCGAGCAGTTCATCATTATACACACTGCGGGCGAAAAGGCATGCCACCATTGATGTGAGAAAAACGCGCCCCTGTTCATCTTTTATCAGAAAATCAGAAGCCTTTCCGGCATTCTTCTCTCCCGGCTTCTGGTCATAGGAATACCCGGCTGAGTCGAGATGGGAATGTCTGAAGCCAAGGGCCTGTGAGGTAAAGAACGTCTCTCCTGTGGCATATCCGGCCATCTCCTGTCCGAGGACACAGGCAAAGTCTTTTCCGTTGTAACGTTCGGCAGCAGCCATGGTCCCTTTGCTCAGGATCTGATAGAATTCATTTGTTCCCATCGCAAGGTGCTGCATCGCCTCCTTGTATCCTTCGGCGTATCCGAATTTCAGCGGAACAATCGTCTCCGATTCTGAGATAATCCCCTTTTCGAGGGCTTCTGTTGCCCAGGCAAGGGCTACTCCTGAAGACATGACATCAAGCCCCATCCTCTCAACAACGTCCATGATATCAAGTACCCTGAAACAGTCGAGCACGCCGAGCATGGAGCCTGTTGCAAAAATAGGCTCATGGTCATATGCTACCTGACGGTACAGGTACCTGTTCTCTTCGGAGAATCGTTCGCGAACAAAACCGATATGTATGCAGCCAACCGGACATCCCGAGCAGGCGTTATTGCGGAGCAGCGCTACTTCAGCAAACTTCTCGCCTGAGATGCCTGCGATGTTCGGATCAAAGGTCTGCTGGAGATTCCTGACCGGCAGAGCCTTGATATCGTTCAGTGCGATCACATTAACCGGAGTTCCGAGATTGTGGTATTTGCTCATCATGTCTGTATCTGTGAGCTGTTTATGGACTTCTTCAAATATCTTCGGATAGTCCTTGTTTTCAGGAAGGAGGAATGATGCATCTCCCTGTATGACGATCCCCTTGAGATTTTTCACGCCCATGACTGCTCCGCTTCCAAGCCTTCCGAAGTGTCTGTAAGTGTCTGCGTTTATACATGCCATGGGAGACCCCTGTTCTCCGGCTGGTCCGATGCGGAGAATGCTCCGGTGTCCCGAGCCTCTGAACATGTGGCGAAGATATTTCCCTGTGGCAAACACATCCATGCCCCACAGGTAGTGGACTTCTTTTATCTCAATGTGGCGGGATCCCAGAGATACGCATACCGGTCTCGCTGCCTTTCCGGTGATCACAACCGCATCCAGGTCTGCAAACCTGAGCGTAAGGGCTGAACGTCCGCCTGCATGGCTTTCAGCATACTGGTTGTGGTAAGGGGACTTAAAGGCGCATACGGTCTTGCTCATAAGCGGAAAATATCCGGTCAATGGCCCGATGGCAAAAATAAGCGGCTGTTCCGGGTCATCCCATGGTTTGTCTATCTGTCCATATTTGTTGAACAGGAGCGCAGCAAGGCCGCTTCCGCCGGCAACCTCATTCCTTCCATCGACTTCGACAATAGTACTATGACCCGAAGTAAGGTTGATTGTCAGGACTCTGAAAAAATCGCGGATCATGACTGCACCTCCTCTGCTGTTTCACCTTCCACAGGCTCTGCCGCAACTTCTTTCATCTCAAGGCAGTCATGGGGACAGTATTTCACGCAGCGGCTGCAATGTATGCAGACAAACGGCTCTGCGGTCGGATCAAGATAGATGGAATCTACAGGGCACGCCTTCGCACATTCACCGCAGCGGATGCAGAGCTTCTTTCTTACAACAACGCCTCCTCCCTTTCTCTGTGAATAGGCGCCGGTCGGACAGGCATTAACACAAGGGGCGGGGTTGCACGCAAGACAGTTTCTTGCTTCAAAGCCTGTCGAAAGCCCCCCTGATGTGCTGATGCGTATCCCTGCTGTATCCCAGGAAAGCCTCTTATGTACAAGGCGTGCACAGGCCAGAGAGCAGGAGTGGCAGCCTATGCAGCGCTCCATTCTCGGTGCGGTCAGAATTTTCATGTATCAGAACCTCCTTAAACTCCTGCTGCTGATAATGCGGCGCTGACTATCGCAAGAGCCTCTTCCTGGATCTTCTGCAGATGCCCTTCACCCAGAAAGCTCTCTGCATAGAGTTTATAAATATCCTCTGTGCCCGAAGGCCGTGCTGCAAACCACCCGTTTCGTGTGATGACTTTCAGCCCTCCGATTTCGGCATTATTCCCTGGAGCGCGGGTCAGTTTCGAAGTGATTGTCTCTCCTGCAAGCTCATGGGCGGTAACCATATCAGGAGAGAGCTTTTTGAGTACAGCTTTCTGTGCCGGCGTCGCAGGTGCATCTATCCGGATATATGATGATCTTCCAAATCGTTCTTCAAGATCTTTATAAAGTTCGGCAGGGTCTTTGCCTGTCCTTGCAGTTATCTCACATGCGAGGAGGTCCATTATGATGCCGTCTTTGTCTGTTGTCCAGACGGTACCGTTCTTCCTGAGGAAAGAAGCGCCTGCGCTCTCCTCACCGCCAAACCCGTAAGAGCCGTCAATAAACCCGTCAACGAACCATTTGAACCCGACAGGCACCTCGGAAACCTTTCTTCCAAGAGCCTCAGCAACCCTGTCGATCATTGATGTAGAAACAAGGGTCTTGCCGACTGCAGCGTCTTTGCTCCAGCCGGGCCTGTTCTGGAAGAGATACCATATGGCAGCAGACAGATAATGGTTCGGGTTCATAAGTCCTGCACGTTTTGTTACGATTCCATGACGGTCAGTATCGGTATCATTGCCGAAAGCAATATCAAAATTATCTTTGAGCTGGATCAAGCCGGCCATGGCATAAGGGGAGGAGCAGTCCATCCTTATCCTGCCGTCCTTGTCAACGGTCATGAAAGAGAAAGTCGGATCGATTATTTCATTAACAACTTTCAGTTTCAGACTATAACGCTCAGCAATCGGATTCCAGAAATCGACTGAGGACCCGCCGAGGGGATCTACCCCGATGCTGAGACCTGCCTTAGCAATGATTTCCATATCTATGATGTTTCCAAGGTCTTCAACATAAGGTGATATGTAATCATACTCTTTGATAAATTCAGATTTTATAGCTGTTTCAAAGGGGACTCTCCTTACACCCTTAAGTCCTCTTAATAGCAATTCGTTGGCTCTCTCTTCAATCACTTTTGTTGCTGCTGTATCGGCAGGACCGCCATGCGGAGGGTTGTATTTGATACCGCCGTCCTCAGGCGGATTGTGAGAAGGGGTAATGACCACTCCATCAGAACGTCCACTGCTCCCCCGGACCCTCCGGTTATAGGTCAGGATCGCATGAGAGATTACCGGTGTCGGTGTATACCGTAATCCCTTCTGTATAAGAACGTTTATTTTATTTGCGGCAAAGACCTCGATCGCACTTGCAAAGGCCGGCTCAGACAGTGCATGGGTATCCATTCCGAGGAATAACGGGCCTTTGATTTTATTTGCTTTCCTGTATTCGCAGATAGCCTGGCTGACAGCAAGAATATGCGCTTCATTAAAACTGCTTTTCAGAGACGATCCCCTGTGCCCCGAGGTTCCAAAGGCAACGCGATGGGTCGCCTCTGAGACATCAGGTTTGTATGTATAATAGGCTGCGATAAGCCGGGGGATGTTTTCAAGTATCGACTGTGGAGCCGGTTTCCCGGCGAGTTTATGGAGTTCCATTGTTATGTCCTTTTATTGAATTAGAGCTAATTAATGCCTGTTTATAAAGTCGTGTTTTGTCATTGTCCGGCTTGACCCCCGTATCAAGTACGGGGCAGGCTCCCAATCCAGTCCCGAAAGCTTTCGGGATTGAAAATACTGGATTCCCCGATCAAGTCGGGGAATGACACATTACGTAAAACATAGTTTATAAACAGACTCTATTTAATGCCTCTTTCGCATTCAATTTGCCTATTGGTAATTGAGTCATATGAACAGTAAATTTTATTTGTAATCTCCCCGTACCCCTCTTTATAAAAGAGGGGATTCTTTTTTTTCATTACTGGTTACATGTTTCACCCTTTTCTTTCGCCTCGGCTAATCCGCCTGAGTACGGAAAAAGAGAAGTGCATGTATTTTCCCCCGCATCTTATCCGTTTTTTATATCCCCCTTTTCTAAAGGGGGATGAAGGGGGATTACTGAAAATAATTTTCATTTTTATCCGAAAGAATAAAATTACTTTGACCTTTTACTGCCGAAATGCCTTTCTGCCGGCGAACTTTGCTGAACCGCCCAGTTCCTCTTCTATACGCAGCAACTGGTTATATTTCGCTATCCTGTCTGTGCGGCTTGCAGAACCTGTCTTGATCTGACCTGCGCCGGTGGCAACAACGAGGTCAGCGATAAAGGTATCCTCGGTCTCACCCGACCGGTGCGATACCACCGATGTATAGCCGGCAGATGCGGCCATGCTCATGGCATTGAGCGTCTCGGTTAAGGTGCCGATCTGATTTACCTTAATGAGGATCGAGTTAGCAACTCCCTCCTTTATGCCTCTGGCAAGCCGTCCGGTATTCGTCACAAACAGGTCATCTCCGACGATCTGTATTTTTTGCCCGAGGACGTCTGTCATAAGTTTCCAGCCTTTCCAGTCATCCTCAGCCATGCCGTCTTCTATTGATATGATCGGATACTGTTTCACCCAGTTCGCCCAGAAATCGACCATCTGCTCAGATGTCCGCTCGCTTTTATCAGACTTCTTGAATATGTATTTTTTTCTGCCTTTGTCGTAGAATTCGCTCGAAGCAGGGTCCAGCGCCAACCCAACATCCTTACCCGCGCTATAGCCGGCCTTTGTGATCGATTCGAGAATGACTTCGATCGCCTCTTCATTGGACCTTAGATTGGGTGCAAACCCGCCTTCATCACCTACTGATGTCGAATAGCCTTTCTTTTTCAGCACACCCTTTAAGGTATGAAAAATCTCGGCTCCCATGCGCAGCGCTTCAGAGAAGTTCGGAGCGCCGTATGGCGCTACCATGAACTCCTGAGGGTCCACTGAATTGTCTGCATGTGCGCCACCGTTGAGGATGTTCATCATCGGCACCGGCAGGACAGAGGCTGATACTCCACCAAGGTAACGATAAAGCGGCATCGCATAAA
The DNA here is from genome assembly GCA_049302065.1 of Thermodesulfovibrionales bacterium. Taxonomy (GTDB): domain Bacteria; phylum Nitrospirota; class Thermodesulfovibrionia; order Thermodesulfovibrionales; family SM23-35; genus VGWX01. The sequence goes on from JBAQLU010000248.1 coordinate 9,360, forward strand.
ATGTTGCAGAAGCCCGTGCAACAGCCATGGATACTGCAAGGATGGCATTTGCACCAAGTTTTCCCTTGTTCGGTGTGCCGTCAAGAAGGATCATCTTACGGTCAATCCCTTCCTGGTCTCCTGCATCCATACCAAGGACAGCTGCAGCGATTTTATTGTTTATATTCTGCACCGCTTTGCGAGTTCCTTTACCGAGATACCTCGTTTTTTCACCGTCTCTCAGTTCAACAGCTTCATGTTCGCCTGTTGAAGCACCGGATGGTACGGCTGCTCTGCCCATGCTGTAGTCTTCAAGCCAGACATCAGCTTCAACAGTAGGGTTCCCCCTCGAATCGAGTATCTCTCTTCCGACAACTCTTATGATCTTGGCCATAGTATTTCTCCTTGAATTAAGAAGTTATGAGATTATACAAAAAAATGAGTGTTTTCACTTGAATTCTATCATGATTTGTTAAGCATGTCTATCGGGCTTTAGACTGACTGCATATTCTTTCTTTTTATGATAGAATTTTGAATATCTGCAACAAATGAAAAAGAAATAATAATTTCCTTTGGCTTGAACATAATATGCTTCTGGTATAATTGAAGCTGTATACTAATTGCCTGTACGAGCTGATCATTGCATCGGAGATTAACAGTGATATGAAAAATAGCAATAAATGAAATCAAGGATATTTCGTGAATGCAGCGATGCATTGAACAGAAACATGGGAAGCAGTTTCCCGCTTGGTGCAACAGTCTGCCCCGGGGGTGTAAATTTCAGCGTCTTTTCCAAGAACGCCACTGCAGTAGAACTGCTCCTCTTTGATCAGGCGGACGATCCCAAACCTTTCCGGGCAGTGCCTTTCAATCTGAAGGAAAACAAAACCTATCACTACTGGCATGTTTTTGTACCTGATATTATGGCAGGGCAGATCTATGCCTATCGTGTCTCCGGACCTTACGAACCTGAACGCGGCATGCGTTTTGACCGGCAGAAGATTCTCCTTGATCCATATAGCAAGGCTGTTGTTATTCCTGAAACTTATAACAGGTTTCTGACGAGCAAACCAGGAGACAATATTGCTTCATCTATGAAAAGTGTTGTTGCTGATACAAGCTTATATGACTGGGAGGGAGATACGCCGCTCAAACGGCCATTAACACAGACTATTATCTACGAAATGCATGTGCGGGGATTCACCTGTCATCCAAACTCCGGAGTCCCTCCTGAGAAAAGTGGCACGTATGCCGGATTGATCGAAAAGATCCCTTATCTCCAGGATCTCGGCATCACAGCAGTTGAACTCCTCCCTGTCTATCAGTACGACGAACAGGATGCCCCACCAGGTTTTAAAAATTACTGGGGGTATGCTCCGGTCTCGTTCTTTGCACCGCATGCGGCATATAGTTCGCAGAAGGGCCCGCTCGGCCCTCTGAATGAATTCCGTGACATGGTGAAAGCGCTTCACCGGGCAGGTATCGAAGTGATCCTTGATGTTGTCTATAATCATTCTGCTGAGGGCAATCACCTCGGGCCGACCTTATGCTTCCGCGGTTTCCAGAACGATGCATATTATATCCTTGAAGAAAATAAAGCAAACTATGCCAATTATACAGGCTGCGGTAATACCCTCAATGCAGGCAATCCTTTTGTGCGCCGCATGATCATCGACAGCCTCCATTACTGGGTTGAGGAGATGCATGTGGACGGCTTTCGTTTCGACCTTGCCTCGATCCTGTCACGTGATGAATATGGCCGTCCTCTTGAGAATCCACCGGTCCTGTGGGATATAGAAACCGACCCGGCTCTTGCCGGCATCAAGCTTATCGCAGAGGCATGGGATGCGGCAGGCCTCTATCAGGTCGGCACCTTCATCGGTGACAGCTGGAAGGAATGGAACGGCAAGTTCCGCGACGATGTACGAAGCTTTCTCAGGGGTGACACCGGAATTGTATCCCGCTTTGCATTACGTCTGCTCGGAAGCCCTGACCTTTACGGCCACCAGGAGCGGGAGGCGGAACGGAGCATAAATTTTATCACCTGCCACGACGGGTTTACGCTCAACGACCTCGTCTCTTACAACAAAAAACATAACGAAGCAAACGGTGAAAATAATATGGACGGTTCGGATAACAACATTAGCCGGAACTATGGGGTTGAAGGTCCCACATATGATCCGGAAATCGAAAGGCTCCGCAACCGACAGGTGAAAAACTTCAATACTGTAACTCTCCTTGCAGCCGGTACGCCGATGCTCCTTATGGGAGACGAGGTGAGGAGGACCCAGGGCGGGAACAATAATGCATACTGCCAGGACAGCAGGATAAGCTGGTTCGACTGGGACCTTCTCACAAAACATGCAGATATATACCGGTTTGTCAAACACCTCATAAGAACCCGTCTCAGGCGTGACATGGCGGTTGAGGATCAGGAACTGACCCTTAGTCAGATCCTTAAGCAGTCACGAATTCAGTGGCATGGCGTAAGGCTTAATGAGCCGGACTGGGGCGATGAATCCCACAGCATTGCCCTGACTGCATGGAGCCTTAGAGGCAGGTTTGTCATCCACGTAATGATTAATGCCTATTGGGAGCCTCTTGAATTTGAGATCCCGCCGGTGCCTGAACAGTTTAACAAAAGATGGTACCGATGGATCGATACCTATCGTGAATCTCCCGATGACATCTGTACCCTTGACAGGGCATGTGTGATCAAAGATTCATCGTATCATGTTCAGCCGCAGTCTGTTGTGTCATTAATCGCTGCAGCACCGATGAAAAATGGATTCACAGCGGCTAATAAATAAATAGAACCATGGTAAATCGGTTAAAACTATATCTGAAATATAAGGGAGGAGAGAATTATGATTGAAGCACGAAGTGACAAATATATTGAGCATCTTATAAGCGCAATTGTCCTCCTCGTTCTCATTGCAGGCTGTTTTTTTGTCCTCAGACCCTTCATATCCGCTCTGTTATGGGCAGTAATCCTCTCTTTCTCGACATGGCCTGTCTTCAAGTGGTGGACACATATTTTCAAAGGGAGAAAGACACTTGCAGCGACTATAATGACATTATTGCTTGCCGGTATATTCGTAATCCCGGTTTTGGTAATAGGCTTGAGTTTTGCAGACGAAGCATCCAATCTCATTGCCCGGATACGCCAGTCCTTCGAAGCAGGCTTGCCCCCTTTGCCTCAATGGGTCGAACAACTACCATTCATAGGGGCAGATATTCATCAGCGCTGGCTGGAATGGACAACTGATAAGACACAATTTGAAAACTTCATAGATCCTTATCTTAAGCAGATCAAAACATATATTTTCACAGGCACGCCAGTTATAGCGCAGGCTTTGTTCCAGATACTCCTGAGCATTATTGTCTGTTTTTTCTTTTATCGTGACGGCGAGGAAACGGCACAGAGTCTTGAGACTTTCTTAAAGAAAATTGCGGGGGAACGCGCTGAGAGACTCATAAAGGTAGCTGCGGACACTACAAAGAGCGTTGTATATGGCATCATAGGCACTGCTGTTGTTCAGGCCGTACTTCAAACAATCGGATTTTTTATAGCCGGGATCCCGGGTGCACTTATATTTGGTTTTCTGACCTTCTTTTTTTCTCTCATTCCTATGGGGCCCCCGCTCATCTGGATACCGGCAACGATCTGGCTCTTTTACACGAAGTCCGTTGTCTGGGGAATTTTCATGGCGATATGGGGCATGTTTGTTGTAAGCGGAGTGGATAATATTGTCAAACCTTATCTGATCAGCCGCGGAGGTAACCTTCCGTTCATCCTCATCCTTCTCGGCGTGCTCGGCGGAGTTATTGCTTTCGGTTTTATCGGTGTCTTTCTTGGGCCAACACTGCTTGCAATCGGATATTCCCTGATATCTGAATGGTCTTCAAGGAAAGAAAGCGCTGAAACTGAAGAGGCTGCAGTCTAAATCTATTCATTTCTCAAGCACATATACGGATGATAGAATAGAATTGCATCCTGAAGAATCGTAAGTATTTTATAAGGAGGGCAGTGCGATGCTGGATAAGATAAATCCGATTGATACAACTGCATGGGAAAAACTGACAGCTCATTATAAAACAATGAAAAGCAAACATATGAGGGATATGTTCCGGAAGGACCCCCGGAGATTTTCGAAACTTTCCCTGATGTTTGAAGATATAACAATAGACTTTTCAAAAAATATCCTTTCAGGCAAAACACTGAAACTCCTCATTGAACTTGCACGGGAATGCCGTGTCCAGAATGCGATTGAAGAGATGTTCAGCGGGAAAAAGATCAATGAGACCGAAGGCCGGGCTGTCCTTCATGTTGCACTCAGGAACCGCTCTAATACGCCCATATATGCTGACGGCATTGATGTAATGCCTGAAGTAAATGCAGTCCTTGAACAGATGGAGGGGTTCTCAGGCAGGATCACCAGTGGTGAATGGAAAGGATATACCGGCAAGGCTATCACTGACATTGTGAACATCGGTATCGGCGGTTCTGACCTTGGTCCTCTCATGCTAACCGAAGCATTGCTTCCATACAGGAAGCCTCATATCCGTGTCCATTTTGTCTCTAATGTTGACGGCACTCACATTGCAGAGACATTAAAGAAACTGTCACCGGAGACCTCTCTCTTCATGATAGCTTCCAAGACCTTCACTACTCAGGAAACCATGACAAATGCCCGTACTGCAAGGGAATGGTTTCTTCGTACTGTACGTGATGACTCCTTCATAAAAAACCATTTTGTAGCGATCTCTACCAATATACAGGAGGTTGAGAAATTCGGGATAGACCCTGCGAACATGTTCAGATTCTGGGACTGGGTTGGAGGCAGATATTCGCTCTGGTCGGCGATCGGTCTCTCCATTGCCTGCTCCATAGGCTTCGAAAACTTCGTTGAACTGCTCGACGGGGCTCATGCCATGGACATGCATTTCAGGCGCACTCCTTTCGAAAAAAATATCCCAGTTCACCTCGCTTTAATCAGCATCTGGTACAACAATTTCTTCGGCGCTGCAACAGAGGCAATACTCCCCTACGACCAGTATATGCAAAGGTTCCCTGCGTATTTCCAGCAGGGCAACATGGAGAGCAACGGAAAATCTGTGGACAGGTCAGGACAACAAATAAATTACCAAACAGGGCCTGTTATCTGGGGCGAGCCTGGAACAAACGGCCAGCATGCCTTTTACCAGCTTATTCATCAGGGGACAAAACTGATTCCCTGCGACTTTATAGCGCCGGCCCTAAGCCACAATCCCATCGGCGATCACCATGCAATATTGCTGTCCAATTTTTTTGCACAGACAGAAGCGCTCATGAAAGGCAAGACATATGATGAAGTAATTGCAGAACTCAGGGCATCAGGGATGCGCGATGAAAAGATACTGCTGCAAGCGCCTTTCAGAGTCTTTAAAGGTAACAGACCGACCAATTCGATACTCTTCAGAAAGCTCACTCCCAGGACATTGGGAAGCCTTATCGCAATGTATGAGCACAAGATCTTTGTTCAGGGAGTAATCTGGAATATATTCAGTTTCGACCAGTGGGGGGTTGAACTCGGCAAGCAGCTTGCAAAGAAAATACTCCCGGAGCTTTTTGATAAAAATAAGGTGTCTTCGCATGATTCGTCGACGAACGGACTGGTCAATACATTTAAGAGATTGAAAGATTCATAGCATTAATACATAGAGGAGGGTAATCATGGCTTTGCCGCAGAATAAGACGAAGATCGTCTGTACTATTGGTCCTGCCTCAGAATCTATGGAGGTGATGTGCCGGCTTATCGAGGCAGGAATGAATATCGCCCGGCTTAATTTTTCCCATGGTGATTTCAATACACATAAAAAGGTTATTGATAAGCTGCGTGCTGCATCAGTCACGACAGGCAGACGTCTCACGATTATGGCGGACCTGTCCGGACCAAAGATGCGTATCGGAAAACTTGCTGTTGAACCGGTCGAGCTGAAACCGGATGATACATTCACACTTACTACTGACGATGTAATTGGTGACAACACGCGTGTCTCTGTCTCATTCGAAGGACTTCCAAAGGCTGTTAAGGCAGGTGACACGCTTTATCTGAACGACGGGTATATACAGCTCAAGGTCATGAATGTTCAGGGCAACGATGTTATCTGCACAGTCGAGGTCGGCGGTGAACTCCGCTCACGCAAGGGGCTTAATCTGCCCGGCATTGATCTCGGCATCAGCGCTTTCACAGCGCGGGACCATGAGTGTCTGAAGTTTGCTCTGGACAATGGAGTTGATGCCGTAAGCCAGTCTTTTGTCGAAAATGCCTCGGACATTCATGAAGTCAGAAAGGCAGCGCAGGACCTTGGATATCAGCCTTTCATAATTGCAAAGATTGAGCGCTCAGGCGCCCTTGACCATATTGATGAAATTATTGAGGCAGCTGACGGGATAATGATCGCAAGGGGTGACCTTGGGGTTGAGATTCCGATCGAGAGGATTGCCGTGGTTCAGAAAGACCTGATGATACGCGCCAATATGCGGGCAAAGCCGGTTATCACTGCAACACAGATGCTTGAATCGATGATCACTAACAAGCGTCCTACAAGGGCGGAAGCAACGGACGTCTCAAATGCCATAATCAATGGGACTGACTGTGTAATGCTTTCCGGCGAATCAGCGATGGGAAGTTATCCGGTTGAATCAGTGACAATGCTCGTTAAAATTGCGGCTGCAGTAGAACCCGAATGTCATCAGATTTCGGTCAGAGAGATGTTCCATGGCATTGATATCAAGGATAAAGTTCCTCCTGCGAGACTGATTGACCTGAGCGTTGAGTCGGTTCTCGAATATGCTTCTCCTGCAGCGGTCTTTGTTCCGACCCGCAGTGGCGCCACTGCAAGAAGCATCGGCCGTTTCAGAGTGCCCGTCTGGGTAATTGCAGTAAGTTCCCAGGAGGCAACATGTCAGAACCTTCAGTTCTCATACGGAGTCTATCCTGTTCACCAGAAAGAGCATCCGGAGAACTGGAAACCATATATAAAAGAGTGGCTGAAAAGTAATGATATTACAGGTGATATAGTAGTTATGACAGAAGGACCTTCCTCAAAACACCCGGACGCAAATTACCGGATGGAGATTATTGACCTGAGCAGATAAGCCGCCATTCCTGACATCATCTATGAAATTGCAATTACGGCCATTCAGGCAGATCCGGGAGGTGCATGCGGAGTTACAGTATAACTTGTCTTTTAATTTCCCGGAGGTAGTGATTTCTCAGGCGGCTTTTTCAATCTCCTTAATCTCTTATCGAACATCTCAAAGTTCTTACCAACAAGAGAGACGTGCCCTATCAGTCGCTCTTGAAAATGTTCCTGTCTGAGAAGGTGGCAGAAGAATTGCACGGCGCAGCCAAATAAGATGCTGTGCGCTCAAATACTTCCTGTAACATTTATGCTTCTTGTCTGCTAAAATGATGAGGAGTACAAATAGCAATTCTTAAGGAGAGTCAATATAGTGGACAAGGAACTGGCACCTATCCCGAATAAGTTGATTTTTTTGTGGCTGCTAATATTTTTCTTCGTGCTAATTTGGTCTGCGATATATCCGCACGATTTCTTCACATGGTTTCTTGAAGTTCTGCCAGCACTGTTAGGCTTAGTAATTCTCGGAGTAACTTTCAGGAACTTTCGCTTCACAAGGATAGCTTATTGGCTTATATTAATGCACTCTATAATTTTAATGATTGGCGGCCATTATACTTATGCAGAAGTGCCCTTGTTCGATTGGATAAGGGACATGTTCCACATGAGTCGTAATAACTATGATAAAGTGGGACATTTTGCTCAAGGATTTATACCGGCAATTATAACGAGAGAAATACTCATAAGGAAATCACCAGTGAAAAAGGGAAAGTGGCTATTTTTTATAGTTGTCTGTATATGTCTTGCGCTAAGTGCGCTCTATGAGTTCATCGAATGGTGGGTGGCAGTGTTGACGGGAACGGCTGCAGAGTCATTTTTAGGTACTCAGGGATATGTCTGGGATACACAATCCGACATGTTCATAGCACTTGTTGGGGCAATTGCAGCGCTAAGCTTGCTATCAAAAATTCATGATAGAGAGCTCTCCTTACATCTCTCTTCGCACAACGTTTCTCGTTGAAGTTCTTCCTGTTACAACCACCTCATAATAATAGTGAGAATTGCGAATCTTTCTGCCGGAAATAATTAGTGGATAAACCTTCCCTCAATACATTTTCTTATTTCTCTTAATATATCCGCTTTATATTGTAATCCCTGTTATGCTCCTTCCGAGAGATCATCTTGCTGTTTTCATCGAGCATCTTGTCAAGTCTTTCGAGCTCTTTTATGGTGAGTACGCCGTCCTTCCTCATTTTTTCGTATCTTCTCCTGATTTCGTTCAGGTTATCATGCACAATATCAGCTTCACGCCTATTGAGTTCTCCTGATGCGAGCCCCTGATTGATCGACCTTTGCTGCCTGTCTATCCGCTCCTGGACATCGGCATCATATAGCTGTTTTGCGGGGTTGTGTTTTTTGTTTCTTATCATCTCACTGTTCTTATCCAGCATTTTATCCAGGCTCTCCTGTTCATTCTGAGTCAGTATGCCGTCAGCTGTCATTCGTGCATATTTGTTCCTTATCCAGTTTAAATTGTCCTGCAGCATCCCCGTCTCCTTCCGGGTAAGCTCGCCGGATTTTATACCCTGGTTGATGCGACTCTGTTGGTTTTCGATCCTTTCATAAAAAATGTCTTGCTTATTGTGGGCAGACCTCTCCTGATAAACAGGCCCTTGGCTCGATACAATACACGATGCGACCATAGACAGCAGCCCGAGAAAAATTAAAAGAACAGATATTTTTTTCATAATTTCCACCTCTTTGAATAATATGTTATTAGAAATTAAGCCGATTTGCAATATCCTACAATAACGGCATCGATATACGTTGTCACAACATCTCTTCCGCCTCTTTGAAGTCTACTTAACTATTAGTTACATCTGGGAATAATTAATTCCTCCGACTTGTAAACTTTTCTGCTTGTAGGTAGAGCAAAGGAAATGGCTATGCGTAGTATGGTGGGAAGGTCACAAAAAGGAATATGGATGCTTTAAGACAACAGTTCTTCCTGAACAGCTCACTTCTCAAAATCTACAAAATGGAGCAAGTTATCATTGGTAATCAACGGGGATATGTTGTAGAGATCGCTCTTCAGTTCAACTTAAGCCCATGCTATGTTAGGAAGATAGTGAATGATGAGTAGGACCCCAAATAAAAAAAGCCATCTTAAGGGGTTCTACTTCTCGGTACAGCCTATTGTCTTCTTTTCGGCTGTTCCACCCTTATATGGCTCCAGAATAACTTGCGATCTCAGTTCCGGGATACTACCTTGAGCTCTTATATCTAAGTGGGTGCTTCGGCAGATGCTTTTAGGTTTCCCCCTCGCTTCCGGAGGCTTACTCACCAGCATCTGACTCCTGCTTCCCCTACTATCTTTGATCCTCAGGTTCAATCCCGCCCTGAGTATCGCAATTTCTTTTCTTGATTTTAGTATTGCTCTTTTCAGGATATATTACAATCGCTGATTCGGGCGAAGGAATAGCGTTTATGATTGTTTAGGGCAGCCTCTCTTCATTTGTGATAATTCTTTATCGCTTTCAGCAATTATAATGATATTTCATACGCGATCAGGTGATGAAAGTATTTCAGTGAAATTATTGGATTTATTTGTGACTTCCTGTTATCCGCACCTGTGATATACTTTTTAAAACTACAGAGTACAACTGGTAATAAATGGGCGATACTTCTATCTTTTGAGAAAGGAGGGAAAGAATCATAAAACCGTTTACAACTATTGCTATTGTCGTGTTCTTGCTTATCGCTTTTATACATCTTCTCCGGCTGTTCTTTGGTTGGGAAGTCACCATAAGTGGAATGATTTTACCTATATGGATAAGTGTGCCTGGTTTTTTAATTGCATCAGGGCTTGCGTTGATGCTGTGGCGAGAATCTCGAAAGTAAGAACAATGCTTCCATAGTGGACAGACCAGCCATTTTGTGATAAGAATGTGTATAAGTTGGCTGGAAACAGGTCTGACCAGTTGTAAGGCGAGTTAAGGATGGTGGGTTTTTTGATAATAACCTTTGAGAAAAAGGAGGAGGAATAAGCTATGAATATAGTCGATCGTATTAAAGGGATTTTGCTTAAGCCTAAGCAGGAGTGGCAAACCATTTCAGGAGAAACCACAACTATTCCGGAGTTGTATAAGGCCTACATTATTATCTTAGCGGCAATCGGGCCAGTGGCCTCCATTATCGGAATGTCCATTGTCGGCATAAGTTTACCTTTTGTAGGATCATTTCGGATACCAATAACTACTTCGATTGCTTCTGCGGTTGTTCATTATATTCTGACCCTTGTCGGCGTGTACATATTGGCTCTCATCATTGATGCGTTGGCTCCCACCTTTTCAGGGGGAAAGAATATTAACCAGGCTTTCAAGGTGGCCACCTATTCCTACACTCCTGGTTGGTTAGCGGGGATTTTTACTATAATCCCCGCACTTAGCATCTTGAGCATTCTGGGCCTATATGGTTTGTATCTTCTTTACTTGGGACTTCCCGTTCTTATGAAGTCACCTCAGGAAAAATCGTTGGGGTACACAGTCGCCGTCATTGTAGCAGCCATTATCATTTTCGTGGTTATTGGTATTGTCTCTCGCGTCTTTATTTCATACCCCACGCCAAACATGCCCATGCCTGGAATGTAATAAAAGGTTAAGTGGAAAGCATGTTATCGCACCATTATAACTGGGGCAGTATTGTTTCGACCCCGTGCGCTGTCCTTCCTGAAACACTCTTTTTTTGAACCTGATATAATTATGATGAGTATAACTGGGAATCAATAATTTGTAGCACTACAAACAGGAGGATCGAAATGAAGGCATCGAAAAGATTTATGACTATGGCTGGGTTATTTCTTGTTGTCAGTACGTTTATGTTGTCGTCTGCGGCTATGGCGGCTCAAAAATCAAATAGTCCAGCTCCAGCCGGTGGAGCAATGCTCCAACCATCTATCAAGTTTACAGAGATATCTATTAATTTTAACAAAACTGACATTGTAATAGCGTATGAGCCTCCTCCAGCGTCAATGAGGCTTATATGTAAGTTCTCAGATCTAAGTCCCATCCCTCACTCAACCCATAGTGTGGATTTCTACATTAACAATAATAAAGTTATTGACAAAGATAAAGATTTTGACCACGCGCAGTTCAAAGGGGAAACGGCTCTTATGGATATACCTATTCCTGTTGAAGGCACTTATACGTTTAAGTGTGTTGTTGATTCCATGAGCATATCATTGCCATTTAGGGTCGCCAAATTTCGCTATGAAACGTGTCGCCCTACCGTGACGGTACACATGGTTCCAGACAGCCACACGTTAACACAAGACCTGGGTCTTTCTATTCCCCCCGTCCAGGATTCTAACAATCCTATATACAGTTTAAATGTGCCAAACGCACCGGATCAAATTCTCAGTTTGACGGGGTCCACCATTGTGCCACCAGGAAATGAGGTAAAGTGCATTTATGGCTCAGCTTTATTTTATAAGAAAGAGTGCAAGCAGGCCAAAAAAGTCATTAACCAGCATAAATATGAATGCGCACCATAGCAGAAGGTTGAGGACAGTGGCGGATATTTTTCAATTGATGTCAATTCTATTGCAAGACTGTTAATAGTGTTTCGATAATTCTTTTCATTCTGGTCGGCTGGAGGAGTTAATTCGTGCAGATATTTATGCGGATTTCTCCTCCATATTCTTTTATCTGATAGAATATTTCTTTTTTAGACATGGAGGTTTAGCAATTAGCCCACCGCTGAGAATTTTCGATTGTACCCTGCGCAATAATGAGAACGCTCGGAACTGCTTGTTTCTTTGAGCAATATAGGCTAATTGCTTATTCTTGTGCCTGTTGGCTTGTGCAGCAAAGAAAAAGGCTATGCGTAGTATGGGGCGAAAGAAACACCGCAATCCAGAGAGTCCTGAGAGGCAAGCATCCTTCCCGAACACCGCACATCCCAGACATGATATAATTCTGCTGAGTACAAAAGGGAATAATGAGAAGTTGACAAAAATCCTATGTTATACCGAATCGGTTTTTAGTCCATATTACCACAAAATACCGAATGCCGCATGATAAAACATGTTGATATTATTAAATTCTTAACTTTTTGTAACGTTTCAGATGTGCTATAATTTCGCCATAAAACAGAAAAATACGGTATCCGTATAATCATTGTTAGACCACAACCCAAAGGATAACACAATGAATCAGAAAGTAGACGAAATATCAGAAAAGCTTTTTCGCATGAAATATGAGCAACTTGGTGAACGAGAAAAACAAGTTGTTCATCATCTCGCCGAGAGAACTCATATTTCGAGAAATGTTGTTAAAGACTATTCTGAACAACTGACTTTCGGCCAGAGGATGGCTGATAAGGTCGCAAGTTTTGGAGGCTCTTGGGTTTTCATCACAATCTTTGCGGTTATAATGGTTACCTGGGTTTTCCTGAACTCGTTCGTTCTGATTAAGCTTGATAAATCATTTGATCCATACCCGTACATTCTGCTAAATCTTTTTTTATCTATGCTTGCCGCCATTCAAGCCCCAATAATCTTGATGTCTCAAAACCGACAGGCCTCCAAAGATCGACTAAGCGCGGAGCACGATTACGAAGTCAACTTAAAGTCGGAGCTTGAAATAATGGCGCTCCATGAGAAAATGGACTTACTTAGGGAGAAGCAATGGAGTGAACTTATTTCAATTCAACAGGAACAGCTAAGACTTCTCAGCCAATTAATTGAAGACCTAAAGAAGAATCAATGAACGATGGCCTAACAAGCGCATGGAGTCGGACGGTGGGAAGCGGGCGGTGGCGCTTACGCGTCAATGTACTTGGCCGCCGCCGCTCATGCGCAGCGTTACGAGTATTTCAAGTGTAAATCTTCAATTTTCATGTCTTCTTCGTTTCGCGACTTAGTAGTGTTATAAACAAACTAACCTTACGACATTGTTCCGCCTGGCAACAGTTCCCCAGGAAACGAGTGTTTCACCCCGGATTCAATGTTCTACCATTTTTTAGCGATGCATCATTGAAATCGAAAGTCAGTACCCAGCGCTGTTTCCGTATCGTTTGCTTGAATAGGAATTAAGCAGAAATCGAAAACTGATAATTTTGCACATAAACTGTGATTAAGATTTTTCCCTCCTGCTGTGTTTTTAGGAAATATGCGTACTGCGGTTTTCGATAAACTCAAAACGCTGTTGATATGCAGAATGAATTTGGCGGTATTATTAAAGGGAGGTTACATTTTGCATTCCATGAAAATATAAGATGTGCAGGAACTTGAAATTTTATGCTGCAAATTATGAAAATAATCGAGGAGAATGTGATGCAATCTGCAGCTGTGTTAAACTAAAAAAAATTCTTGTCCCTGAAAGGAAGCTTGAATGAAAAAATCAGAACCGTCACTCAAGGATTGGAAAGATCTCTATGATGCAGCGATAGCATTCAGGAAGATTGAGCCGTGGGGATGGATGAAGGAGACCGATATCTTCGGTGTTCAAAATCCGCAGACCGGTGAAGTTGGTTATTGCTGTATTATGGGTGAGCTGGGAGAGGTCCTTGCAATAGCAGTATATTTGGGTACTGAAGGTCTGGATGGCTATCTGAATATCAGGAGAGGTCAGATTCAGCATGATGATCCGGACAGTCTCTTCATACAGAACTGCCTGATGCTCTCGTTTGAGAACAGGAAACTTGTTCAGGAAGATGACAGGGAGATTATCAATGAACTGGGCCTGAAATTCAGGGGTAAAAATGCATGGCCTGTCTTCAGGAGATACGAACCCGGTTATTTCCCATGGTTTTTGAACAGGGATGAAGTTCTATATATGACGAATGCCCTGCAGCAGGCAACCGATATCTGCCTTCGTTTTAAAGATGATGCGAAGTTATTCCGTGCGCCGGAAAAAAATCAGTATCTGATCAGGGTGGCTGAAGAAAAGAATGGCAGGGTTTTCTGGAAAGACGAAAGGAGGAAGCCTTCCCTGCCTGAGAAGAAAGACCAAGGTTTCTATAAACCAGTGGATGAAGTCAGGATTCAGAGGTTGAAAAAAACTGCCAGGTCAACCCCTGCAATATGGGAAATCGATTTCTTCTATGCCCCTACTCCTGTGTTAGAGGGTGAGAGACCATTTTTCCCATATGCGATCATGATCATGGACCATGACACTGGTTTCATCCTCGATATGCACCTTGCAGAAACCAGATCGTACCAAAAAGAATTTCTTGAGAAATTCCTTAATTGCATCGAGACAACATCGGTTATCCCCCTTGAAATTCTGGCAAGAAAAGAAGAGGCAGTAAAACTGCTTGAAACATATGCATCACGCCTGAATATCAGACTGAGCAGGGTGAAAAAACTCCAGAATATAGAGCATGCCCGCAGAGAGATGGCAAAACATCTGAGAAGGCTTTAAATATGTTCAGATAAAAAAGCCCTCCCATTTCTACAAGATTCTTCAGAATAGGGTCTGAAATTTCTGCTGCCATTGATACCCCTGTGAAAAACAGGAAGCAGCATAAGGCGGCAACCAGCACAGACAGGTTTTTCTTCATACATCCTCCTTTAAAATATTTTTTGGATTCAGGCATATAGTATCTTGTTCCAATCTTCCCCTGTAATCCATGAATGCTGATACTTTATGATAAGAATGTTACATGGGTATTAAAGAAAGATTAAATTTTGGTTACGGGCTGTCGGCATGTCTGATGAATTTACCTATCATCTGACAACATGGACAATTTTGAGCTATGTTTGGACATCAGATCAGGAAGGCAAAAAAGGTATATTATTTTCATGCTAAAAATGATATATATATATAACAATTAAGTTGAGAATGATAGATTGATGAATGAATATATGAATTTCATATTAGACAAATGTCCGATGGGGTTAATCATCTTTAACCGGAAAAGTATTTTTTACAGTAACAGAAAGGCAAACAGCTTTCTCAGCCGTTTTGAGCTTCCTGCCGAGATAACAAGCATAAACAAGAGAATCTATGACGCTATTGACAAAGGACAACTGGGCGAATTATTTCCCGGAGAAATTTGTTTTTCCAAGAAGTTTGATGATTCTCCAAGCAACTGGATATTCAGAATCTATATAAACGATAAACCTGATCCGGTTGTCTATCTTGTTATTGTTGAAGAAACTATTTCCAATAAGATAAACATGAATGAGATCCGGCAGCAATTCAAGCTGACAAGGCGCGAGAGTGATATACTCAGGCGAGTAGTTGATGGTCTCAGAAACATCGAAATTGCAGATGAGCTTCAGATATCCGAGCAGACTATTAAAGACCATCTCAGCAATATTTACAAGAAAATCGGCGCCGAGAACAGAATGGCACTCATGCGCGTGCTTATACAAACACCCAATTCCTGAAAGAGAAGCAGAATATTATCAGCTCTTTTACTGTATGATCTTGTCTGATGCCAGTTTCTTGATCATGACCTTGATGAATGTGTTAATCAGTTGCTGCTCACCTTCTGTTCTCTCTGTTTTTGTATGGGCAGACCAGATAAGCTTTTCAGTCTTCACGTCGTAAAGATTCGTCTCAATATAAGAAACAGGGACATCGGCTGTATTTTCTTCAATTATAATATTAAGAAAGGCATGTGCATAGGATATACTGATCTGTCGCACCGGACATTGATAACCTCCATTATAAAAAAAAAGTGAAAAGACCATAAGGGATGAAGCCTCTTTTTTATTTGTCACTGTTTATTGTTTAATACAAGGAGAGGATACATATGAAAAGGCCGAAGGGTTTTACCCGCTTTATAACTCTTGCCGCGTCATACCTGAAAAATCCGGATATGCGTTTGCGGTTTATTTCTGCAGTGACAGAATATGCAAAGAATAAAAAAGCCTTTGTTAAGGGGTTTAAATATGACCTCATGACTCTTATCGGTCTCATCAAAGACTGGAGCGCAGGATCATATACCAGGGTTTCGAAAAAAACGATCCTGCTTGCTATTGCAGCGCTCCTGTATTTTCTCTCTCCGCTTGACACTATTCCGGATTTCCTGGGCGCTATTGGATTCGCTGATGATGCCACGGTCATTTTCTTTGTCCTTAACTCAATCAGGGAAGAGATAGATCGTTACAGGCAATGGAAATCAGGATGACTCATAAGGGACGGGCATTACTTATCTGTCATTTCTTTCCCATGACATAGCTTTCTCATACTCTTTGAATAGCCGCTCACGTTTCCGGAACTCGGAATTATGCACCAATCTCCTGCCGTTTTTCCTTACTGCCTTTACAGTACTATGGAGCATCTCATGGTAGACAACATATCTGATGAAGTAATGAGGGGTCTTTTTTTTGTCCAGGACAGGGTTTATCCTTATGGTGTTAGTATGTCCGCAGTAACTTCCTAACAGACGCTTTCTCACCAGCCTCCGTGAATTCTGTTTCCCCCAGTTAATAGAAGATGTGATTCTTCCTTCAAAATACTCATTGTTCAGATCATCAAAAATCTTTTCCAGATCATAAAATCTTCCCTGTGCAGTAATGTCCGGCTGTCTGGAAATGTACTTTATTGTCCTCAGACAGGGTTGGTTTTCGCCGATAAATTTTCTGGTGAGGGGTGTCCGGCCTTTTCTTGTTTTTATGAAATCGGTTATCTCACTGATGACCTCATCGCCGGCATTAAGAAACATCCAGTGCATCCTGACCAAAACCGAATTATTTTTCGTCCTTAATGAAAGCATACTGGTGGAATTGTCTGTTAGGGTCAGGGAAACGGATTTTCCTGTCACCTTCTCCAGGCATTGCTGGAGGGCTTCTTTGCTATTCGAAAAATGCAAACTCAATTGAAACATGATAGTTCCTTCCATTATATACGAAAAGCGCTCTTCAGCAGGCGGTTTTTCTACAGGCCATGATTTATAATCATTGATAAAACAGGGCAGATCAAAAAGATGGTTTATAATCTTTTTCGTTTTCGTTATACAATATAGAAAATAATGCCATGCTCTCTGTGGTTAAGTTTTGACAATACGTGATGCAAGAAAAGGAGGGGGAAAATGAAAAGGGAGAGTCCTGTAAACTCACGGTCGATACAGAAAGGCATGATTCTTATTACCATGACCTGTTTCCTTGCTGTTCTCGGGGGATGTGATTTCCTTTCCGGAGTTTATTCGAAAGTCTCAACGATCTTTTTTAGCGATGAAAAAGAAGTGCAGAAAGCGTATATGGAGTATCTGAACGCAAAAAATACAGGAGATATAGAATCCCTGAAAAAGCTTATTGTTCAGGAAAAAGCCCGCGAGCTCGAAGGGGAAAAGGCAGCTCAAAGGCTCAAGGTTGTGCAGGCATTTTCACCTGCTGTGGTAGCTATCACCGGAACGCAGATCTCAGGGGACAGGGCAACTCTTACTCTTCAGGCTGAGGCAGGAGGTGGCATCATGAAAGGTGAAGTCCGTCTCATCAGGGAAGACAGCAGATGGAAGATCAACGAGGAAAAGTGGGACATGAAAGTATATCCAAAACCGGTAATATTAGAGGGTGGAGAGGATGCACCTAAATTTGAGCCCATAGAAGCAGTCTTTATATCCCCGGGAATGCTTTATGGAATGCCGGCAGCAGAGCCATTCCTGAAAGACCAGGCAGCGCCTCTCCTTACACCTACAACACTTACCGGACATCAGGGAGAGGTAACGGGGCTCGTCTTCAGCCCTGACGGAAGATACCTGATCTCGTCAAGCTTTGGTGATTGTACGATAAGGTTATGGGATGTTAATGATGGAAAGGAGCTCCAGATTATTAAGACCGGGAACCAACCTGTGGGCATGGATATTACACCTGACGGGACCATGCTTTTGATTACTGATGCAAGCGGAAATGTCATTGTATTACCTGTTTCCTTTGACAAATTTGGCGCACCCCAGACCATAAATGCAGAGGCCGGCCATAGCAGCAGTATAGCAGTCAGCCCGAACGGCAAACTGTTTGCGATAGCAAGTTTTAATAAAGTTGTGACAGTATGGAACCTAACCGATAAAACCCTGTTGAGGAGGATCAATACCCCTGAACCTATGCGTGATATTGCATTTTCCCCTTCAGGCGAGATCCTTGCAGCAAGCACTACTTCGAACAAGATTATCCTCTGGAATCTCCGCGATGGTAAAGGGCGGACATATACGATTTCGAAAGTGGATCCAAGATCAGACGTAGCGAGGATTAATTTCAGCCCCAGCGGAAAATATTTAGCCACTGCCCACATGGACAGCAGCATCACAATATGGGATGTAGAGAAACAGAAAGAGGTGCATAACTTTGCTGTGCCGAACTCATCTACGTGGTCAGTCCGGTTCAGCCCTGACAGCAGGATTTTTGCTACTGCCAACCAGGACGCCCTGATCCATCTCTGGGATACTGAAACCGCACGCGCAGTTACTGTCCTCAAAGGCCATACCGCATCCCCGAGAAGCATCGCTTTCAGCCCTGATTCAAAGGCAATCGCTTCCGGAGGTGAGGACAAGAATATTATTATCTGGAGATGAAGGGCAGAATTATTAGTTGCTGCTTTAAAAAGCATTATCTATATTTTTTCAACCTTAAAGGCAGGGCATGCGGCTAAGGGGAATCAATAGCGCCTGTACGTTCAGAGAATGGCTTCCATAACAGAGAGGCTATGCATATCAGGAAAAATGTGGCGCCAAACAACTCAACAGTCTCTTCTATGGCCTGTCGCAAATCTATATCTAAAAAAGCAGTCTCTCGAAGGATATCATCAAATACAAAACCTGTGGCTGAGCCAATGAATGATAGAAGAAGGAAACCTGCTGCAGCATCGCCACTGCGAATCAGCCACAGAATCGCTTTTCGCATAACAACCAGGGGCCAGATAATAATTCCTCCGATAGTCAGGAAGAAGGCGAACCAAAAGAGCCTGAGAAGGATGCTCACCTCAGAGGAGAGAAACCAGATAGTCTTATAACGAACGCCGAACTGTCCTAGGTATTTGGGATTAAGCAGAACCTGGGCATCCAGTTCCCTTGCGGCCGCAAGAACGCAAATCAGGCAGGCCCAGCAAAACACCAAACCGTCAGCCCGATTATTTTGGCGCGACAAAGCCTTGAAGCATATCAGTATAGACACAATCCAGCACCCAAAACTCAACCATTCAATTACACCGTCTTCAGCATGCAATCTTGTTGGGTTCGGGCTGATCATATAAGCGATACATAATGGTATCAGCACAAAGGCGATAACTAGACCGGCAATCCTTAAATATCCAAATGGTTGCTCGAATGTGTTATGCACCCAATGCATGATGCGCATTTTCATTTGCGTTTTTTAGCATCCTCCAGAAGATAAGCACGGATTCTTTACAACTCCTTGAACACCTTAGCAAGGCTTTCGCCTCCAACATGGATCTTAAACTGATTGAAATACCCGAAGGGCGTACACATTACGGTATACCCTGCATTCTGAAGCCTTTCAGTTGTCAGTTTTATCATCTCCTCCGAGAACTCGGGAGATGCCTTGCTCGAAGAGAGATGGTTGAATGAATGGATGACGACATTCTTTGTTCCAAACTTGCCCGCAAGCCATTTGATGTTCTTTGCCAGTTTGTCGAGCAGGCCCTTGCCTTTTCCCTCATCCTCTTTTTCTGCATGGAAAAAGACTACTATGGTATTTTCCATTGATTCTTCCCTATCAGCATCCGGAGCCTCCGGAAGGCTTTTAGAAGCAGTCTTAAACCACCATGTATGTGCGAAGAAAAGTAAAAGTTTCAAAATCTATTTTTCCCCTCTTGGGAGGGGTGCAGGGGTGGGTTTCCCATTTCTCCTGACCTACTCCCCGATCATCATAACTACCCCTTCAATATTTTCCTTTACATCTTCATCAGTAAATCGCAAGAATCTGATTCCCGAAGCTTCCAACCTTTTCTGTCTTTTAATATCTCGATCAATCTTGTAATTATGAGTATCTCCATCTATTTCTATGGCAAGCATCAACTCATTGCAGAAGAAATCAACAATATAATTATCTACAGGTTTTTGACGGTCAAAATCATAACCAAGCATTTGTTTGCCTTTAAGGTACTGCCATAATAATACCTCTGGAAGCGTACTGTTTTTTCTTAATTGTCTTGCCAGTTCTTTTAAATTCGGGTTATAAGAGATGATCTGCTTGCGATTCATTATCTGCTGCTCTTTGCCTCCTGATACCCACCCCTACACCCCTCCCAAGAGGGGACTTAGAAGAATCATTCATATACCTTTCCAAGAGAGAGCTTAGAAAAAATGGCGTTTACTTTATGCATTTCCAATTTTCATCCTTTTAACCGCATTCGCCACCTTAGCCACTTTAACCATCTCCTTTACATCATGAACACGGATGATATCAGCTCCATTAATGATAGAGATAGCAATTGCTGCAGCAGTGCCTTCAAGCCTCTCTCCTGCAGGGACATCACCGAGTATCTTACCGATAAATGCCTTTCTTGACAGGCCGACCAGGACAGGTTTTTCGAGCAGGGTGAAGTTATGAAGGTTATGAATAATCTCAAGGTTATGTTCAAATGTCTTTCCAAAACCTATGCCAGGGTCAATAATTATCATGTCCTCTGCAATCCCCGATTCTTTTGCTGACCTGATGCTGTCTCTGAGATAATCCATTATCTCCGGTATCAAGGCCTCGTATACAGGATTTTTCTGCATGTCTTTTGGCGTTCCTTTTATATGCATTATGACAACAGGAACTTTATATGCTGAAACAACCTTTGGCATCTCAGGGTCAAATCTCAGCCCGCTGATATCATTTACCATTGCTGCACCGGCATCAAGCGCCCTCTTTGCTACCTCTGATTTGTATGTATCTATGGATATCGGGGTATTAATCTCTTTAGTGAGCGCCTCAATAACAGGAAGCGTGCGCCTCAGTTCTTCTTCGATAGCTAATGGTTGTGAGCCCGGCCTTGTTGATTCTCCTCCGATATCAATAATATCAGCGCCGTCTTCCGACATCTGGATTGCCCTTTTAATCGCAGTTGATTTATCAAAATACTGACCGCCATCAGAAAAGGAATCCGGAGTCACATTCAGGATTCCCATAATGTACGTTTTTTGTGAGAAGTCGAGACAGTAATTGCTCCAGACAAGTTTCATGGTTTATTTTATTATATTTTGCTCAGAAAAACCCTGTCACCCTAACCAATTCCCTAATTGAAGAGAAGGAACTCCCCTCTTGAGAGGGGTGCAGGGGTGTGTTATTCCCTTCCATTGTGAGTTTAAGGACGATGTTATTCTCCGTACACCTAAAATATTCTCTTTTATCATAAATCCCTTGTTATACCAATTGCGTATATCCTGATATTACCGATGTTTTGTCAACTAATGAAATAGCTAACCAGTTGTTTTAAATGACAATTGCATTTTTTCGAAATTTACTGTGGTATACTTTTGTCAGATAAAACCTATTGCGTATAATCATTGTTAGAAGTTTTATTAAATTATGTCTACCAAGATAGATAAACAGTGGAAAGATGCTTTTCTAAAAACAAGCGTCCCTCTTGAATATCTTGTTGCAGAACAGTTAAGCGATCTTAGATGTGGGATACAAGGTGAGTATCATTATGTTCGCCCCAATGAAGAAGGAGTGCCGACTGAGTTTTCTGTAGATATATGGGCAGTCACGCATTTATTTAAAAAAGATATTGGAATGTGGGCAGACCTTAACTTTCTTATTGAATGCAAATATTGTTACCCTGGTATTAAGTGGCTATTTGCACCTCTTCCCAAAACAGCAACAGAACATTTGTCAGAACCCGGGATAGTGCATACATTAGACGAATTGTGCACGAGACAAATTATGGATAAACGACCGTTATGGAATTTATCAAATCGTTTTCATAGGTGTTTTAAAGGAGTCGAGCTTCTTCCTAAAGATGCAACCATACAAAATATAGAAAAAGGAAGATCGCAGTTGATGTATGCGATGCCACGTTTTGCAATTCATCTATCAGGATCTCAAACGATTCCTTTTCATGATGAAGATCTCCAAATATCGTTTATATGTCCTATACTTATTACCACTGCTGATCTTTATGTTCTAAAAAAAGGACTAAAGTTAAATGATTTTAAAAATGCTAATTCACCTGAAGATATAGCAACTCAAGTCCAAGCCTTAATATTGACGAATCCTTACAGTCAATTATTTAACGATTATACTGACAATTTAATTTCGGCTATGCATTTAAAGTCGCCAAAAATAAAAGAGAGGCTTGAACAATTGCAAACGTTAAAAGATAAACTAACTGGAGAAGATAATTCAAGAATTCCAGCTTCTTTTTCATTCGACTGGAATATTCGTGAATCGTCAACAAGAATATTAATTGTTAACTACAATCACTTAGAAGACATTTATAAGCTAATTAGACAGACAGTTGTAAGGGCTGGGAAAAATCTTAAACAGATAGGTGTTCTGCAGAAAGATATATCGAAAATGAAAACATGGATCGTTGAGATAAAATGACTGTATATAAACTGATCATAACAACTTCTAACAATTTAATCGAGGCGACAGGGAATAGCCCCGGTCGTTTTTTGCACAGGATGTTTGCCCCTGTACCTCATTTCGGTCGTTATCTCTAAAAGGAATACAAATATGAGACACAAAGTATATGAATCCATTGTAACCGCAATAAAGTCAGGGAAAATGGCAGAACCATTTACAAAGCAGGACTTTGAAATGAGCTGTCCTGGATTCGGAAACGGGACATACAATGCGTTCTTGTACAAACATGTTAAAGGGAACAATAAAGGCAATTCAGAATTATTTAAAAGAGTAGCACCAGGCCAATTCCGGTGCCTACGCCCATTCAAATACGGTTTGTAGGGAGGTCATATGAAAAATCCTATGGATCGTCCAACAGAACGCGGCGAGAAAACAGGGCCATGTCCAACGTGTGGTTATCCTGATGTGGTCGCCAGAAAATCTCGAAAAACCGGAGAATTATATTTCGGTTGCGCGAGACCAAAGCAGGGAAGATTTAAAGGATGCAATTTTAAAGGATGTAGAAGCCACTGAGAGATAACAACCGGCTCGACCCGACACGGATTAAGCTTTGATGGTTTTTATATCAAGATGGGTGCCCGTGCAGGTCAGCCGAAGCGTTAGCCGTAAAAAATGATGTATACTATAAGCATTAGTAATGGTATTAAGGGAGGCAAAAATGTCAAAGGTAGAAGAATTAAAACAAGCTATTGACACTTTACCTGAAGAGGAATATATCCAATTGAGACAGTGGTTTTCTGAGAAAGACTGGCAAAAATGGGATATCCAAATCGTAGCAGATTCGGGGACAGGAAAATTAGATTTTTTACTGAAGGAAGCGCTTGAGGCAAAGGCAACAAATAAACTCAGGGAACTTTAGGTGCATCGAACAACAGAGCGTTTCTGGAAATGTTTTGAAATTCTTCCCGATCCTGTACAAAAAATATCGAAGAAAAATTTCGAATTACTAAAATCAAATCCCTCACATCCATCTCTCCATTTTAAAAAAATTGGTGCATTCTGGTCTGTCCGCGCTGGTCTAAACTATAGAGCACTTTCTGTAGAAGACGGTGATAACTATATTTGGGTCTGGATAGGAACACACGACGAATATGAAAAAATGATAAAAGAGGGAGCCTAACAAGACAATCCACTGGACAGGCTTTTAGCCTGCCAGTGATTTAACTCGTTATGATCAAAATGAAATATAAAACAGCCATAATTTATCTATCAATTGCATTTACCTTGTTGCCATCGCTTCTGTTTGCAGGAGAATTACAAACAGACCTGAATGGATTTAGGTTGTGGCAGCTTAAGCCAGCCGTCGCTTCAGCAATGGGGAAACCTTTCGATACAATCACAACTGACTATTCAATA
This sequence comes from Thermodesulfovibrionales bacterium, assembly GCA_049302065.1. Taxonomy (GTDB): domain Bacteria; phylum Nitrospirota; class Thermodesulfovibrionia; order Thermodesulfovibrionales; family SM23-35; genus VGWX01. The sequence goes on from JBAQLU010000248.1 coordinate 33,367, forward strand.
GCTGAAGCATATCGGCTTGACGATAAAGCCTATATGGTCTTTGAATATTTAAATAAATTTCAGAACAATATTTATTCAATGCAGATAACGGGGAGCACTGATAAGGCCTTATCATTCATGGGACTAAGTCTCGGAGATGATGTCAATAAGGTTATAGCTATATTAGGCAAGCCGTCTGGTGAAGAAAAGATTGATTCTCCAAAAGTTACAAAATATTCATATGAAGGCAAAAACTACACTATTGAAATCGATGATAAAAATAGACTGTATAGCATTAAACTATTCATTACAAAGGACTTCCTCAACAAAGCAGACGGCCTTTTCAAGTCATGGGATGAATTTAAGGCTGCCATTGTAGCAAAGGATGTAAAAAGAATTATAAAGATGCTGCGTCCTGATGTTGAGATCTACAAAAATGGCAAAGTTCTATCAATCAACCAAAAATATGTAGATTTTGAAAAGAACCCAGATAAGGAATTTATTGACGCACTTATCGGCGAGAAAGATAGTGTCTTCAGTGAATTGACTGCGACTGAACCGGAGGCCGAGTTTCGTTTGCATGAAAAAGTTGGTGTCGGTGAGGTTTATAAGTTTTACAAAGGAAAGATACTAAAGGAAATTGTATTTTATCCATATAACAGCGTAGACAGAGTATATGAAATTGAATTCAGGGAAAAATAAAGACGATCATAACAATGCCATCGAGGCCGACCGGGGATAAACTGTCGGTTTTTTTTAATAATCATATTTCCCCGTCGGCTAATGGCAAGCGTTAGCTTTAGAATTTTATAATTAGGGAGAATAATTTCAGTGAATCATCGCTTTCTATATTTGATGTTTTGTCTCACTCTAATTTTTTCGGTCTTCACGCTCACCGAAAGTGCTCTCGCAACGAATCTTGAAGACCTCTCCACTACGGTGGCATATCTCCGAGGGAATAAGACAGGGACAGGCTTCTTTGTCGTTTCTCAACAGCCATACCTCGTTACAGCAGCCCATGTTGCGACATCACTCTCTCCGCAGAGCACTATCACAATGCGATCCGCTGGCGACGTACCAGTGAACTTGTCCTTTAGCGAACTCTTTCCAGGCGTAGTTCAATTGCCCTGGCATTTCCACCCAGAAGCCGATGTAGCCGTCTTGGCACTGACGTTAACCGAGAAGACAGCGCCACTTTTTACAGGCCGTTTCCTTCCTCTTGACATGATCGAATCTATCGAAGTAGCTCCTCAAAGAGAGCGGCCATTGGTTGTTATGGGTTTCCCGCTCTCGCTTGGTACAAGCGGTCGCTTCTCGCCGATCACAGGCGAGGCTAAGGCTGCAAGCGGCTTGTTACGAATTCCTCGCTTTGACACACACAAGGAGTCTACTTTCTTTATTTTGGACAAGCCAAGTATAGGCGGTTATAGCGGTGCACCCGTTTACTTAATGCCATGGCCTTATTCAGATAGCGCGGCCTTGACTATGCCGAAAAGTTCGACGCCGCCGAAGTGCGTCGGTCTTGTTCACGGCACAATCAGCGACGATACCGGAGGTAAACTTGCCGCCATTGTCCCGTCTGCGTTCATTGTGCAAACGATCAAAGATGTCGAGGGGTCTGGCAAAGCTCAAAAATAGAAATAAGCGACAAAGCGGAATGGACAAACTATTTTAAATGCAAAAGACAAAGCTAACACTTCAATCAAGGCGACGGGGAACAAGCGTCTGCGGTTTTTTGCAAAGGCTGGTTGCCCCCGCGCCTTATTTCTCGCGTTATGCTCTCGACCGAATAATATAATCAATAAATATTTATAATAATGGATGAAGGCCCATACATACCGCACTGCTTCGGTGAAAAATTAAAAGAACTCTATAAATCACATAGGGGATGGCTGACCTGTGCCGTTCACCATTCAATTCCTTGGCCTGAGAAAGATGTTCTAGTTCAATATGCTGGTGATGACTACTTCTTGAGAGGGTTGAAGGAGCATGGAAAAGAACTTAGTTCTGCATGTATTACTGTGAGAATGTCTGACAAGTCAGACCTCAACAATATTCTCAAAAAAATTTACGTATTCTCTTCTATCCTTGGCTGGTTTAAACGGGGCTATGTTGATGTGGTTGGCTACACCTATGGTAGCCACCCTATTCTGTATAGCTCGGGGAAACAACCATTCATGCCAATTATGTGTTCCGGAGAATATGGCTTTAACTGTAATTATATGCCCATTGTCAAAGATAACAACAAAAGGAAAGCTCTATCCTTTTGGAGAGAAGGGCTACGACTGGAACACATTCATGAGGGGTATTCGTTTCTGAGTTTTTATAAAGTAATCGAGTCACAATTTAAACAGGGAAAGAAAAAAGGTGATTGGATTAACTCTGCAATTTTGACGTTAAACGGAAAAGCCGGCGAGCGTGTAAAAGCACTTCAACATGACAATGTTGATGCTGGACTCCATGTATTTAAAAGTTGTCGTTGCGCGGTTGTCCATGCCTCATTGGACGATGAGATAATTGATCCAGACATCCCAGAAGATCGAACTCGTATACAACAAGACCTTGTTATTGTTCATGCTTTAGCCGAGAAGTTTATACGTGAAGAACTAAATATTCCCGATGAAATGGATGTTCACAGGGAACGAAATGCTTTAAAGCCGTTACATGAATACATTGAAGCGGACCACCTTACGACTTTGAGTAAGAAGGGTACTGTGCCAAGAATGCAATTGGGATTGAATGGTATAGAAATTTCAGTAAATCATTGGCCACATGACGCCCCAGAACCTCTCAAAAATTTAGTTTTGAAAGTAAAATCAGCACATAATGGTTTGGTAGACGTAAGAGCTGAAAATAAGGACAAATCTATTTCTTTATCATTCCTGTTTAGTTTTGTTGAGAATAAAGCGAGTACAAATATTGAGGGAAGTGGCTACTTGTCTGTAGAGGACGGGGGAATCGGTGAAAATGAAATTGCTTTTTTAGAATATCAAAAGGCTGTTATTGGTAACGGGATCATAGAATTACAACTCCCAAGTGGTCAGAAAGTCGTTTGCGAAATTGTGATTCCTGTAAACATCGATATAGGAAGAACATTTGAATCTATAGATCAGCGGATTGAGAAAATCCGACAATTTTCTGGCCGTAAAGACACGGATTGACCGGAACTTTACATGGATATAATGCACTGTATTTAAAAGATAAAAAGTGAGCGTATAAGGGGACGGTGCCAATTTAAACAACATAAGACATATAAGACAGAAAACAGAATTGATAAGACAAAGCCTAACAAAATCATTCAACCGACCGGTAATAGCCGACTGCTGTTTTCAAAGGTTTGTGCCCCGGCGGCTGATGACGGCGTTAGCATTACAATTTTTAGGGGCGTGGGGCAAAGGGGTAAATAATGGGTGATCCTAAATACTAACTACCGGCCTACTTCGCGGGAGTTAGTTCCTCCCAGTGCAGATTGGAACCGATCTTCTCAATAAAAATCTTTGCAGCTTTTAAGACATTCCTTACAGCTTCAACCTCTCCTAAAAAAAACCTGCAATAAAGAATACCCGCAAACGGTGAAGAACCTCAAACCTGGACAGTCCTTTTTGATTCAGCCTCCTGAATGAGCGCGTCAATCTCTGAACCATCAAGAGTCTCCTTTTCAAGGAGTTCTTTAGCTAACATCTCAAGAAGGTCCTGGTTTTCTGTAAGAAGGCTCTTTGCTGTTCCATATGCATCAAGAATTATTCTCTTAACCTCTTCATCTATATCAACTGCTGTTTTTTCACTGTAATCCTTGTGCTGAGCAATCTCTCGTCCAAGGAAAATCTGTTCAACCTTTTTGCCGAAGGTCAGGGGGCCGAGTTTTTCTGACATGCCCCATTCAGTAACCATCTTCCTTGCAAGTTCTGTAGCACGCTCAAGGTCGTTGCCGGCGCCGGTAGTCGTATGGTTTAATGCTATCTCCTCTGCAGCCCTTCCGCCCAGGAGGATTGCCAGGGCCTTTAAGAGGTAGTCTTTGGAATATGTATACTTATCGTCTATAGGAAGCTGTTGTGTTACACCCAATGCCCTGCCCCTCGGAATGATGCTCACCTTATGTAACGGATCAGTGCCCGGGGTCAGTTTGGCGACAAGCGTATGGCCTGCCTCGTGATAAGCCGTATTCTTTTTCTCTACTTCGCTTATGATCATGCTCTTTCTTTCGACGCCCATCAATACCTTGTCTTTTGCAAACTCGAAGTCAGACCTTTCCACCTTGCTCTTACCCTTTCTTGCTGCAAGCAGGGCAGATTCATTGACGAGGTTTTCAAGATCGGCGCCGGAAAACCCGGGCGTCCCTCGGGCAATTTCATCAAGATTAACATGCTCATCGAGCGGGATATTCTTTGTATGTACCTTCAATATCTCAAGCCTTCCCTTCACATCAGGCTGAGGCACAACCACCTGCCTGTCAAATCTTCCCGGCCTGAGTAGCGCAGGGTCAAGGACATCCGGCCTGTTAGTGGCTGCGATGATAATAACTCCCTGGTTAGCTTCAAACCCGTCCATCTCTACGAGGAGCTGGTTTAAGGTCTGTTCACGTTCATCATGTCCGCCGCCCAGGCCTGCTCCCCTGTGGCGGCCAACAGCGTCTATTTCATCAATGAAAATAATACAGGGTGAAGTTTTCTTTGCCTGATCAAAAAGATCCCTAACCCTGGAAGCTCCTACCCCGACAAACATTTCAACAAAATCAGAGCCTGATATCGAGAAGAAAGGCACACCAGCCTCACCTGCGATAGCCCTTGCAAGAAGTGTCTTGCCGGTGCCTGGAGCACCAACCAGAAGCACACCCTTTGGGATCTTTCCGCCGAGTTTCTGAAATTTCTGGGGGTCCTTCAGAAAATCAATGATCTCCTGGACCTCTGCCTTTGCCTCTTCTATGCCGGCAACATCTGCAAAGGTTGTCTTCACGGTTTTTTCAGAGATCATCTTTGCTTTTGCCTTGCCAAAGGACAAAGCCTTATTCCCGCCTGTCTGCATCTGGCGCATGAAGAATATCCAGATAGCGACAAGGAAGATGATAGGCCCCCACGAGAAAAACAGGTTCCAGTACCAGGGATTCTGTTCTTCAGGCTTTACAGTGATTTTTACGTCCTTGGACCTTAATATTTTGACGAGTTCCGGATATTCTACAGCAAAAGTTTTGAACTTCTTGCCGTCTTTCAGCTGGCCGTTTATAATGTCGCCCTTTATGATAACCTCTTCAATGTCACCCGCCTCAAGCTTTGTCATGAATTCGGAGAATATCATCTCCTGCTCTGCCTTCCTGGGTGTGCCGAGAAGGTTAAAAAGCAGAATCATCATGATTCCGATGAGTAACCATATAAATATACTCCTATATGTGTTCAATCTGTTCACTCCTTCACGTATCTAAAATACATATATCCTGTTCTTTCAAAATGGGGAAATGGATCAAGCAAAGGCTTGAAAATATTTTTTATATTGTAGCATATACGGTCTGTATTTTTTAGAAATTGATCAGCTCGCCTTCTATGAACTGTTTCTGAATGCCTATCAGGTGATTGATTCCTTCATCAGCAAGCTTCAGGAGACTCTCTAATGCAGACTTTGAAAAAGGCATTCCCTCAGCAGTCCCCTGTATTTCGACAAACTTTCCACTCCCTGTCATGACAATATTCATGTCGACCTCTGCTGTGGAATCTTCTGAATAGCACAAATCTATTAAGGGCTCACCTTTCACAATTCCTACGCTTATGGCAGCAAGGTAATCCTTCAGGGGTATTTTTTCAATAAGACCATTTCGTACTGCGTATTTCAATGCCTCTGAGAGACAAAGAAAAGCGCCTGTTATTGATGCCGTCCTTGTGCCCCCGTCTGCCTGCAGAACATCACAGTCTAACCATATCGTTCTTTCACCAAGGCCCGAAAGATCAACAACTGACCTTAGTGCCCTGCCGATAAGTCTCTGTATCTCATGAGTCCTGCCGCTGACCTTCCCGGAAACGGATTCCCGCATCGTTCTTGAATGAGTAGCTCTCGGCAGCATGGAATACTCTGCAGTGATCCATCCTCTTTTCTGATCTTTGAGGAAAGGGGGAACCCTGTCCTCAATAGAAGCAGTGCAGATAACCCTTGTATTTCCCATGGAGATCAACACTGAACCTTCAGCAGTTTCCAGAAAATTCCTCTGGATTTTTACAGGCCGGATTTCGTTATTTTTCCTACCATCAGTTCTCATTTATCCTCCTACTACTATTTTTTCGATCTGCTCTATTTTCTGTCCGAGGAAATTCTCGCCAACTTTCAGGAACCTCTCCGGTGAATCAGTTACATAAAACTTATTGAAAGGAATTGCTGCGGGTCCCCTGTTCAAACCGAGAACTTCAAGGATTGACTTGATCTCAAGGGATGTCTCCACTGCTGAGTCTATAAGTATGACATCCTCACCCATAATTTCGGTTATCACCTTTTTCAGTAAAGGGTAATGAGTACATCCAAGTACAATCGTATCTATGCCTGCTGCTTTTAAACCGTTAAGGTATTGTCCGGCAATCATGGCAGCTATGTCTCCCTCAGTCCATCCCTCTTCTACGAGGGGTACGAATAACGGGCATGCAAGACTGAAGATCTCGATGCTTTTATCAATAGCTTTTATTGCCTTTGTGTATGCATTGCTTTTCACTGTCGCTTCGGTTCCGATAACGCCGATCTTTTTATTTTTTGTTGATCTTACAGCAGCCTTTGCTCCTGGTTCTATAACCCCAATAACAGGCATGGAAACTGAGTTTTTGATAAGATCCAGGCTTACAGATGATGCTGTATTACAGGCGATGACAAGGAGTTTAATATCTTTGGAGGAGAGGAATTTTGTATTTTCGAAAGAATAACGGATTACTGTCTCTGAAGACCTGATCCCGTAAGGCACCCGTGCAGTATCACCAAGATAGATGGTGCTTTCATGAGGCAGTTGCCTGATAATCTCTTTTAAGACCGTCAGTCCTCCTATTCCGGAGTCGAAAACACCGATTGGCCTGTCTTTTTTACTGATATTCATATGAAACCAGATCTTTCAAAGGATATAAGAGGTAAAGATGCCCTCCGAGCGTTTCTACTTCCTTGCCTTCTATGAGTATTTTTACGTCCTGAATATCTTCTACATTTGAAATAAGGCTCTCGTACAAGCCCTTGAGAAGGAGGAATTCAGCAAAGACATCCCCCTGAAAATTCCTCCTGAATTCATCAGACAGATTAACATAGATTATCTTGTCTATGCCTTTGTACAGGCCGATCAGTTTCGAATTCTTTGGTATATGTGACGAAGCAGAATTTATCGGCCCTTTCAGGTATTCTTCCACCGTAGCCTCTGCAATCGGCATCTGGCTAATCATCCTCGGAAGCTTTCTCTCTTCAATCTGGAGTTGAGTGCCGATGGGATAATACATTCTCAGAGAGAAAAGATCTTCTGACTTTGAGGTGACGCCAACTCCTTCGGCAGTTGAATTTTCTCTCTGAAGGACCTTTGAAAAATAGAGGTATCCGCCTGCCCCGCCGGCAAGGAAGAGAAGAACCAGCAATACTATCCCGGCTATTTTTTTATTATTCATTTACCCCCATTCCATCTGTTCTCTGCCTGAAGTGTTTTCTATTGCCCATATGCAGCAATTCCATCCAATATTACATTAATGATCCTTGTTTTCATCTGCTGGTCATAGACAACAAACTGTGGTGAAGGAAATTCGATTAGAACAGATGGCGCACCGACAGAATTCAGTACCGGAAGCGGCATATCTCTATGAAAAACATCTGCTTTAAACTCTTCTTTAATCGCGTGTATGATATTTTCAGACAAGGCCTTGCTTTTTGCGACATATTTTTTCTGTTTTACAGCAACACTGTAAGAATCAAGCGTTTCATTTGAGGTCTGCTCCTCAACCTTTGGAGCGTAAACAACAAAATTTCTTGAGACTGAAAAATGCAGACTGATAAATACATCAGGATTTTTCTGGTTAACAAGACTAATTCTGTCTGCAAATGAGATATGCTGGTCTGCTCTCCGTACGAGAGAGACTTTTCTGCCCTTTTTTATAAGGAGTGCCCCCAGGTCTTTTGCCAGGCTGAGGGTTATATCCTTCTCACTGACATTTCCAAAGGCTATTCCAAAATCATATCCTCCGTGTCCGGCATCGATACTAAAACTCTTTAAAAGAACCGGTGCAGGCTGCTTTTCCGGAGACAAGGCCTGCTTTTCAGGCGGTGTTGCCTTTTTCTGGGAATCCAATGGCTGGGTATCCTGCTTTGTGATATCCAATACAAGCCTTGAAGGAGAAGAGAGTCTGAAAAATTTAATATCTGCTTTTTCCTTCAGATTTATCCCTAATGACCTGTCCGCTGATATTAGCTCAAATGGCAGATCTTTTGGGGATGTCAGATGAAATGGTTCAGGGAAATCTATCTTTATATGGGATGCTGAAGCAGTAACCTTCATCTTTTGAATAAATGATTCTTCTGCCTCGAGTACGATACGCATTGAATCTTCCTGTTGGCTGAATTTCAGTAAAACCCCGTTCATTGTATGGGCAGGAAAGGAAACTGCCATTATCAATGATATCGACAATAAAATAAGAATTATTTTTTTCAATAGACGGCCTTTCTATAATTTTAAGTTTGGCAAATGTGTGTAATTGATATAATACCAAAATCAGTCGGTTTCGGGCCAAAGTTGAACAGAAACGAAATTGGAACTAATTTTTTGAAGGGATAAAATCATTAACGGTCAGAATATCATAAACCGGATAGCCTGAAGCCTCTATATTCTGTCTGCCATTTTGCTCACAACGATCTACAAGGACAATGACTGCATCTATAATAAGACCATTTTCCTTTGCGATATTAATTGCCTTTATTGTAGAGCCTCCGGTTGTTATAACATCATCTATGATAATTACATGATCACCGGCTGTTACATTCCCCTCTATGGGAAGTTTCAGGCCATGCTCTTTAGGTTCTTTCCTTATTACAAACGCCTGGATAGGCTCTTTAACACTAAAGGAATATAATGCAACAGAATAAGCTATAGGGTCGGCTCCCATAGTAAGCCCGCCTATAGCATGAGGATGTAATCCAAGTTCCCTGATCTTTTCAAAAAATATTTTACCTACGAGATGCAAGCCATCCGGAGACTGAGTTGTTTTTTTCATATTGAAATAAAAATTACTCATAGCGCCTGACGTGAGTTTAAATTTCGGCTCGCTACTGTACTGAAAAGATCGTTCTTTTATTATTTCGACAAGATTTTCCTTCAAATTCATCGGTAAATTATATGAATAATAATATAAATTTGCAATTATATTAACCCGAATAATGCAGACATTGTTCAAAAATGTATTTAACTCGATCAATTATTGAGAATATTTCTATTTGTTCTCTTGATAAAAATATTCCTTTAACCATTCATGAAACGTACACTTCCGCACTCAGGCGGATTCGCCGAGGCGAAAAGGTATCGAAAAATACACTTTTTCACAACATCTACATTATTCAATTGTATTTTTTCTTACGGCATGCCAAATACGCTTGAGTTTGTTTTCACTGTTTAGTGTATACTTTATAACGATCATTTTGAGACAACAGAGGAATTAAAACTCAAAATCCGTAAACATCGTAAACATAAGGAGGAGAATGATGGCAGAAAAGAAGAAAAGAGTCGGAGCCCCCAACCCGGCATTTATGAAGGCTATGAAACCCAGCGAGGCGCTGGCTAAGATAGTGGGTAATGAACCTCTCCCAAGGACAGAGATAACCAAGAAGCTATGGGAATATATAAAGAAAAATAATCTCCAGGATGCAGAGAACAGGAGAAATATCAATGCCGATGAGAACCTCCTGGCGGTATTCGACGGGAAGAAGCAAGTCTCGATGTTCGAGATGACCAAATTAGTCAATAAACACCTCAGCTAATAGTGATATGGTGAATCTTAAGAGCGTTGCGTTGTCAGTGCTCGCGGAATGAATCGGTACTGAAAGCGGTAATTATCTGTCAATCAGACCGAGACATGAGCAACCAACAATCCAACGATCCTCTTCACGGTATTACTTTGGAAATGATTCTTACTCAACTGGTAGAGCATTATGGCTGGAATGAAATGGGAAGAACCATCAATATCAGATGTTTTAATAATGACCCAAGTATCAAGTCCAGCCTGCAATTTCTGAGAAAAACCCCTTGGGCCAGAAATAAGGTTGAAGCTTTGTATCTGAAGTACAAAAGGAAGACCCTGGAATAAACCGGAAAGTAATTGCATCGTAACTCCGCTGAACCTTCCCTTTTTGAAGATCGCTTTTATTAAAATACTTATACCCGATGAGGAAAGACATGATCCTGGAAGGACTCAACCCTCAACAGAAAGCTGCGGTCGAGCATCTCGGTTCTCCGCTTTTCGTATCCGCAGGAGCCGGCAGCGGTAAGACCAAAGTTCTCACCCACAAGATAGCCTATCTGGTCAAGGCAAAGGGCATCAGACCAAATAGGATCCTCGCGATTACCTTCACAAAGAAGGCCGCAAACGAGATGGCTGAGCGCATCGTGAAGATGCTCTCCATCAAGCCCATGTGGATATCGACCTTTCACTCCTTCTGCGTGAAGGTGTTGAGAGAAGATGTCCAAATATTGGGGCGGTCTTTCAGCCGGGGATTCGTCATCTACGATACCGGCGACAGCCTTAAAGTGCTGAAAAACATCATGAAGAGGTTCAACAGAGAGACGAAAGAGGCCAGCGATGCCCGGGACATCATCTCTAAGGCTAAGCAGGCATACCGGAGCAGCATCTTCGACCACATTGCCGCTCTTCCTTATCCCGCCTCCACCTATGCTGAAGTGGCAGAGGAATACCAGAAGGACCTTGAGAGATCCAACGCAATGGACTACGACGACCTCATCTTCTTCGCCGTCGAGATCCTCGCCGCCTCTCCTGAGACGAGGACGAAGTGGCAGGAGAGGTTCGACTATCTGATGATTGATGAGTTCCAGGACACCAACGATATCCAGTTCTCGCTCATCAAGCTTCTTGCCGGCAAAAGCAAAAATCTGTTTGCCGTCGGTGATTTTTTCCAGTGCATCTATACCTGGAGGGGGTCCCGGCCATCGAATATCGAGCGTTTCATACGGGAGTTTGGGGCAAAGGAGATGAAGCTCGAAAAGAACTATCGATCGACTAAAAGAATCCTCGATATTGCCAATACAGTAGTCAGTAAGGTTAGGTGCGGATGGTCCGATAAGGCGCTGGAGCTTTACACTGACAACAAAGAGGAAGGTGACGTCGAGTATAAGAAGCATGCTGACGCCATCTCCGAGAGCGTCTGGATCGCGGAGAAGATCCGGCAGCTGTCACGCAACAACACCTACTCGGATATGGCGATACTTATTCGCATGACCTTCCTCTCCAGGGTCCTGGAGAGTGTTTTTATGCGGCACCACATCCCTTATACCATCGTCAGCGGCGTCGGATTTTATGACCGGGCGGAGACTAAGGATCTGCTTTCATACCTACGCTTTATCGCGAACCCTAAGGACGCTGCCGCCTTCGAGCGGGTCATCAATACGCCGGGCCGCGGGATCGGAAAGAAGGCTCTTTTGAACATTAGACAGAATTTCAGAAACGACTGGCTCCAGGCGCTCAGGGACACAAGGCTCACCGCAAAACAAAGGCTCGCTGCGGATGTCTTCGTGAAGACTGTCGAAGGATACAGTAATTCCGTGGAAGATGAGCCATACAAGGTTCTTATGGGGCTCATCGAGGATCTGGGATACTTTGCTTACATCGATAAAGAATACAAGGAGGATTCGGAAGACAGAATGGAGAACGTCTCTGAGCTCTCGAATGTCCTTCAGGCGCTTGAAGAAGAAGGGAAACCCTTATCAGAGTTCATGGAAGACAATCTCCTCGCATCGGAACAGGACAAGATAGGGAAGGAAGACTCTGTAAAAATACTGACCCTCCACGCAGCAAAGGGCCTTGAATGGCCCGTGGTGTTCCTGCCGGCCCTTGAAGAGGGAATCTTCCCATCGGCCAAGTCCCTCATGAGCCAATCGTCCATCGAAGAGGAAAGAAGGCTCTTCTACGTTGGGACCACCAGGGCCAAGGAAAGGCTCTACCTTTCTTCGGCGGAATCGCGAATGAAGTTCGGCCAGACCTCCTTCATGGTGAAATCGAGATACCTGCACGAGATCAAACGCCATCTGTAAGCGGGTATCCGTTCCGCCTTACAAGATACCCGGAGAACGAAAGAGAAATATTATGCGTCAGAATTTTGATTGCTTTATATAAAATTAAAATTAATCTATCGTTTACAAAAATGCATCAATTGTTCTAAAAAGTGATTTTTCCATTGACAAAATAAAACAGATCATATATGAATAATATAAGCAGAAAATTATTATCATCGCTGTAAAGGTAAAGGAAGGAGGTGATTAGACAATGCCAGCAAAGAAAGCTCCAGCAAAAAAGGCAGCAAAGAAGACCGCAAAGAAGAAATAGTTTTTTAACATGCACACACACATTTTTTAGGCTGGAGAAGAAATTCTTCAGCCTTTCTTTTTGCGGTCTTCCTTATAAATGAAACCCAATTCTGCGGGAAAATGCAAGCAGAAAATTATAACCTGTTGATAATAAATGGAAATAAAAAGACCGTTTCGATTTAGCAGCTAACATCAAAGGTAGCGAGCTGCCGGGTACTCGCTGAGGTTGTCTGCGGGTTCAAGTTTGTAACTTGAACCCGAATATTTTTGCATTTCATAAAACCACTGATTCAATGACAATATCGCTATCTGGGTTCGCAGATGACCATACCCAGTCTTCCGATTTTTTCACATATTGCCTGCGAACTGGATTTTCATGGCTTTTTATACTTTTCCAATTCCTTCTTTAATTTTTCCATCTCCTCTTTCATTTCCTCCATCTGCTCCTTGAGTTCTTTCATTCTCAATTCCCTGCCGACAGCCATATCATAGAAGTCTTCAAGCTCTTTCACTCTCTTCTTAATCTCCTCTTCTGCCCGCTTGCGCTCAGTGATGTCGCGAAAGCTCCATACTCTTCCAACAACTGCTTGTCCTATTCGCTGAGGCTGTGAATATCGTTCAAATACTCTTTCATCTTTAAATATTAATTCATCATAACTCTCAGCTTCAGGATTAGCATACAATTCCCTCACTTTATTGAGAAATCCGTCAGGGTTCTTAAGTTGATCGAGCACAAATGATAACGCCTGCTCGTCATCACGAGACTCTACAATTTGCTGAGGAATGTGCCATATTTTCATAAATTTTTGATTAAAACTGACTATTTTACCCTGTCTGTTTACCACAAGAATTCCGTCTGCAGTTGACTCTATCGTGGCATTAAGAAGAGATATGAAACCCCTCATTTCTGAATTTGCATGAAGGAGTTCTTGTGAACTGATATCGAGTGACCGTTCCATCAAGCCTCTATCAATATCAGATTGTGTATATGCATCGTTTACTGCATTAACAAGCTCCTGCCATTCCGTGGGAATTTGATAGGACTCTCCAAAATATTTTTTAAATTGGCGCTTGAGCAGATTGTGCATCTGTTGTATCCTTTATTTCTCTGAAAGGACGGTTATTGTCATGGTTTGGTTATGTAAATCGCATTTGGTACCCAGAGTAAAAGGACAGATTTCTCCGTAAGAGTAAAAGCCGGCGAGCACTGTTTTATCTCCCAGAATATCCCGAACCCCTTCCACTTCTTCTTCTGTCCTCTGTTTGAGGATCATTTTCCTGCCCACACAACTGATGAGGATTGCAAGTTCAGGAGAGAATGAACCAATTGTCAAATAACTCTTTTTTGCTGCGTCTATTGCCCCATCAATTAATCTGTCGAAGTTTGCCTTCATGAGCCGGGCATATACTCCTTCAGGAACATCCCCGGCAAACGTCAAGCTCTGTTCTTCTTCATTGACAGAGAGAATTGTGCGAACCAATCCGTTCTCTCCTTCCTTAGCGCGGATGCTAAGTGGGAAAAGCAGTCCTGAGGCAGGAAGGTTTTTTGCATGTTCACCTAAATACCTTTTGTATAGTTCAAGGGCAGATTTTCCGTCCAGTTCGTATAGGATGTTCCCTTTTGAACGTGTTATTAACCGTTCAGGTCCAAAGGGGTCCCACCCTCCAAGAGAACCGTAACCCACCTTTAAACTTTTTCCATACAAACCGAGCACAGAAATGGTATCTCTTGCAGGGATGTCATCACAGAATACAAGTGTCTCTTGAAAGCGTTCACCATCCCCGGCAAGTCCACCCGTAATTGAGACTCCTTCTGGCAAATTGTTATTCAACCCCTCCGACAGATCACTTCCGTTCACATTAATTCCATCTGAGAGCACAATGACATGCACAAGGTCATCTTTTTCAAGAGATCGGGCAAGGATTTCACCTGCTTGAAGGCTATCAAGAGAACTTCTTATTTTCACCTGGGCACATTTAATTTGTGTGTATTCAAAGCTGACCGCCGTGATTACCAGAGAGTTGTCAGTGATTTGTGTACTGCAAATTTCGCCTGCTGTGGAACAGCCAAAAAGATGAGCTTTTGGATAAGCAGACTTAATATCATGAATATATGTGAGATCTTTTAATAACTGGGTAGCACCGAATAACAAAACCAATTGCACTGCTTCATCAACAGTCCCTTTTAACTCGGGGAACCACCCCTTTTCTTCAGTCCACCTCTTTTGCTCTATTTTCATTTTCTTAGATCCGCCCCTTCCCCCAAAATTGATACCACCCATAGTGCTAAATATTTCGTAATATAATTAAACAATATTATTAATATTATTTAAGTTTTTTATGGGATAGTCAATCCTACCTAAGTAGGGGATGGAAAATTTTATTAACTTGAACCAACATTACAGGCAGGAACAAACCGAGGCTGGAACTCCTTTAAGACATTACTTCTATCTGAACAGCGCATCTTTATAAGGGCTCAAAGAGGTGTGTTGTTCAGGAAGGAATTTTCTCTGCTTATATTGGTCTGAAATAAACATCTTCGATAACGATGCCTGCGCAAAGCCGGGGATAGTCCAACGATAGTTATTATGTAAAATATAATATAGTAACGTATTGATATTACGTAATATCAATGGTGGAGGCGGCGGGAATTGAACCCGCGTCCGAAAGTACTACTCTCAGGCTTCTACATGTTTATCCTGACTATTTAGTCTCGGACCCCGGGCTGCCGCCAGGCAGGCGTCCCGAAATCCCATCCCCCTAAATCTTACCCCAGGGTCAGGGGAAACTCCCTGGAGCCAGCCTGCTTTATGACGCTGTAACCTGAAACACAGACAATTTCAGGGCAGCGGCTGCTTAGTTAATTAAGCAGCGAGTGCCAGTTCGTTATTGGCTTTTGTGTTTTTTTCCGCCTTTTTACGTGGCGACGGATCCACGACATGCAACCTGATCCTCATAACCCCCGTCGAGCCCTTTCGCCCCCTTTTGTTAGTAGACAGTATGTAGTATATAGTATATAGCAAAAAGAATTCTAAATGCTTTCTACTACCTACTTGTTTTTCATTGCCTTTTCGATTTCTCTTTTGGCTTCTCTCTCTTTAATAGAATCCCTTTTTTCAAAGAGCCGTTTACCCTTTGCAAGTCCTATTTCGACCTTTGCAAAGGAAGCTTTAAAGTATATCTTAAGCGGTATCAGCGTATATCCCTTAGCAGCTGCTTTACCGCTCATCCTGTCAATTTCTTTTCTATGAAGGAGGAGTTTCCTTGTCCTCACAGGATCATGGTTCATGATATTCCCATGACTATATGGGCTGATATGACAGTTCAGAAGGAAAACCTCTCCTCCTTTCACAAGCACATAACTGTCTTTAAGATTAGCTTTACCTTCCCGCAGGGATTTTACCTCGGTCCCTGAAAGGGCAATCCCGGCCTCTAAGGTATCCTCAATAGAATAGTCATGGAATGCTTTCCTGTTCTGGCATACAACCTTCACTACTTAATTTTAACATTTTTGAAACATAGAAGTATTTTGGATAAAATATATTTTTCGGTAATCTCCCCTAACCCCTCTTTAAAAAAGAGGGGAATAATTTTAATTTCCCACTTTTCTTCGGCACTCGGGCGGATTCGCTGAGGCGAAAAAGGGGGATCGAGGGGGATTACTAAATAAAATTGTTACACCCTGCCCACACAATAATATTGAAAACCCTTTTCTCTCAGCCTCTGCGGGTCGTATATGTTTCTAAAATCGAAGAAAAATGGTTCTTTGAGAAGTTTTTTGATTCTCTCGAGATCCAGTGTCCTGAACTGGTTCCATTCAGTTAAAATCACCAGTGCGTGAGAGCCTTTCATAGCATCATAAGCGTCCTTGCAGTATGTGACTTGAGGTAGAATTTTCTCTGCTTCCTTCATGGAGATCGGATCATATGCCTTTATGTGTGCCTTTTCCCTGAGAAGACTCTTGATGATAAAGAGGGAAGGTGCATCACGTATATCGTCTGTATTCGGTTTGAACGAGAGTCCGAGAATTGCGATTGTTTTACCTTTAAGCCCACCGATCGCCCCTTTAATCTTTTTAACCATTTGTTCTTTTTGATTTTCGTTTACCCTGATCGCTGCATCTACGATCTCAAGCTTGATGTCATGCTCCTCTGCTATCCTGAGTAAGGCATTTGTATCCTTGGGGAGGCAGGAGCCGCCATATCCGGGGCCGGGATGGAGAAATTTTGAACCGATCCTCTGATCAAGCCCCATTCCTTTTGCAACCATGTGAACATCTGCTCCAACCTTCTCGCAGAGGCCGGCCATCTCATTGATAAAGGATATCTTTGTTGCAAGAAAAGAGTTTGATGCATACTTTATCAGTTCCGCTGTCTCAATGTTCGTTATAACAATAGGCGTCTCTATGAGATAGAGGGGCTTGTAAAGGTCTCTCATTATCGCTATTGCCTGCTGGCTTTTTGCGCCGATAACAACCCTGTTGGGCCGCATAAAGTCCTCTATAGCCGAACCTTCCCTCAAGAATTCAGGGTTTGCTACAATGTCAAAGTCAATCCGGCCCTTTAGATTACGGGAAATTATCTCCCTTAACTTTTCACCTGTTCCTACAGGCACTGTGCTCTTGGTAACAATTACCTTATATTCATCCATATGCCCTGCAATTTCCCTCGCAACATCTTCTACATATTTCAGGTCAGCAGAGCCATCCCCTCTACGGGGGGTCCCTACTGCTATAAAGATAACAAGGGAAGATTCAACAGCCTTGCCTATATTGGTTGTAAATTTGAGATTCCCATGTTTGATATTCCTTTTGACAAGTTCATCTATCCCTGGTTCATAAAAAGGGACAACCCCTTTTTTCAGTGAACTGATCTTTTTTTCATCCTTATCAACGCATGTTACAGAGAGGCCGAATTCAGCAAAACAGGCGCCTGTAACAAGCCCTACATACCCAGTACCGATAATTCCAATATGCATATGACCTCCATAATAAGAAATATGACCTTGTATGAAAACTCTTTAAAAGTCGTAGAGTTATAAGATAGAAACTTGATAGAATTATAGAATGTTCCAATTTAGATGGTCAACCAATATAAAGACAACTTCTGTGGATTGTATTTTGATAATGATCGTTACTGTATTCATTTACCTCCCGTTTCTTGGACTGTCCGGATGGAGTGGAAACGAACCTCTGAGGGTAGTAGCTGCCCAGGAGATGCTCAGGACAGGGAACTGGATGATCCCTGTTATACACGGAAAACCCTATATATTAAAGCCTCCGCTGATGAACTGGCTCATTGCGGCAAGCGGCAGTTTTTTTGGAACTATTAATGAATGGACTTCGCGCCTGCCATCAGTATTAGCAATGTTCATGACAAGCATTTCAGTATATTTCCTGACCGGGAAATGGTTGAAAAGAGAGGGCCGTGTTTTTGCTGCCATAGCAACCCTCAGCATGACCGGTTTAATGAAAAAAGGCGGTTCAGCTGAGATAGACAGCATTTTTATCTTTTTTGTTGCAGTTGCATTATTAATCTGGATCAATGGATATATAAAACAGTGGAAACCAGTTTTTCTCTGGAGTATCCCCTTATTCATTTTAGGATTCAGTTTTTTCACAAAAGGCCCGCAGGCCCTGTCTTTTTTTTATTTAACTATCTTCGCATATCTTTTACTGAGAAAAAGGGTCTCATTTTTATTTTCAATATCACATTTGATCGGTATCCTCTGTTTTGTCCTGGTAATAGCCGTCTATTTATCAAGTATTGTACAATGGGTCCCCTTTGATGAGTATGGAAAAATGTGGATCGAACAGATAACTTCAAGGGCAGATACCCGGCATTCTTATTCATTCATGAAGCACATTGTTGATTATCCCGTGGATGTCCTCCTGTCTTTCATGCCATGGGTATTGTTTCTTATACCAGTAATCATACTGAGAGATCTCCGAAGCAAGGCAAAGGATGTCCTGAAAAATGAAATCCTTATTTTTTCAATTGTAATGATAGCAGCAAATTTCCCTCTGTACTGGCTGCTTCCAAACTCCTATGTCAGATATTTTCTGCCGGCAGGTCCTTTTGTCGCCATAATACTGGCAGGATTCTTTGAATTCTATCTGGACGAGGCAAGAGATAATCTTAAAATACATGGTATCTTTAAAAAATGCCTTCAATTCCTTTCATGGGTAGCGCTCTTTTCTGCTTTATTCATATCATTTGTTATTGTTTTCATGAATCTGAGATTTTCTCTGCCTTTATCAGTATTGATAATCTCCCTTGGATTCTCTGCTATTTTTTTTATCCTGAGGATTCATTCTCTTGAATTAAAGATCATCCCTGTTGCACTTGCTTTTTTTGTAGGATTCTGCTGGCTTATATATACTAATCTCACTGTGCAGTATGAAACAAAAACGGACAATTATCCTAAAAGGATTGCTTATGAGATAAACCTGCTGTTGCCTGAAGATATAGATACCGTATACGAATTAGGTTTCAGCAGGCTCTTAAATGTGACAAGTTATCTGAAGAAGGAAGTGATTCAGCTTGATAATTTTTCTCAACTGAGGGCAAGAGACAGCAAAAAGAATAAAATATATTTTATTTTTGATACCAAATTCCCGGATAAAGTCAGCGATAATGAGCGGAAGGTATTTTTTCAGGAGATGCAATGGGAAAAAATCTATACAAAAAAACTGCAAAGAGGAGACGGGGAGATTGTGGTCGGATATATCAAACAGGGAAGATAATGGCAACGGTCTGTCATTGCTTATATATCAATACAGGTTATGAATAAAAGCAGATTCAGCATCCCGGTTTTAATGTATCATCATGTGAATACTCGGGGGAATTTTATTAATGTGACACCTGAAAGGTTCGAGGCACATATGAGATATCTGGACAAACATGGTTTTACTGCATTGCACACAGATGAATTCCGGGCAATCCTGAACAGGCAAAAAATGCCGCCGAAAAAACCTGTTATGATAACATTTGATGACGGCTGGCTTGACAACTGGATATTTGCATTCCCTGCCTTAAAGAAATACGGCATGAAAGCTGTAATTTTCGTGATAACCTCATTGATACCTGAAAAGGGCCGCAGGCAACGGTCTGATGAAGGGAAGGTTGCCGATCTTCCCAAACACAGCGAATGTGAACGTATGATAGAAGCTGGTTCAGCATCTGAAGTTATGGTTTCATGGGAAGAGATCAGGGAGATGACAGACACAGGTCTTATAGAGATACAGTCACACACCCATACCCACAGGCGGTTCGACAAACTATATGCTGACCGTATGGAGAGGAACAGTTTCCTGAAACAGGATCTGCAGATTTCTAAAAATATCATCGAAGAGAAATCAGGGAGGTTGTGCAATGCTGTCTGCTGGCCATGGGGGAAATATAACAGCGATTATATCGAGACCGCACAAGCCCTGGGGTTCGGAGCTATGTTTACAACCGAGAAGGGCACAAATACCGGGACAACAGAACCCTGGAGAATACGGAGGGTGGTAATCGGCAATATCGGGATCTTTACTTTCCGGAAAAAACTGTTCATATATTCACGGGATTACCTGAGCAGGGCTTACCTGAAATTTTTTCATAAGAAATGAGAATACTCCATACAGAGTGGTCGGATGATCTTGGCGGTCAGGAAAAAAGGGTTCTGGCAGAAGCTGTCGGCCTGAGAGACAGAAAACATTCTGTTGCCCTGGTATGCAGAGAGCATGCGAAGATACGGGGTGAAGCAATAAAATTCGGGCTTGAGGTACATACTCTGCCCATGAGAAAACTTTATGATATTGCAAGCATGATAAAGCTGAGTCAGTTCTTGAAGGTTAACAGGTTTGATATTATTAATACCCATAGCGGTGTCGATTCCTGGATCGGAGGTATCGCATCAAGGATTTCCGGAGTACCTGTTCTTGTAAGGACAAGACATCTCAATATACCTCTCAAGAGGAGCCTCTTGAATTTTATACACTATTTTCCTGACATGTATATAACGTGCGGCGAAAATATGAGAGAGACCCTTGTTAAACAATGTCATTTCCCATCAGAAAAAGTGGTAAGCATTCCAACAGGTGTTCATGCAGATTTTTTTCATGTAAAAAGAAACCCTGAGGCAAAACTGAGATATGGATTGGATAAAGATGCGATTGTCATAACGAATGTCGGCATCTTCAGGAAAGTAAAAGGTCACGAGGTTACGCTGAAAGCAGTTGTGAAGGTACTGAATCATCTGCCCAAAGCAAAATTCCTTATGGTAGGTGACGGGCCTGATAAAAAGGAGCTTGAAGAAATGGCTAATAAAATGGGAATAGGGAAACATGTTCTGTTCCCAGGGTTTATTGACAACATACCCGAGATATATTCATTTACTGATATCGCAATATTGAGTTCATGGTCTGAAGGCTTGCCGCAGAGCCTCCTTCAGGCAATGGCTGCCGGAGTGCCTGTTATAGCTACTAATGTT
This sequence comes from Thermodesulfovibrionales bacterium, assembly GCA_049302065.1. Taxonomy (GTDB): domain Bacteria; phylum Nitrospirota; class Thermodesulfovibrionia; order Thermodesulfovibrionales; family SM23-35; genus VGWX01. The sequence continues at coordinate 54,338 of JBAQLU010000248.1, forward strand.
GGCGGGGTACCGGAGGTTGTTGTGCATGAAGAGAGCGGTATCCTGATCGAAGCTGGTGATCATGCGGCACTTGCGGAAGGCATTATCAGGATCATTAATCATCCGGACCTTGCTGTACGGATGGCAGGCAGGGCAAAGGAAATTATTTTACAGGGACATTCAATGAATTCCATGCTTGACAGTATTGAGAGCCTTTATCAAAGGTTACTCAGGGAAAAACATGGTTCATCTGATAGCTGAAGATGTTATTAAGGAGTTCATAAGTAAAGCCACACACCCTCACCCTTGCCCTCTCCCCTCAAGGGAGAGGGGACTTAAGAATCGCCCCTCCCTTGAGGGGAGGGGATAAAGGGGAGGGTGTTTAAAGGTGTCCTTA
>JBAQLU010000249.1:0-92875 GCA_049302065.1 Thermodesulfovibrionales bacterium
ATCGTTTCTCTAAGGCGCATCGGTTCTCCTTTTCTGTTTGATTTTTGTCGCAACAAAGTTTAACAGATGGAGAGCTGATTTGCCTTATGAAAAATCTCTTACTTTATGACTTTTGCAAGATCCTCAAATGAATTGTATTAATATGTTCTTCGAAGATTTTATCAAGTATCTGTTTGCCAGTTATCGATTTTCCTTTATTTGTAATAAATTGATTAAGTGTATGACTATAAAAATATTCGTCGTATGAATCTAAGTTTTCAGGAGGTGAGGAAGCATTCATTCGTATTAATGATTCTTCTGTCGGACAATCGTTATCTTCATAATGATAATCAAAATGGTTATTTTTATAAATACTCCATCTTATAATAGAAATAATAATAGGTACCCTTTCCGGATTAAATGGTTTATCTGTTATTTTGGGATCACCATAAGTAACTTTAATTAGTGCAACAACATCATCTTTCCCACTCTTTGTTTTTGCAGGCTTGAATCTTATATTTTTAGGATATTCCCTTTTGACACTGAAACCTATATATTTATCTTGAAATATTTTTATGTCCATGTATGGAGGTTCTATTAAATCAAATAACCTAAGAAATGCTTCACCATTTCTTAGTTGTTCCGTTGACATAAAAATACTCCATTCCCTTTTTTACCCTTAGTAAAAAAGAATAGGATTCTGACGATCATTACCAGCATCCTAAATGATTAACGGCAGTTTCCTTTCATACGCCGATCGTGTACCTATTAAATTTCATATTACCAGATGAACTGAACACAATTATATCAGATTCAAATGTTGTAGACTACATGAAGGAGTCCCCGCACTCTGCTATGTCCGATGGAATGAAGGCTCAACCCTGTAATAGAGAATGCGATTTTGTTGAAACCACCTCTGGAAAAAAAGTATGTCTTCATGCTATGGTTAAAAACAGATAAATCTTCAAGGGAGATACATTAATGTTAAAACATTTGTGTCCGAAGTGCAGAAAGAATTCTTTTAGCGCAGATGAAAATTATTTTACACCTTGTCCTTACTGCGGGGTTAGATTCAGCGGAAGATACGGTTCTGATAGAAGGCATGCAGAACGTGTTAAAAAAGAGACCTCTTATGTTTTGAACTGTCAAGGACAAAATCTCGAAGCAGAGTCAATAGACTTTTCTAAAGAAGGGCTTGGTATAAAGATATTTGCTAAAACTTCAGTTGCTGTAGGCGAGACAATAGAACTTTCCTCAAGCGACCTCCAGATCAAAGCAAAGATCATGTGGGTAAATGAACTTGCTGATAAATCTCTGGTCGGCCTACAAAGGATAAATTAGATCTCAAGCGGAAAGATTTCTTTTATCAATCCCTTTATATATGAGGTTGCATCTTCCCTTTGCTCATATGAGCTTTCTTTGTCCTTTATCCGTTCCACTTTATGAGTCTCTAAGTCTATCGTGATAACTTCAACCCAGTAGAGAGAATCTCTCAGGAGGACACCGTAAGCCCACAGTAACCCATTAGCATCCTTACCGATAGTTCCCCTGCTAAGAGGGTTCTTGAACTCATTCCTGATTATGTCCTCAACCGAGAAATGCGATGTTTTCTTCTTTTTCATTAGAGCAGGTCTTTCTTAATTTCGGCAACGGTGCAATGAGCCTTACCATTTTTTACATCTTCAGATGTAAAACCCCGTTCAACAACTTTGTTTTAAAAGTATACCCGATGCTGAGAGAGCATGGACAGAAAAAACTGCTGAGCAACTTGTAACTGAATTTTTATGATTACTGCTTGTAATCTTGCATTGACAAACAAATCTGTTGATAGAATAGAGGAAGGAACGATTATCCCAAAAATTGCATTTGGATAAAAAGACGGCAGGCACATATGCATCAAAACCTTGGGAATTCTTGCTACAGAAATTATCTGGGCAAAGAAATTATTGAAAAAAGTTAAAATTAAATTACAAAAACGTAAAAAAGAGAAAATGATATGATCTGGCATCAAAAAGATATAACCTCTGTTGCTGAAGAACTGCAAACTTCTATTCAGGGTCTTTCTTTAGAAGAAGCTCAAAAGAGGCTTGATCAATACGGCCCCAATGAATTAAAGGAGAAGAAAAAGAAGACCCCATTCATGATGTTCCTCGACCAGTTCAGGGACTTCATGATCATTGTTCTTATTGCCGCTGCGATTATTTCAGGGTTCATAGGTGATATTGCCGACACCATAGCTATTGTGATAATTATCGTACTCAATGCTGCTATTGGATTTATTCAGGAATATAGAGCAGAAAAAGCAATGGCTGCATTGAAGAGAATGGCTGCGCCAACTGCAACTGTTATAAGGAACGGATTTCCGGAAAATATACCGGCATCTCATCTTGTTCCCGGTGATGTTGTGGTACTTGAGGCTGGAAAGATTGTTCCTGCTGATATAAGGTTTGTGGAAGCTGCTCAGTTGAAGGTAGAAGAAGCTGCACTTACCGGTGAATCTGTGCCTGTTGAAAAGCATACAAAGGCATTACACGATGAGCATTTGCCGATCGGTGACAGGAAGAATATGGCATACAAAGGAACTTTTGTTTCCTATGGTCGCGGCATGGGTGTTGTCGTAGCAACAGGCATGAATACAGAACTCGGCAGGATTGCCACTATGCTTCAAGAGGGAGAAGAGGTTAAAACACCTCTTCAAAAAAGACTCGCGGCATTTGGCAAGAAACTTGCCATTGCAGTTCTTGTCATATGCGCTATTGTTTTCGGTATCGGCATAATGAGAGGAGAACCGCTCTTGTTAATGCTCCTCACAGCAATCTCCCTTGCAGTAGCAGCAATACCTGAGGCGCTTCCTGCTGTAATAACCATTTCTCTTGCCCTCGGGGCAAAAAAGCTGGTAAAGCAGAACGCTCTCATAAGAAAGCTCCCTGCCGTGGAAACACTCGGGTCAGTAACCTATATCTGTTCTGATAAAACAGGAACTCTCACCTTGAACAAGATGACGGTTGAGGAGATATGGATAGATGGGAAAATGATTAAGGATTATGGATTAAGGAGTAAAGGTGAAAAAACTGAATCCTTAATCCTTACACCGTATCCCATAATGATGATGGCGCTTGCATTAAGCAATGATGCTCAGGTAGATGCTCTTGGCAATGTAATTGGTGACCCGACAGAAATTGCTTTGTATAACATTGCAAAGAATAATGGTTTTGACAAGAAGGAGCTTGAAGAGAATTTACCGAGAACTGGTGAAATACCTTTTGATTCTGAAAGAAAGTGTATGACTACGTTTCATAAGGGGCAAAGGGGTCAAGGAGTCAAGGAGTCAAGTGTAAAAAAGAATCAATTGCTTGAACCCTTGAATCCTGGAACCCCTGAATCCTTTCAGTTCGTCTCTTTTACAAAAGGGGCGGTGGATGTCCTTATTGAGAAATCTGACAACATTCTTACATCAGAAGGGCTGAAGCCGATAGATACATATGAGATTCTCAGAATAAACGAAAGAATGGCTGCCGATGGATTAAGGGTTCTTTGTATTGCCACAAGGAAATGGGATGCATTGCCTGATAGCATGTCACCGGAAAACGTTGAAACAGGACTCACTATCTTAGGTCTTGTCGGAATCATGGACCCGCCGAGAGAAGAGGCAAAAGAGGCGGTATCGATGTGCAAAACAGCAGGAATAATTCCTGTGATGATAACAGGCGACCATCCTGTTACAGCTAAGGCAATAGCCGGAAGGCTCGGCATCATTGATGATGACTCAAAGGCAATCATCACCGGAAGAGAGCTTGAGAAATTAACATTAGAGGAATTTGAAGCAAGGGTTGATCATATCAGAGTTTATGCAAGGGTTGCACCTGAACAGAAACTGAAGATTGTTAAAACACTTCAGGACAGGGGCCAGTTTGTTGCTATGACAGGTGACGGCGTAAATGATGCGCCTGCATTAAAGATGGCTGATATAGGCGTTGCTATGGGTATTACAGGGACAGATGTCTCAAAAGAGGCGTCACACATGATACTCCTCGATGACAATTTTGCCACCATAGTAAAGACAGTAAGGGAAGGAAGAAAGATATATGACAACATCAGAAAATTCATAAAATATCTACTTACAACAAATTCAGGAGAGATCTGGACACTTTTCCTTGCACCCTTGGTGGGTCTGCCAATACCCTTACTGCCTATTCATATACTTTGGATAAATCTTATGACAGACGGGCTTCCCGCCCTTGCCCTCTCTGCTGAGCCTGCAGAAAGCGACGTGATGAAGAGACCACCAAGACATCCAAGAGAGAGCATATTTGCCCATGGACTTGGTTCTCACGCAATATGGGTTGGCCTCTTAATGGCCGGCATTGTTCTTTTTCTTCAGGCATGGTCGCTTAAAACCGAACATGTTCATTGGCAGACAATGGTGTTTACAGTTTTATGTTTAACACAGCTTGGTCATGTTCTTGCCATAAGGTCAGAAAAAGAATCGTTGTTCAAGATGGGATTATTCTCTAACAAATACCTCCTCGGCGCAGTTGCATTGACTTTTATCCTTCAAATGGCAACTATATATGTGCCATTCTTAAATCCAATATTCAAGACAGAGCCCTTATCTTTAAGTGAATTGACAATTGCGATAGCATTATCGTCTGTTGTATTTTTTGCAGTGGAGGTTGAAAAATTAATAAAGCGGCGGAAGGCTTATTAAGGCTGGGCATTTAATACTGTTTACAGTTGAAAGGGAGAGCATAAATAAGGCGTTGGACCATTTCAGAAGAAAATCATACAATCAAGAGGTAATAATTAAAGGACACGGAGGATGCTATGACTAAAGGCAAGGTAAGGAATTTAATCCTGTTCGGCTTTATTTTTTTGATACTGCCACTTATATTTTCTGTTTTGAATTTATATACCGACTGGCTCTTTTTCGCAGAAACAGGATACACGTCTGTTTTTATTAAGACGCTCTCCACTAAAATCAGCACAGGTATATTTTTCGGCATAGCCTTTTTATTCTTTGCGCTGGTGAATATAACCATCGCAAACAGGACTAATTTTCCTCAAAGGGAGATATCGGTGATCGAAGGCGTCATCAATCCATTTAGAGCGGGCGGTATCGAAAGGGTTATCAAACCCCTCACCATAATTGCCGGAGTTGTTATGGCCATCTTTGCAGCGCAGTGGGGCGCATTGAGATGGGAAGACTTCCTGCTCTTTAAAAACAGTCTGGACGTGGGAACCAATGACCCCCTATTGGCCAAGGATATCGGTTTTTATCTGTTCAAGCTTCCTTTAATAGAATCTCTTAATGGCTTTGCAGGGTTTACACTGGGATTAACAATCATAGCGGTGGCTGCAAACTATTTTTTAAGAGGCGGTATATTTATCGCAGAGAAGATAATTTCTATCGATAGCAAAGTAAAAAAACATATCGGCATCCTTGCAGGACTCGTTATCCTTAATATCGGATTCGGCTTTTACCTCGATACCTTCAGGCTTCTGTTCTCAGAACATGGCGCTGTCTTCGGCGCAGGGTATAGGGATATTTATGCAAAACTCTTTTTTTACAGGATACTCATATTCATCACGCCGTTAGCAGGAATTGTCTTTATGGCAGGGATATTAAGAGGCTCACGGAGACTGACATTTCTCCCGCCTGTCCTGGTTTCAGCAGTGTATATTATCGGGATTGTGGCATATCCATATGCTCTTCAGAAATTCAAGGTCGCACCGAATGAGCTTGCCCTTGAGACCCCATATATAGAACAAAACATAAAATTTACAAGACTGGGCTATAACCTTGACAAGATAGAGGTAAAGCCATTTGATGTGGACTATAATCTGTCGGGTAAGGACATAGAAAAAAATGATGCCACTATTAAGAATATAAGATTATGGGACCATAGCCCGCTTCTCAGGACATACAGCCAGCTACAGCAGATAAGGACATACTATAAATTTGCGGACGTTGATAATGACAGGTATACCTTAAACGGCGAGTATATGCAGGTGATGCTTGCTCCGCGGGAGCTTTCATATAATGACCTTCCGAGCAAGACCTGGATAAACGAGAGGCTGATATTCACCCATGGAAATGGTTTAACGCTGGGCCCTGTGAGCAGGATAAGCAGGGAAGGGCTTCCTGAATTCATGATAAAGGACATTCCGCCTGTAAGCCAGGTTGACCTTAAGATTACAAGACCGGAGATTTACTACGGTGAGCTTTCCAATAATTATGTCATAGTGAAAACAAAGGTTCCTGAATTCAGTTATCCGACATCTGAAGGCAATGTGTATACAACGTATGAGGGCAGCGGTGGTGTCAGGCTGGGCTCTCTGTTTAAAAGGGCTTTATTTTCGGTGAAGTTTAAGACAGAAAAGATTCTGCTTTCCTCTGATATCACCGGAGAGAGCAAAATCCTGTATTACAGAAATATACTGGATCGAGTCAGAGCAGTAGCGCCCTTTCTCCTTTTTGACCAGGACCCCTACATGATTGTGACAAAGGACGGGAGACTTGTCTGGATTGCAGATGCCTATACTGTCTCAAACAGGATGCCTTATTCTAAGCCCATAGAAAGGCGCATTAACTATATAAGGAACTCTGTAAAGGTTGTTATTGACGCCTATAACGGCTCGATGGGTTTTTATGTGAGCGACCCCTCTGATATTCTTATAAAGGTTTATTCAAAGATATTCCCTGATATATTTAAGTCTCTTAAAGAGATGCCTGATGAATTGAGGCAGCATATACGGTATCCGCACAGGCTTCTTCAGATACAGGCATCCATGTTCGCTGCATATCACATGACAGATCCAAAGGTTTTTTACAATAAGGAGAACCTGTGGGAGGTTCCTGCCTTCGGGGAAGTCCTCATGGAGCCGTATTACACCATAATGAAGCTTCCCGGCGAAAAGAAAGAGGAATACATCCTGCTTCTGCCCTATACTCCGGCAAAGAGAGATAACCTTGCTGCATGGCTTGCCGCAAGATGTGACGAGCCGGATTACGGGAAGCTTCTTATCTATACCTTTCCAAGGGACAGGCTCATCTTCGGACCAAAACAGGTGGATGCAAGGATAAACCAGGATTCCTATATATCCCAGCAGCTTACACTCTGGGGTCAACGGGGCTCAGAGGTCATAAGGGGGAGTCTCCTTGTAATTCCTATAGAGCGGTCCCTTTTGTATGTTCAGCCCCTTTACCTGGCGGCATCCGATAAGGTGGGACTGCCTGAGCTAAGGAGGGTTATTGTTGCCTATGAAAACGATGTGGTCATGGAGGAAAACCTTGAGCTTGCACTCCAGAGGCTGTTCGGCGCGAAGAAGGCGCTTGCCGGAAGGGCTGACGGGGCTGCTGTGGATATAAAGACAACGGCCACAGACCTTGCAAAAGAGGCGATGAGGGTATTTGAAAGGGCGATTGAACTCCAGAGGCAGGGGAACTGGGCAGGTTACGGAGAGGAAATTAAGAAACTCGAGCAGCTTTTGAAAAGGATCGCAAAGTAATATAAAGTTTATACGTTTATAAGAATAAAGGCACGATTAGTATAGACAACTTTCAAAGAAAGTATTGAGAGGTAACGATAGAATTGCTTTTTTAAATGTCGATTTAACGTGGGTATTCAAAGTCAATAATCAAGTCCCCAACTCGACCCACTATTTAGTGTCTGTTTATAAAGTCAGAGTTTGTCATCCTCCGGCTTGGAGGCTGTGTCGTAATGTCATTCTGAGGCCCAAGCCGAAGAATCTCGGTTTTACAACACATTGATCTTATGAGATTCTTCACTTCATTCAGAATGACAAATTTACATTTCAAGGCAATTATGACACAGCCTCCAAGCCGGAGGATGACAAACTCTGACTTTATAAACAGACACTAATTAAAATACAACAGACTCATTATGTCAAATTATCAGATTCAATAGAAGTGTTTATTACCTTAGAAATCAGAAGTGCAGTTGATTTGCTTGAGTGACGGGTTTTATACAGTTATCATTATATTTTTTCAGTCAACAAAGCCTGTTAATAAAATGTCAGCAACCTGGTTTGCACCTTTTGTCAATTCTTGAAATTTGAAGACTCTCAGCACTCTGCCTAAATTTCAGGCAAAGAATATATGCAATAATAACAATATATTACAGCTTCAATGCTAGCTCTACAGGGAAAGAGATTTTTTGTCTTTCGTAAGATCAATACTATCAATGTTTTAATGACTTTTTTGTTAATAAGCATACGGATAACCCTGTTTTTACTTGCTTTGCGAAGGTTATATTTATTCGATTAGTTATTATCAAAATAAATATAAGAAAGAGATGTTAAACCCAGTTAAGTCCTTCCTGTTACAAACGTGCTTGATAGTTACTATCATAGCGAAAGTTTCTTGTGGTATTCCTCGTAAGGACGCTTTATTTTATACGTTTACATTAATTCACGGGAGTCAATGTCATAGACACTGTTCGTGTCCTGTTAAAACAGATGAGGCTGTCAGCATCTAATCTACTGGCAGCCTCTAATCTATTGAAAAATCTACCATTTCATTGGTGGCGGGGAAAGGATTTGAACCCCAACCCAAAGCATGGCTATTGCGCCGGAGAGGTCGGCGGAGAATAATCCGGCGGGACAGAGCCGAAACCCGGTGGAGGAAAACCCGGTGGTGGAGGAGGTGGGATTTTCTGAACACGACGAGTACGTGTTATGACTCCAGGAATCTGGTTCCCTTTGGCATACATGCACTGCATATATGCAATATCGTACCGGCGTTGTGCTTCCCAGCCATAAACCTGACCGGCATTGGCGCCTGCGGAAGTTCCGATAAGAAGTCCACTCGCGGCGCCGATTGCTGCACCGGCACCCATATCCCCTGAAGTGGAGCCAATGGCCGCTCCGAGACCTGCGCCGATGACCGTGCCAACTACAGCACCCGTGGCGGTATTCTGATTGGCTGTCTCTTGAGGACTAAGCCCGATTTGCTGAGCTGCCCACTGTCTGCATATGGCATCCTCAGCCATGAATTGCTCAAACGGCTTTCCTTCTGGTGGCAGCACCATAACGCTTGGCCCCTTGGGGATGGTAGCACATCCGACCAGCGCCAGTAGTATCAAAGATGCAAAGATGCTTCTTCCATACTTAAACATTTCTTCACTCTCCTTCATCCGCCGGAACAGGAGAAGGAATAACCTTCAACCAGCCCTTAGGACACTTTTGTACATAGGGATAGTAGCCTTGGGGATTCGTACAGTAATACCAGTAACTCTGTTCCTCTTGCTGTGGGGCAGGTTCTACATATACCGGCTGCTGCTGTTGGTTGATGACAGGTGGTACCGGATAGTATGGATAGTAAGGATAGGAATAGTTCGGATAACCCCACCACGGACCCCATCCCGGTCCAATCCAGATATTTCCACCATAATAGTACCGCGGTCCGTGATAGTATCCCGACCCGTAATAGTGTCCCGATCCACGATAATGTTCCGACCCGTGATAGTTATCTGATCCATGATAGTTTCCCGACCCGGCTGCGAACCCGGGCAACTTATTTACGAAGAGGATTATCAAGACCGCAAAGATAATAAAAATAGTTTTTTTCATTGACACCTCCTGTTGCGTGAAGCATTTCTTTTACCATTGAAAAACCCTTGATCCACTTCTTATCTATATTATAACGCGATAACGTGTACATTAAAATCAAGCGAATTGCCTTTTTGACTTTTTTCTCCTTATTCTTCATTCATAGCGAATGAATCGGAATGGCTGTCCGGAATATGCTTATTCCCCTAATTCCACGTTATTTGCAGGAAATTTTCGATATATGATAAAATTATGAAATTTTTATATATACATATAATTTAAATTATTTTCGTGATATTAAATATATAATTTTTAAAATCCTGGTTGGAATCAACCACAAATTGAAGAGGGACAATGGGAATTACAAACGTACTTTTTTCAGGGGTTGGAGGACAGGGAATTATCCTTGCAAGTAAAATTCTGGCCAAATGTGCCTTTGACTCAGGATACATGGTAAAAGAAAGCGAACTGCATGGCATGGCCCAAAGAGGAGGGAGCGTCACAAGCCATGTGCGTTTTGGGGAAGAAGTATATTCTCCTCTGATCCATAAGGGAAAAGCTGATTTTATGGTTGCACTCGAAGAACTGGAAGGCTTGAGATACGCTTTTTATCTTAAACCGGACGGAAAGGTTATCCTCAACCAGAAAAGGGTAGTACCTCCCTCTGTTAATCCGGCTGTTGCCCCATATCCTGAAGACGTAAAACATCAATTAGAGTCCATGGGTTTTCACGTGGATAGCGTAAATGCATTAGAGATCGCAAACAACCTGGGAAACCCAAAGGTGGAGAATATCATTGTCATGGGAATTCTTTCCCGCTACATGCCTTTCCCGCTCTCTGCATGGGAAGAGGTAATTAAAAAATCTGTGCCGGCAAAGACCATCGAGATTAACCTTGCTGCATTCGGCAAAGGGAGAGAGATAGCAGAGGGGAAAGCATAACAATGTTCTGGCAAAAGGATATCGAAACTATCAGTCGCACGGCTCTGGAAGAATTGCAGTTGAAAAGGCTGAAACAGACTGCCCGCCAGGCCTATAAAAATATACCGTTCTACAAAGAGTACTTTTCAAAATTAAATATTAAACCAAACGATATTGCCTCCTTAAAAGACATGCAGAAACTTCCTTTCACCACCAGAGAGGATCTGCGCGAAAACTACCCCTTTGGTATGCTCGCTGTTGCAAAAGAACAGGTTGTGCGTCTGCATACCTCAAGTGGAACCACCGGGAAACCTAAGGCAATCTTCTTTTCAAAAAAGGACGTTGACCGGGCTGCTGAACTCATTGCACGCTGTCTTATTATGACAGGAATAAAAAAAGACGATGTGCTCCAGAACATGATGACCTACGGATTATTTACCGGCGCGCTCGTCATGCATTATGGCGCGGAGAAAGTTGGAGTATTGGTAATCCCTGCAGGCCCTGGAAATACGAAGAGACAGATTGCACTGATGCAGGATTTTAAAACTACCACCCTCCATCTCACTCCAAGCTATGCGCTCTATCTTGCAAGCGTTATGAGTAATGAAGGGTTGGTTCCAAAAAGAGATTTGTCTCTCCGGAGGGCATATCTGGGGTCTGAACCATATTCTGAAGAAACAAGGAATAAGATTGAAAAGTTCTTCGACATTGACGTATATAATTCTTACGGTCTGTCTGAAATGAATGGCCCGGGAGTTGCCTTTGAATGTGCTGAGAAGAATGGGATGCATCTCTGGGAAGATAATTTCATCATGGAGATAATCGATCCTGATACAGGTAAAAAAGTGCCTGAAGGGGAAAATGGTGAACTTGTTCTCACCACCTTATGCCGCGAAGCCATGCCCATCCTTCGTTACCGCACAAGAGATATAGTCATGATAATTCCCGGCAAATGCAAATGCGGAAGAACACACCGCAGGATCTCCCGCATCATAGGCAGATCAGACGATATGATTATTATACGCGGGGTAAACATCTTCCCTCAGCAGATCGAGCGGGTCTTAATGGGCATCAAAGCGGTGGCACAGAATTATCAGATTGTCCTTGAAGCCTACGACCAGATGACTGTGAGAGTGGAAATATCAAAAGACCTGTTCGATGGTAGAGTGGAGCATTTAGTAAATCTGCAAAACGAGATAACTGAAAAATTACGCTCTGAAATCCTGGTAAAACCAAAAGTAGAGCTCCTGGAACCAGGCACACTGCCGGTAAGTGAAGGAAAATCAACGAGGGTTATTGATAAAAGAACGTTGTAATAAATAACGATGTGGATTCAAGGGGTCAAGGATTCGAGGATTCGAGTTGAAGAAACACTTGAACCCTGGAATCCTGGAATCCTTGACCCCTTTTCGCTAACGGAACCGAGAAGGAACATGATTATCAATAAATAAAAAGGAGTGCCTTATGGAACAGTTAAAGCAGATTTCCATCTTTTCTGAAAACAAACCCGGCAGGCTCAAGAAAATAACAAAAGTTCTCGCAGAAGAAGGCGTGAACATACTTGCAATCAATATTGCGAGTTCAAACGGTTTCGGTGTATTAAAGTTTATTGTTGATAAATGTGAACTGGCCTATCAAAAGCTGAAACAAAATGGTTTTACTGTCTCTCTCAATGAAGTGCTCGCAATTGAACTGGTAGACAAGCCCGGAGGATTGTTTGAAGTCGCCACGATTTTATCGAAAAAAAGAATCAACATAGAGAACGCTTATGTATTGATTTTGGAATCCAGAAAAAAGGCCTTCTTGATAATAGATGTGAATGATATCGAAAAGGCAAAAAAACTTTTAAAGCATGAAAATCTGCGTTTTTTTACCGCGAAGAAGACTTTAAAAAGAAAAAACGTTTAAGGAGAGAAAAATGATCTGGGATAAAGAAGCAGAGTGCATGCGCATTGGGGAGAGAGAGAAACTGCAGATTGAAAGACTGAAAGTAAGCCTCGGGCGCGCATATAAAAATGTTCCCTATTACAAAAAACGGTTTGACGAAATGAAAGTCAAACCCGGAGACATAAAGAGCCTGAAAGACATCAAAAAACTCCCTTTCACCACAAAGACCGATTTAAGAGAAGGATATCCTTTTGGATTATTCGCAGTTCCGCGCAAGGAAATAGTTGAGGTGCATACTTCATCCGGGACTACCGGAAAGCCGACGGTATCCGGATACACGAGGAAGGACATAGAAATCTGGGGTGAAGTGGTAGCACGGGCTCTCACCATGTGTGGGGCAACAAAAGATGATATTATTCAAAACGGATACGGGTATGGCTTATTCACCGGAGGACTGGGCATACACTATGGAGCTCAGCGCATCGGAGCAACTGTGGTCCCGGTGTCTGCAGGGCAGACAAAAAGACACCTCGACATTATGCAGGACTTTGGCTCCACAATCCTCACCTGCACCCCTTCTTACGCATTGTATTTAACAGAAGCAGTTGTTGAAGCAGGCATAAATATAAAAAAGCTGAAATTGAAGGCTGGTTGCTTCGGAGCAGAGATGTGGACAGACAGGATGCGGGATGAAATCGAAAAGAGGTTCCATCTGATAGCGCTCAATATTTACGGACTTACTGAAATAATCGGCCCGGGGGTCGCGCAGGAATGTGATCAAAAAAACGGGCTCCACATTTGTGAAGACCATTTTTATCCGGAAGTTGTTTCTCCGGAGACGCTTGAACCACTGCCTGAAGGAGAAAAGGGAGAGTTGGTTCTTACGACATTAACCCGCGATGGTATGCCTATGATCCGTTTCAGGACAAGGGATATAACTACCTTAAGAAGAGAACGCTGCAAATGCGGAAGAACTCTCGTCCGGATGGACCGGATCACCGGACGCACAGATGATATGCTGAAGATAAGGGGTGTGCTTATCTTTCCTTCTCAGATTGAAAAAGCGCTCCTTGAGGTCAAAGGAGTTGAACCGCATTATCAGATTATCGTAACCCGACCGCAACATCTTGATGAGGTAGAGGTTCAGGTCGAAACTTCAAAGAAATTATTCTCGGATGAAGTCAGACACCTTGAGGAAGTGAAGAAAAGAATCGAAAAACACATTGAAAATTCAATTGGGTTAAGGGTGAAGGTTACGCTCGTTGAACCAAAGACCCTTCCACGCAGCGAAGGCAAGGCAAAGAGGGTCATAGACAAACGTCAATTATAAAGGAGTGTACCATGGAAGTAAAACAGATATCCTTATTTTTAGAGAATAAAAAAGGAAGGTTGTGGGAAGCGATGGATGTCCTGGCAAAGGCAAAAATTAACATCCGGGCTCTATCAATTGCTGATACATCAGACTTTGGGATCTTGCGTTTAATTGTCCCTGATCCGGAAAAGGCAAAAAAAGTTCTCACAAAAAGCAACTTCGCGGTCAGAGAGAATGATGTGATTGCAGTTGAAGTATCCGACAAGCCCGGAGGATTAGCCGGGGTACTGAAGATTCTGACCGATGCTGATATCAACGTCGAATATATGTATGCTTTTGTTGAGAAAAGCGGGGAAAAGGCAGTTGTCGTGTTACGTACGGACAGCATCAGCACCGGGAAAAAGGCGCTGAAAAAAGCCGGTGTTGCTGTGCTCTCCCCTGATAAAGTATATAATTTATAATTTTGTTATTTTGTGTCTTTCCTTAAACATGCTTTTGCTGTCATGCCGGACTTGATCCGGCATCCAGAAGGTATTTAAAACACTGGATTCCGGCTTAAGGACTGCCGGAATGACAAAGAGTACACGCTATTCTATTTCGAACGGCGTTTTATCAAGAACACACAGGGTCTTCGTGAGATAACAACGTTGACCCCTTCAGCGTCCAGCTTTTCTTTCAGGATTGCTTCTGTTTTCTCAACTTCAAAGGGGTCGACCACCTCAATAGAATTCACACCGCAGGCCTTGCAGAGTTCCTCGAGAGAGATTTTTCCGCCCTCTTCTCCTTTTGCTGTTATGCCGGTTAGCGGTGTTGGCTGGTGCCCGGTCATTGCAATTGCTGAATTATCCAGTATAAGCACCAGGATATTTGCTTTGTTATAAACAGCATTTATCAGAGCAGGGATACCGGAGTGAATAAAGGTAGAATCTCCGATTACTGCTGCCACTCTTTTTACCCCCTGTTTCGAAATTCCTGCTGCCTTACTGATACCCGCTCCCATGCAGAGACAGGTATCCACTATCTGATAGGGCGGATTAGCTCCCAGCGTATAGCAGCCGATATCACCGGCAGTGAATGTTGGTTGAACTGCTTTCAGCGCAGTATAGAGCTTACTGTGTGGACAACCCGGACATAACACAGGCGGCCGGGACGGTAATGGCTTCGGAAGTTTATAGCTGATCTGACCGGTACTCCATCCCGGGGTATATGGAGCTAAAACATCCGGTCCGAGTTCTCCTGTACTACTGATCTCACCTGAGATCTTGCCTTTCACCCGTGAAGAATAACGCCTTGCGATCTCTTCAACAAAGGGTTCACCTTCTTCAAGAACCCAGACTTCTTCCAGTCCTTTCACAAACTCCTCGATCAGTGTTTCGGCAAAGGGGTAATAAGAAATCTTCAGAATTGCGTATTCAGGGCCATACTCTTTTGCATAGACATACCCGAGACCACAGGTTATGATCCCTTTTTTCTGTCCATTCTTAAAAGTCCTGTTTAATCCTGCATCTTCTCCCCATAGCCTTAAACCTTCCTGTTTTTCGTTTAACTTTATGTGACATTTTAAGACATTGCTCGGTACAGCAATCATGTTCGCAGGGTCTTTCTGCAACAAAAGAGCATTCTGCTCCCTTATCTCTCCTATCTCCACCGGTGAATAGGCATGGGAAATCCTTGTCACCGTTCGGAGCATCACGGGAAGTCCCATCTTCTCTGATAATTCAAAGGCCATGATCGTCATATCCTTGGCTTCCTGTGAATCGCTCGGTTCAAGACATGGGATTTTTGCAAATTTCGCATAAAAGCGGGAATCCTGTTCGTTCTGGGAAGAATACGCTCCCGGATCATCCGCAACTGCGAGGAGTAACCCTCCTTTAATCCCCAGATAAGCGGCAGTCATGAGTGGGTCTGATGCGACATTTACTCCTACATGTTTCATGGAACAAATCGCTCTTTTCCCCGCGTAGGAAGCACCGATCGCTGTTTCGAGAGCAACTTTTTCATTAACCGACCATTCCGCGTCTCCTTCAAAATGACGAGCAATGTATAGCAGAATTTCAGTAGCCGGAGTTCCGGGATAACTTGTTGCCAGAGATATCCCTGCCTCTATCGCCCCCCTTCCTATTGCATCATCACCTGAAAGTATGTCCTTATTCATTTGATCTTGTTTCACCTAAAAATACCCCTTTAAACTGTTTTTTTTGGAAAAATATTTTTATCATTATACCACTAATATCCATAGAAATGTTCATGATACAAATGGTGTTTTGCGGCAAAAAACTATGAATATCGCTTCTCCCTGGAAATGGTGTGAATAGAGTTCCCTCTCCCTTGAGGGGAGAGGGTTAGGGTGAGGGTGGTTTATCCTGATAAAAAAGGGATATAAGGAACTGCGACAATCGGGATTCACTGTATCGGACACCCTCCCCTTAATCCCCTCCCCTCAAGGGAGGGGAAGTAATTTGGTTTCACAGAAATGTCTGAAGAATACGAATATCTCAGATAAGATATTTTCATTTTGTCCTACCAATTGTCAGAATAATGCGTGTAGAATATTTGCACAATGAAAGGAATTATTGATTTCCACACCCATGCCTTTCCTGATGATTTATCAGAAAGGGTGATAAAGATGCTCGAAGACGAAGGAGGCATTAAAGCTCGTCTTGACGGTAAAATTTCCTCCCTGCTCTCTTCCATGGACAACTGCGGGATTGAAAAGAGTGTTATCTGCAATATTGCCACGAAACCATCGCAGTTTGATTCAATCCTGCAATGGTGCAAAACAGTCAGATCAGAAAGAATTATTCCCTTTCCCTCTTTTCATCCGTATGACCCTGAGTTTAAAGAGCGAATTGATGAAATAAAGCATGAGGGCTTTAAAGGTATTAAATTCCACCCCTATTATCAGAATTTTTCTATCGATGAAGAAAGGCTTTTCCCGGTTTATGAAAAAATATTGGACGACAACCTGATCCTGGTGATGCATACCGGATTTGATTTTGCGTTTGCGCGGACGAAAATAGCAGACCCGGAAAAAATTATTACCATTGTACAAAATTTCCCTGCACTTAAATTAGTCACGACACATCTCGGGGCATGGAAATTGTGGGAAGAGGTCGAACAATTTTTGCTCGGAAAACCTATTTATATGGAGATATCCTTCTCGCTTGAGTTTTTGGACGCTGATGCCGCCAAAAAAATTATTGCAAATCACCCTCCTGAATATATTCTCTTTGGCACAGATTCTCCCTGGACTGAACAGCAGAAAACACTGTCCTTATTACAGGGACTCCAACTTGAAAAAGAAAAAGAAGAACATATTTTACGGGAAAATGCTATGAAACTGCTTGATTCTGTTTGATCTGTTGATGGGAAGAACTTTTACAAAAATGAATTGAGTTTTTCTGGTAAGTTGTTGCTTAAAACAGCCTTGTCTGTCCTTTGATCTCTTTCCTCTCTACTGCCTCAAATATTTTAATCTTGCCGAACTCACCGTCATAACCTGGGACAATATTCACATTCCCGGAGCGCATCCTTTGAATTGCCTCCCTCAATAACGGAGAACCGGCCGTTTCGATAGCATCAAGCGGTGTGTCCATAAGTATTGCAAACTCATTTCCAAGGTTCTCGATGAGATGGAAATACTGTTTATTTACCGCCTTGCTGTTTACGCCAACCTTCACAACCTGAGCTATTATTTCCTGGAGCGGAATGAGTGAATAAAAAGGGAGCGCAGCTTCCGGGATGAAACCATTCTTCCTGTCAGCAAGTTTATCGACTCTGTGCAGAACACCAACAGTGACCTTTTTCCCGCACACGGGACAGAGATAATTATGTTTTATCGTCTCTTCCGGAGAGAGGTTTACGTCACAGGATCTATGCCCGTCATAATGATACTTGCCCTCTTCAGGAAAAAATTCTATTGTCCCTGCAAACCCTTTCCTTGTCTTAATTGCGTTGGTGATCCTCTCATAGGATATCTCCGTATCAAAGATATTCGACTCACGCCCGAGTTTTGCCGGAGAGTGCGCATCTGAATTTGATATAAGAGTTATTTTATCAAGCGATGAGAGCCTCCAGTTCATGGAGGGATCTGATGATAACCCTGTCTCAAGCGCATAAATGTGAGGGGTCAGTTCATCAAAACATTCCTCAAGGGAATCGAATCCTGAAACAGCGCCAAATACAGAGAAATGGGGAGTCCATATATGTGCAGGAACAAGCATGGCATCATCAGATATGCCAAGAACGATCTCCAGCAACTTTTTTGCATCAAGTCCAAGGATCGGCCTTCCGTCAGATGCAATATTTCCAATTTTTGAAAGAGCAATATTTATTTTTGAAACAGTAGCAAAGTCAGGGGCAAAGATAAGACAGTGCACTTTTCGCACTTTTCCATTCTTTTTGTAGATGCAGCTTACCTCGGTAGTCAGCAGAAAACAGACCTCTCTGCTACAGATAGCAGGAATCGCATTAGTCTTATATTTCTCTTTTAATTTAAATAAGTTATATCCTTCAGTATAAAGTTTTTCTTTTATTTCTTCATACCAGTGAGGATGGGTAAAATCACCTGTTGCAACAACATTTATGCCCTTCAGTTGAGCCCACTTCCAGAGGCTTTCGGGTGACATGTCACTGCTGGTAGCACGTGAATATCGTGAATGAATATGCAGGTCAGCAATAAAACGCATTGAAAGTCAGGCCTTTTGTTTCTTTCTGTGCCATAAAATATAAGCTAAGATCAGCAACGCACAGCCGATTATTACGTATACGCTCCACTGCCTGCTGACTTCAAGAATCTTATCTTTATTGTTCCCGACAAAATACCCGATATATGCAAGTATCCATACCCAGATGCCGGCTCCGAAGGCAGTAAAGAAAGAGAATTCCAGGAGATTCATTCTGCAGAGCCCTGCGGGAAACGATATATAATGCCTGACCCCAAGTATGAGTCTCCCGATAAAGGTACTTATATGCCCATGCTTCAGAAAAAAAGTCTCCCCTTTCTCAAAATGGTTCTGAGAAACACCGAAATATTTCCCATATTTCAGAATGAACGGTCTGCCGAAAAAGACTGCAATTGCATAGTTGAATAGCGCCCCCAAAACACTGCCCATGGTACCGGACAGGATCACCCCTGCCCAGCTCATCTGGTTCTGTGAGATAAGATATCCGGCAGGTGGTATCACAAGTTCTGAGGGCAATGGAATGAAAGTGCTTTCTATAAACATCAGAAGCACTATACCGGGATAACCTACAGTGCCAATTGTATCAATCAACCAGTTTAGAAATGCGTGCATTTACCTTCCATAACAAATCTTTTCAGAAATTGTGCCTACAGACATAAATCAAAATAACTTTGTAGTGTACCTTTAAGCAAAGTATTTTGAAAAGTTATTTCGGGTAATTTGATTCCTGTTATTTGCATTTGACACATTATTTTAGCAAATGCTGATATTAATTATATGGCAGTACAAAAAGGAATCTCGACAAAACCAGGCCATTCGAGAAGGAGGTAAAAATTAGCGGTTTTTTTAATTAATTTCTTATGGTTACCACGCCTGATACTGAAATTCTCTCAACACATCTGCTTGTGGTCCACCTGTCTCCAAATTGAATCTCATGTATCTTCCGGTCATTGGAGTGGCTGGTATTTCTGTCCACTGACCGACAGCAGGGTGCCAACCAGTCTTGATAGCAGGCCAATCAGTGCCACAAGATGTCAGACCATCACCGATTCTCAATCCCCATTGGCGGTCAATATTTTCCCACACACGTATGAACCGAACTTTCTTGCTTGATCCCATATCGAATACTATAATGCCGCCCCCCCATAAATTACCTGTAGCCGTATTCCTATCAATGACATTTGCAGCTCCGTTCAAATCCGTACATGCAGCGTAAATTATCGGACTCTGCCAGTGAATTACCCAGATATACTTACTATCTGTAGCCGCAACAGTCGAGCCACCGTCAATCGAAAGCTGTAAGTGGTTCTTGAACGATTGATTAGAAAAATTCTTAAAACTCAACCCTGATATGGAGAGGGTGTCGCCTGCTGAAAAATTCTCGGTCACATTGATCAACAAAGTCTTATTGTCAGGATAACTTACTATGCTGCTTACCTTTGATGCTGCGCTGCCTCCGAAAGTGGCAGTTGTGTCCGTCGTATCCCATGTCATGTTGAAAGAAGCTGGAATCTTGATCCGTATGTCGTTTACTGTTGTAATTGTTCCATTTGTAGGATAATATTTAATGTTTATCGGCTGAATTGGCGTTGCAGACTGATCCTTTTCAAAGGTCTGATCAGCAAACGAAGAAATTGTCAGGTTTCTGTTCTCTGAGTTTTTATACCCCTGAAAATCAAATTCTCTGATAGTCATATTAGCTAAGCCTCCGCCAACCCCGAGAGCGTTAATCCTAATGTATCTGCCGGATACAGTGGGGTTGATTGCAGTCGCATGCCATGCAGAGTCACCAGGCGATGTCCATGAAAATTTGACTTGTGTCCCCATAGTACCAGTGCAGCCATCCAAATTATCACTCACATAGATATCCCAACCGTACTGAACAGTGGTAAACATACGGATGCCAGTTACTGTATATGTGTCTCCAAGGTCAAAAACAACATAGCTACCAGCCACCCCTGTATTCCCAGTAGCTGTATTATTGTCAACTAAGTATCTTGAATTATTAAGGTTACAACAGTCAGGAGCGCTTACTGCGATTGTCTCATCGCCGCCTCCATTGAGAGGGGCAAAGTCTGCTGTAACAATAGAGTCAATAGTTTCAAATATCTTATTCCCGACATGATACCCGGCGCCGGCAGAGCAGTCTATCACCTCTATCTGTCCCGGGCCGTCTGCAGTAGTGCCGGTAATTGTTACCGTTCCAGAATTGATTTTCGGCGCTATTGTATCAACAATTTTTACAGCTATAAATGTCGGATAATCCGGCTGATTTGCAAGTGTAAGCGTTGTGTTGGTCAGGTTTACAGTGTCAATTATGCTTTTTGGACTTTCTTCAGCAACATCTACCGGTGAGATCCAGTCCCAGATTTGTATGGACTTTGCATCAGTAGCTGCCAGGCTCATTCCTCCGTCCACAGAAAGACCAAGGTTGGCTGTATATGATTGCCCTAAAAAGTTCTTGAAACTCAAACCTTCCACAGTCAGAGTATCACCAGCGGCAAAATTTGATGTAACGTCAATCAGTAGTGTCTTATCGTCAGGATAGCTAACCGTTGAGCTTACCTTTCCTGAGGCTGTCCCGCCAATTGTAGCCACAGTATCACTCGTATCCCAGGACATATATAATGAGTATGGGATGACGATGCGGATATCGTTAGATGCGGTAATAGTCGGGCTGGTCGAGCTTTCAGTTATGGTAATCGGTGAAATGGAAGCAGCAGCCTGGCCAACCTCAAAGTCCTGGCCGGCCGCTGAAGACATTTTAACGTAATTATCTAAGGGTATCCCTAAGAACTCAACCTCCATAATTCCGTTATCAGGTGCATTCCCGGCATCAGCATATTGAATACGCATATATCTGCCGCTTGCCTGAGTTACTGCCTTTTCATACCACCCAGGGCCGACATATCCTACTTTCCATTTTCCGGTAACATCAATCCCGTCAGATAAACAATCGGAAAGTGTGTTGCCTACTTTGAAATACCAATTGTTATTTGTATTTGCATAAACTCTAATGTGGGTTACAAGATATTCCCTTCCAAGGTCAAGTATTCCATTGATTCCTCGAGCCAAGTTGCCGGTGGTCAGATCGTTGTCAATCAAGTAATCATAGCACCCCAACTCATTGCTGCAATATCCTCGGACAATAGCTATCGGTGTCATCCAGTGTTTGTCTTCAATAATAATTGTTTTATCATCCAATGCGTCAGCCGTTGCGTCGAGGGCGCCATCTACGTACAGCTCTAAATTATCTGCAGCCGCTGACACATAAAAGTTCCTGAATTTGAGACCTGATACGGTTATCTCATCCCCTTCGGAAAAGTCAGTGATTACAGTGAGAAGGAGCGTCTTGGTATCAGGATAACTTACCGTAGTACTCACCTTAGCTGCAGCACTTCCACTAATTATGGCTGATATATCACTCGTATCCCATTCCATAGGGAATGCAGATGGTATTTTGATACGGATATCGTTGCCACTTTTAATATCAGCATCATCTGTTATTGCTTTGATCGTTATAGGGCTTATTGCAGTTGACCAGTCACCTATAGCAAAGGTCTGATCAGCAGTTGAAGAAATTATCGCCTTTGTACCTATAAGTATTGTTTTGGCATTCTCAGTACAAAGGGTATGGCCGCCGTCTATATACAGCTCAAGGTTATCCTGTCCTGAGACGGCAGAAAAGTTAGTAAAGCTTAAACCTTCAACAGTAAGTGTATCTCCCGCTGCAAAATCACTGGTTACATCAATAAGCAAGGTCTTATTGTCTGGAAAACTTACTGTACTGTTTACCTTTGTTGCTGCGCTGCCTCCGAATGTGGCAGTCATATCCGTTGTATCCCAGGTCATGTTGAAGTTTCCCGGAATTCTTATGCGGATGTTGTTAGCAGCAGTGATGCTCGCGGTCTGAGGGTTGTCAGTAATTGTTATAGTGCTGATTGTCGTTGGAGGGTCGGCAACAGAAAAGTATTGATCTGCATCAGAAGAGAATGTCACAGTTCCCTTTGCCACACGGCTGTAAGTGCCGGAACTTGAATGACACGGACCGCAAACAGACTGACTCCAACGGCCGCCATCGCTGTCAGGAAGCTTTGTGGAGTTCGGGTAGCTGTATGGCGGCACATAGTAAAAACCGAGACTCCGCCCGCTAACCAGATTGCCGTCCCTTGCCATTCTGGGAAGTGTAGAGCCGTGGACATTGTGACAGGTCGGGCAACTGACAGTGCTGTCAAAGATTGAACCTGTCCAAGGAGGGGGACAGACGAGTGCATTATCATAGTCAGAATCCCATTTGCCGCAGTTGCCAAAGGGGTTCCATGACCCTCCATCAGTAGACTGGAGATGAGTCCAATGAGAGTTCACCTCCACCCGGTAATTGTTACCTGGCTGAGCCCCATCTGAGAGCATCGATCCGTTCACTGTAATCGTAGTTGCGGTGTTGGAAATGATCAGGTAGACATTCCACGGCTTTTCTATATCGGGAATCAATGCTGAACCAGCAAGACCACCCCATGCTTTGGTAGTATCAGTCAGTATGGTTTCCGACAAGCCTGTTGAGGTACCACTGGTCTTTACAGATCGCAGATTCGTAGTCAGATTCGTTTGATCGAGGAACAGATCGAGATCATGGCACTGTCCGCACAAGGCAAAATCGGATTTTGGCATGCCAACATCGTTTCGAGGGATATCCATCGGAGGAGCTCCATTAACACTGTTAAGCCTATATCCTGCCTGATAATTATTTCTGGCCGCTACATAGGTTCTTGAATCATGATCAATGTGTGCATATGTAGTATTATGACAATCTGTGCATTTTGCATTAGCAGCAGGGCCGCCTGAAGCAGGATATGACCCGGTGGCAAGTCCGTGCCCGGTCTTATAAAAGCCGTATCCGGTACCATATTGAGTTGCGGCATCTTCGTCTCCGATTACATTTGGAGCAGCAACTCCTGAGCCGTCGGCTTTGCTGTTGGCGGGATTCTCGTCATGGCATCCGGCGCACCATTTTTCCTTGCCTGAACGAAGAAAGTTTCCACTATAAACTCCAAGGTTCCAGTTATTCTTGGCTCCTATTACTGGATCACTTACTCCGTTATATGTCCCATTCGGGCTGTGGCATGTATTACAGACATCGGTTTCTGAGAGATCATATTTCCCATCTCCATTGCTATCAGTTCCTGTTTTGAAATATGGATAATTATTTGTATCATGACAGCCGCTACAGCCTATATTTGGCCCCTTCAGATCATCGCTGTCGTTCTCGGTATGTGTAGAATGACTCTTAAATGTACCTTCCCCCTGGTTGAAATTGCCGGTTTCATATTCATATCCGGCATCATGACCGTGACAAGCTTTACAGTTTGGCTTGAAGCCTTCCGTATGAGGATGACAGGTTATGCAATTTGTGCCGGCTACTGCAACTCCGTTATGATTTACATGATTCGGGTCTGAACCTCCGCCATCATTCCTGAAGTGTTTTGTCTGTGTGTGGCACACCTCACATATGCCGTTGTATGTTGTATCCCCGTCTGCAAACGAGTTTGTTCCTGTCTGATCGAAAAACTTTACTGCCTTATATATACTCTCAGGAGGTGGAGAAACAGAAGGATCTGCTTTAATGTCTATTGAATTTTTGATGTACTGACCATACATCACTGCAAAGGTGTTTGGAAGACTGAGATTTGTACATGCATTACCTTTGACTGTTATTGCACCCGAATCCACTGCTGTGATTGGATAGTCATAGTTAAGATTATCTACATTGGGGAACAATACTGTACGTCGATAATCTGATGTCTTTTTTGTTAATTTCGTAGCATCCCACCCCGTCTTATACGTTATTGACGAATAGTTTAAAGTACTTGTACCATCGACGCCGTTGTACACACACGATGTGATTGTGCCCTGGGCAAGATATAGATTGCCTGCATCTGTACTTTTGTAATTCTTCTGTAGTTGGAAATGGGGGTTATGACAAGTACGGCATTCTCTTGTCCATTCCCCATATTTATTGCTTATGCTCACACTTGAATGCGTCTTTACCCGAGGTGCAGTCCCGAAGTACGGACCAGATGAAGCAACGTGACAGCTTAGACAGAGCATGTTGAAAGGAGTGTCATCTATGGTGTGTGGTGTAAAGATGGGAAACCAATAGAGTACCATAGGCCAGTCCGGTCCAATATGACACTCTTGACAGGATACGTTATTGCTTTCATTGTGTGGAGTATCAATGGCAACACCGAACTGCGAACTGATTGCAACAATAAATCCTACGATGAATACAATGATTACATGTGCCTTTATCCTCATATACCTGACTCCTGACATCGTTAATACCCTAATTCACCTGCCGATACAGCTATACCATACTGTACATTGTTAAAGGCAGTAAAGGTATTCATAAGGGTACCGTCTGCCTTATAAATTCTTACTATGGCCTGGTTCTTTGCATATGAGACAATTCCTGCTACGATCTCTGCTATACCATCGCTGTTAAGGTCTGCTGATGCAATATTAAGACTATAACCTGCTGGAAGATCTTTTATCAGAAGACCAAACTCGGTCCCGTTTCCATAGAATGCCTTAATGATGTTTGTACCATTTCTTGTGTATGCACTGCTTACGATTATTTCGCTTATACCATCACCATTGAGGTCACCCGTTGTTACGTTAGCACTATATAAACCGGGAAACAGAAAACGAATACCTGTATCGATGATTGACCATGAAGGCCCTGTTGTATTTATCTTCCATACCCTTATCTCCGGACTTGCAAAAGAGCCTGCACCAGATATAGTAATAAGCTCCGGTATACCGTCTCCATCTATATCGGCAGTTGCTACATTGACACCACCTTTTGACTTAGAGGCAATAAAGTCAATGCCTGTATCTTTAATAACACCGCTGTCGTACTTGAATATCCTGACCTGTGCCGGGTTTTTAGGACCTGGACCAGCGCTTACCACTATCTCTGCTTTTCCATCTCCGTCAAAATCAGCTGCAGCCACCTTTGCTCCGTACATTGTGTTCATGGCTATAAAATTACTCCCGGGTATTACTGTGCCGTCTGCCCTGTATACTACAACTGCTGCAGGATTCTTCGATGATGCTCCAAGAGCAGCAACAATATCTGCTTTACCATCACCATCAATGTCTCCTACTGCAGTGTTTACAGCGTAATCAAAGTTGTATCTGCTCCCTGCTAAGGGTATAAGTGAGCCCAATAAAGCGCCACTCTTATTGAATATCCCTATCGTTTGGGGAGTCATTCGATTAGCGCCCCTGCTTACTACTATCTCTGCAGACATTGCAAGGCTGGTGTAATTTCCGGTAAAACTGATTGTTTTCTCCTGACTGCTGAGAACCTTTGTCTCAGCCTGAGGAGTTTTATACTTCCCTACAGGATTGTAAGTTATGGTGTATTCCCCATCAGGAACCTCGGTTGCTGTCCAGGTTTCACCACTCCCTTCATATCTACGAGGACCTGTTATCGCAAAGGATGCCTCTGGAATACTACAGCTTACCTGAATAGTCCCACTGTATTTAACAGTTAGATTAACTTCTATATTTACTGGTGAACCGTCTGCCTTCGGCGCATCTATTGTGATATTGCCTTTATAGACTCCGGCCTCAAGGCCTGCCGGATTAATCCTCACCACTGCATATGTGGTTGTGTTGCCTGACCCGGTTGTGGGTATAATGCTTAACCATGGAGAATCACTCGTAGCTGTCCATGTTGCCGTGCCATTTGATATTTCGACTGTTACTGTCTGTGAAGAAGGTTCAGGATCACCTATACTGTATGTGTAATTCAGTATTTGTGGTGTGACGGAAAGAAGAGGTGGCTCAGGCGGCGCTGTTATCTCAAGGGTTACTGTTACAACTTCACTTATTCCCGAATTGTCAGTTATTGTTATCTCTCCGCTGTATGTCCCGGCGCTGAGCCCCGATATATTGACCCCGACAGGAAGAATCCCTGAGCCTCCAGCCCCGACTGTCCCGGATGGCCCATTGATCACTATCCAGCTTTCAGTACTTGTTACTTTATATGTCAATGTGCCTGTGCCTGAATTGCTTATGGTTATATCCTGAGGAGAAGGATTGGACTCGCCCTGCTGTGCTTCATATGATAGAGAAGAAGGTAATACATCCATGCTTATATATCCTTCAAGCCCAAATACATATACGCTCGCTGTATTCATTGAGGCTGCAAATAGCCTCCTGTCTTGCCCTAATGCTATACCCATCGTTGTGAGCATCGGATTTGTTGGCGTCTGGATCGTCCCAAGAGAACTGCCGTCTTTATCAAAACATATCACTGCATTAAGAAATGAGTCGGTGATGTAAAGAATGCCTCCGCTATCTGATGTTATCCCCCGTGGCCGTATCATTTGCCCTGGGCCCGTGCCATAAAAACTAAATGTCCTCTGGAGAAGGCCATTCATGTCAAAAACACTGACCTGTACACCCCGTATTTTCTGCCCCCATTGGTTCGTGATCAATGGTTGGTCTAATACATATATTTCATTATTTATGAGCGTTACATCCTGAATGAGGTTCGGATAATCGTTTATCTTTAAAGGTATATTTTGATTTGTTAGTATAGGTTCGCCGTTTGACGTGTAAACCTTTATGGAATAATCAATCTGGTCAACAACATATACATTTCCCGTTGCCTTATCAACAGTTACGTTCCTTGGCAACTGGAATTCTCCGGCCCCTTTGCCCAGTGAGCCAATAATAGTATGAGATGAATTTAATATCTTTACAGAGAGGTCGTCATTAGTGCTTATATAAATAGTGCCGTTATTATTTACAGCTACTGATGTGGGTTTCTGTATCGGGATACTGCCTGCTGACTGGCCTTTTCTGTCGTATATAAAAACTTTATTTTGATAACCATCTACGACATAAATCTTCCCATCTGAAGATACAGCCACATCCTCAGGGGCCTTCAGTCCATTCTTGATCGGATCTAATACGTCATAGGTTATCTCAGAGTATCCGATACCAGGAATCAATAGGAAGATTACTATAGTAATAAGGTACAACAGCTTTATCCTGTTAACCATCATCGTTAATGCTTTCCTTGTCCGATAATTAATACTGCAATAGCTGATTATTTCTATTATAAATTACGCAATTATCATGCCATAAATCGCTTGAGAAAATAGTAATAAAATCAATTTTTTAAACACAATTTTCCGCAAAGCTCTTGCATTTAAAAATTAATGACTGACATTTTTTGGCATTTTTTATGGCAATTTGAGAATTTCAACAACCATCCCCTATTTTTTTAATGGACTAATACTTTCTATACCTTTTTGGCCCGGAAGGTTTCCTTTGAGTAACTCTTGATGGCAGTCGGTACACTGAGTGACATTCCCACCTGCTCTTTCTATCATAAATTGATGTTTTTGAGGGTTCTTAAGTTTCATTTTTTCGATATGGGCATTCATTTTCTGTTTAAATTCTTCCTGGCTTTTCATTGGTCCGGCGTGCACATTAGCCACCGCACTCAAAACCATGATTAAACAAGCAATTATAATATATAAACCTTTTGTCATATTTACTGTACTCCTTTTAATTTTGTTATTTTGTCACAAAAATTTTTTAAATACTATTATTAATCATTTACCTGTTCAGCCAAAACACCTTCTTTTTTAAGCGAAAATAAATTTAGAATGTTCGTTTGCTGAGAGTACCGTCAGTAACAACTGCGCCGTGATAGTGACATCTGCTACAGGTACGACATGCCCAATCATCAGCTAATATTCCATGACACATCATGGCT
Source organism: Thermodesulfovibrionales bacterium (assembly GCA_049302065.1). GTDB lineage: Bacteria > Nitrospirota > Thermodesulfovibrionia > Thermodesulfovibrionales > SM23-35 > VGWX01. Next base: position 28,151 of record JBAQLU010000249.1, read on the forward strand.
GTGCCTCCGCAACCTTGGGCTAAAGTAACATCAGCATGATGAGTGTTCCACCAATTATTTGACCCAGGAGTATTCTCCTGATGACAGCGCCGGCAGAGGTATCCTAATTCTTTATTAAGTAGTGTGGTAAGTGTAGTTATTTGTCCGCTAAGTGCCCCTCCGTTTACCTCTTGCCTGATTAAAACAACATTCGGAGCGCCATGAGGCTCATGGCAATCTGTACACGCAAGCACTTTATTTGTCGTAGAATAAGGACTTAATATTCTTGCCGCACCATCATCCCCATCAGATACACCTATTCCATGTTTTTCAACATTCCAGTCAACGGGCCTCAACCATCTACTAAGTGTAGTGCTCCACACACTATTGGCAGTGCTGGTATGGCAATCTGTACAAAATGTAACATAGTCTGGTAGTATTGATGGATCTGAGGAAGGAGAGTTATTTGGCTCATAGTTTGTCGAAGCATACCAATATGGAGCCTGATAGCCGCCTGTATAATCACTCATCTTCTCACCATCGCCCCACAGATTACCGTGATCGCTCGGTCTTGATATTGCAGACTTAGTTGTGTCGAAAGAACCAGAAGGTTTGCCACAGCTTCTTCGTGCAATATGGATATTATGGCAGCCAGAACATGGATTGCTGTCAGATGGGAAGTTGGTGAATGTTTTGGTACCAGAAAGGCCAGTGATGAGCCTCCATATATCATACAAATTATGGTAAGACAAACCATTAAATGCATCGAAGATATTATTTGGGGTAGCATCTGGATTTCCTCCAAACGTAATACTATAGCTGTAATTGCTAAAAGAAGGACTCTGGAGGGTACCTATACTGATATGGCAGTAAAAGCAGACACTGTCATTTTGGATATAAGGGTTCATAGTTTTTGACGTATTAAAATTATTTGCTAAAAGGCAGTATTTATCAGGGCCTCCAGTTGGGTTAGGCTCAGATCCTCCTATGCTCGCATGCTGCTCATGGCAGTGGACACAGTTCCCTTTTGAATAACCAAAAGAAGTAAGGCTTGTACGGTTGACCCCATAGGTGCTATTCCCGTGGGAGGAATTGAGATAAGGACCTGATATGGCCTTGTCAGGATACAATAACCAGATAAAAGAGCAGATAGCTAAGAGCAGAGAGCTAAAAGCCAAGAGCTTAGAGCTCAGAGTGAATTTCTGAGATTTTTTATTAAACCACTTATTCTTCAACATAAATCCTCTTTTTTATCAAAATTTGTTTATTTAAAATGATTTTGTCCTTATTCTCTCTTTCGTTTGCTCTATGCTCTTTTCTAATTCTTTGATGTATGACATACATTGCATCCATTTGTCTGACCGTTTCCCGGCCAGCCTTTATAATCCCATCTCATCATTTTGCAATATGGCGATGCATGTGCCCGATGGCATGAAAGGCACGTAACCAGGTCTGTACCCAGCGTCACGGTACCGCTTGGTCCTGTCCAGCCACTCAAGCTAGGTCTTGCCACTGGAACTAATGGGTCATATGTACCTGTTCCACCGGAAGCACCGAAAGCGCTGGCGTATTCACCGGAATTTGGTATCAGCGCATCTGAAGGATGGCGAAACCATGGGCTCTGACCGCTTACTGTGTTGTCCTGTATATGAAAGTTCCTGTGGCATCCACAGCAAAAAGCTGTCATCGTATGATTCGTAAGACTTACTTGAGTAATCTTGCTAACAGAACCATCCCCTAAATACTCATTATGATCGCTTGCATTATAGGTGTATTGCCAGTCTTTATCTTCAATCCCTTCAACTCCGTGGCCATAAGTCGGCAGAGGTTCATGTCCCGCCAGAAAACGATACCATCCACCTGCTTCTCCTACCACCGTTGCCGAATCGTCTGCGTGATGATGTGGATATACATGACAACCCTGACAACCGTACGTTCCAGCCAATACTCCAGCATCACTTTTTTCAGCTAAAGATTTATGGCAATTTTTTGTACTGCAGTTTTCCTCGCCAGATTTTCCCGGAGCAGCGGTAAGAGCTGGGTCTTTTTCATTCAAAAAAACATTATGACCTTTTGTGTCATCGGTCTTCACCCAGTAGAAATTGCCTGCGGCAAGCCCTTTTGTCGCATTATAGGATGGCTCAGTACTGTTGTAGACAATAGGAGCCATTGTGATAGGATCTTGCCAGGTAGTTCCGTCTGTCTTCGAATGGCAACCTAAACATGATCCGCGCAGGAGGGATCGCTTAGTGTCTGTATCAGTCTCACTAGGAGCCAGATATTGCATATGGGCACCATTCTGACTGTTATGCATGGTGTGGCATTTGAAACATTCACCGGTAACTTTTGCTTCTAATGGCAAGGTGTAACCCAACAAAACCATAATTATCGAGCACAAAGCAAGGCATAAAGAAGAAAAATGAAAAGTGCGTAACCTTTTTGCGTTTTTTTGCTCATGTTCTGCTTTCAGACACATTTTTTTTATGTTATGCTCCACTCCCTATTCTCATTCAATTTCAATAATCTTCTTTTCATATTATGCAAAAGATATACCATATATTTGTTTATATAAATATTAAGCATCAGATATAGATATGTTAATATTATCAAAAATTGCTCACCAGATACAATCGAAAACTTTACATTTATTATGAGTAAATGTTTATAAAATTAGGGGGTTAGATGTTGGAAGAAAAGATAATCAGTTTAAGTCAAGTAATTTGAAATGTAACAAATGCTAACATTTTGAATAATAGAATAGTCTCATTCTTATCTTTTACTTCTTATGACATTGGATACAAAGCTGTCTCTTTCTGTCAAAATAGAGCATAAATTCAGCCTTTGATGAATGCATGCTGTGACAGGTAATGCAGGTAATTGGCTGACCATTTCGTGGATCTTTCACATCCTGTCCGAGCGGATGCGTTACTTTATGCTGCTGAGTATGGCATCTTGAACATGTCTGAATCTTATCTGCTTTAAAATAAAGGGGATTAAGAGAATGAGGAGGAATATGACATTCAAAGCATCTTCTGTCTTTCACAGGAACGCACTTGATCGATTTCAATGCCTTCTCCATGAGGATCGTCCTCTTCTCCGTATCTTTGTGACAGGTATAGCACAGTTGAGATTCCTTCACTGTCAGGTTCTTCCTTTTTGACGCATGGTAGCTATGACACAGCGAGCATCCACCTTTTTCATCATTGATATGAACATCACCCTCTTTGAGTTTGGTAGTGTCCTTCTTATGACAACTAAAGCATAAATCCTTGCCTGATATCTTAGTAGTTATCTTCTTATCAGCTACAATCGGGTTATGGCATTGTTCACATTTTTTATCCAAAAAAGCTGTGTGGCCATATGGGCCGAGAAGTCCGCTGGTGTTGGAGGAATGTCCACTGTGGCATTCATCGCATTTCAGCTTTTCAATAGCTAAGGTTATGGAGACGTTACCCGCCTTACACTTCGCTGCATGACAGCTTTTACATAATTTGTTGGGGTTATCACGGATCTGGTTCTCTTCTGAAGATGCATGTGGATCATGACAAGATGAACATTCACCATTCTTGAAAGGAACATGCACATAAGATTTCTTTAATTGCTCTTTTAAAGCATCGTGACAATCCCAGCAGAGATCCTTTTGCACCTTTACCAAAAGACGTTTATTATCTCCACTGTGTGCAAAATGGCAATCTGTGCACACCCCTTTTTTGATTGCAAGATGTACAAAATCCTTCTTGAGTGCTTTTTTGATCCCCTCGTGGCAACCGAGGCACAAGGAATTGATATCTTCCTTTACCAGTCCCTTCATATTACCTGCATGTATGTTATGACAGGCGATACATTTACCGTCCTTGAAGGGGAAATGGACATAACTGCGGGACAGGCTTTCCTTTAATTTTACATGGCATCGGTAGCAAAGATCCGGAGCTTTTTCCTTAAGATCGCCCTGAGCGGATGCGAAAACAGCGAATAGCGTAGAGCTAAGAGCAAAGAGTACGAAGCATATAGCATATAGCATATAGCGTAGAGCGTAGATTTTTTGCTCCGTGCTCTTTGCTCTCTGCTCTCTGCTCTCTGCTTTTTGCTTATTCATGACAAGCCCTGCAATCACCTTTTGCAAAAGGACTATGTTTAATCTTTCTTAAAAGACCCTGCTTTTCTGTAACATGGGGTTCATGACAGTTGAGACAATGGTTGATTTTAGCTATGGGTTTTATGTGCGCCTTCAAAAGAGCATCTGTATCAGTTGAATGACATTTGATACATAATGCCGGGTCTTTAGCGGTTATCAAATATTTAGATTCAGAAAAGTGGGCGACATGACAACCCAGGCAGTCTCCTTTTTCCATCTCAATATGCCCTTTTCTTACAGTTGTAGTTACTATTCTTTCATGGCATGAAAGACAGAGCTCCTTTGGCCTGCTTAGAAGGAGATTCTTCATTTTCGTTCCATGAGGACTATGACAGACTGAACATTTTCCTTCTTCAACAGGCAGATGTCTATTGTTGCTGGTCTTAACGTCGTTATCCATTTTCTTATGGCAGCTGTAACATAGCCCTGGCATTGAAATAACCGTGTGAGCAGTATATTCACTGGCATGAGCATCATGACATATTCCACACGTCTTTTCTTTAAACGGCTTATGGATATCAGCGTCTTTCAGCTCAAGAAACATATTGCCATGGCAGCTCATACAGAGCTGATCAGGCGCATTATTCAATAAATTCTTGTAAGCGGAAGCATGCGGACTGTGACACGAGATACATTTTTTATTATTTACAGGGGTATGTATGTATGTTTTAAAGAATTCTTTTTGTTCTTTCTTATGACAGGTATAACAGAGATCTGTAATGGCAACTTTCATCATGCGTGGGTTATTGCTGCCATGCGAATCATGACACTTTTTGCATTCAAATTTCGAAAATGGTATATGTGAATACTTTTCCTTCGATTCCTTTTCAGTCTTGACATGGCAGGTAAAACAGATCTGCTTCTCGGATGCTTTCAAGTAAAATGGATTTGGAGAAGCATGAGGATTATGGCAGGCAGTGCAGCCTTTATCCTTAATTGGCGCATGTAAACTGCTCACCTTTAATAAATCTGCCTTTTTCTTATGGCAGTTTATGCACAGGTCGTTTTTGTCCATGAGGGTGACCTTTGCATAATCAGTTGCATGGGGGCTGTGGCAGCTCAGACATTTATCTTCATCAACGGGGCGATGTCTGTGTGCCTCTTTAAATCCTTTCTCCTCCTTTTTATGACAGGTATAGCAGAGCTTTCCATCCGGCGCAATAACAGCAAGCGGATTGGGGTCGGTCACAGATTTATGGCATGAAGAGCATTGCCCGAGTTTAAGCGGCGGATGTACCGATTCCCTGAGTAACTTATCATTTGTTGAACTATGGGCTGTATGGCAACCTGTACACTTTCCTTTCTGAACAGGATAGTCTTTATGTGCCGTCCTGAATTTGTCTGCCGTGAAATTGTGACACGACTGGCAGAGTTCTAATTCCTGCTTTATAAGATTATTTTTATATTGCGAACCGTGTGCTGAATGGCACGTAAGGCATCCGTCTGACATCGGTTTATGCCGTTTGGCACGCATGAAAGGCGTTTGATTGTGACAGGTAAAGCACTGTTCACTCCCCGTCTTTTTCTGGAGGAACTTATTATCTGAAGCATGAGGATTATGGCATGGAAGACATTTACCTTGCTTAAGTGCAGTATGGACATTTGCAGTCTTATCCATATTTAAAGCCATCTGCTTATGGCAGATGTAACAGAGTTTTCTTTCTTCTCTTTCCTTTAAAGATAAAACCGCAATCTTTCCATGACGCAAATGACATGCCTCGCAGTCCTTTTTAGCCATCGGTGAATGGATATACTTCTTCTGGAACTCGTTCAATTTTACTTTGTGGCAATCCAGGCAGGGTTTTGCCTCAAAACCTCTTCGCACTGTTTGTTCAGGTGCACAGGTAAAAAAAAGAATACCGAAGATGAAGAGCATCAAAAAAAGGTTAATCAATCTTTTCATAATCTTTTCCATGAGTTCCAAAATTATTAGATAATTATCAATAAGCGTATGCTATATGTCAAGCAAAAATATTTTACTGCTTAAATTTTTTTTCAATAGCCCGAATCTCTTCTTCATTTATCTTTATCTCAGCATCTTTCTTCAGTTTATCTATATACCTGTTTAATGTGGTGTTCACCTGTTCATTTACGTATGCTTTATGCACGTTATTCTTAACCTTGGCATATTCTTCGATCACTTCGCCTGTTATATCCTGTATTCTGAATATTTTATAAAGTGATTCAATCTCGATTATCGGGCTTGTATCTCCTGCTTTCATGGAATCTATAATCTCCCCAAGAGGTTTAGGAAGTTCAGCCTTTGTAAACAATCCCGCATCTCCGCCCTTTTCAGTTGCTGAATCTGCAGACTTTCTTTTTGCCAGCCATAAAAAATCAGCGCCTTTCTGCAAGCTGTCTAATATTTCCTGAGCCTCTTCTCGAGATTTTACTGTAATCTGTTGGATCTTATAACGGACAGGTTTGATAAAGCTTTTCTGATGTGTTGCATAGTACTCTTCTAAATTCTTACCTGTTACAACGATCTGAGGGATTATTACTCTCTTAATAAACGTATTCTTGAGAAGTTGATTCTCATAACGATATGCCATTTTCTTTAAGCCGGGCTTCATTTCGTAATGTCTGCTGAGTGCCTCATTGTCTATCACCTTGCGGTCAATCCAGCTCTCAAGGATATTCTCTTTCGATATTTTGGGAGAAGGTTTAATCATAGCCATAAAATCTTCAACAGTTAAAACAGCGCCATTTACCTCGACTAAATGTCTTTTATCCTTAGACCATTTTTCCCTCTCGCTATCACCATCCAGTTTAATAGCAGAGAGAAGCTTCTCATCAATCTTTATGTTTGCCTTCTCACGAAGGTATTTCAGATATTCATCACTACGCTCTTTTTCCCTTTGTTTCCTGATGGCTTTCTGCAGGCTGCCTTTTACCTTTTCGAATTCCTCGTCCGGCGCCTCTTTTCTGCTCATTAACTTTACTATGTAAAATTTTTCTGACAATTTGATAATATCACTGACTTCATCAGGTTTTAAAGGGGAAACAGCTTTTTGTATTTCAGTCGATAGAGAACCTCTTGTAAAAACAACTTCACTCTCATCTTTCTTGGATGGATAGGTTGAGTATTTCTGAGCAAGCTCCTTGAAATTTTTTCCATTCTTAATTTGTTCTAAGATTTCTATAGCTTTCTCCTCCAATGATATTTCTATGATGCCCAGGGTAAACCGCTCATAATTTCTCTTGTAATAGTCTTTAATTTCTTCTTCTGTTATGAAAACCTTTTGCACAATCTCCTCATCATGAAGTATGACAACAGATTCCCTCAGGATATATGCCTCAATGGCCTGTTTCACCTCAGGATACTGATCCATACCTGCATTGCGGGCCTCATGAATAATTAATCTATCATCTATTAGCTTTTGAACATATTGTGATAAATTTAAGGCGCCTGCTGATGAAAGGTCTTCTCTGCGGTGAGCTATATTTAAAGCATATTTAAGATCTTCTTCTGTTACAGGTTCACCATCAACAACCGCCAGTACTGCCTCCTTTTGTGAAAGCGATGCACAGCCACCCCAAAAAATCAGCAAACAGCATAGAGCGCAGAGCATAGAGCTTAAAACATAGAATTTTTTACTCTTAGCTCTTAGCTCTTTGCTCTTAGCTCTTTGCTCTTTGCTCTTTATCTCCATTTTGCCTTTCTCATTCCTTTTACTAAGTTTGCTATTGCTTTATATGATACACTTTCTGCTGAATACATTCTTCCCCAATCAAGCATAAATATATTGTCGTCGCCTTTTAACTGGAAGCTATCACTCCATAAGATTTTATTTTTATGGGCGTCTATGAGTCTCGCACTGATAGAAGCTTCAGGTGGTGCAGTGCCCTCACCCTCTTTGTAAACTTCAACAGTGCCTACTATAATTCCATCTACTCCTGTAGTCCCTGATATAGCTTCTGTTTTTTCGAAGTCCAGTTCTCCTTTATCTCTGATCCTTAAATTCACTATTAAAAACCTGACGTCACCATATTCAAGGGGAACAAATTTTTTATTCTTGAATAATTCGTCTATAAACATATATGTTGCTATCATACCCACATCTTTCATCTTGCTTTTGTTCTGAAATGGCATTACAGCAATCCTGTAAGTCGACTCCGTCTCTTTTCCTGATGGAGCGGTATTAAAGGAGTCAAATAACTTATCTATGACCTTGGAGATAAGTCTGTCAATAGTTGTTATCCTGCCAAGTCCTAAGATTGTCGTAAAATCTTCTACCGTAGCAGCGGCATGATTTGCCCATAAAATAGTGTTATCTGAAGAATCAACAAGACGGGCTGAAAAACCTACACGTGGATTCTCTCCTGAGGTAAATGAATTAACAGATCCTACTAAGATTGCCTTTACATTCAGCTCTTCACCTATTTTTTTTGCAATATCTTTTGAAATATATCCTGTTGATCTGATTCTTTCCTTAAGCAAAAATTTATTCAAACTATCATCATCCAGCACCTCAAACCCTTTTTCTTCTAATTTACTTCTTATCAAAGGCATAACCGTTGGTAGGGCATTCCTGTCTTCGCTGAAGTTTTCAAAAGGGAACAGGGCAATTTTTACCTTCTGGTGTGTCTGAGAGGCACAACATACACTGGTGGCATAGAGTAAAAAACAAAAAGCTAAAATTAAAAAGTTTCTTGGGTTTCTTGGGTTCATTGGGTTTCTTGAGTTTGCTGTGTCAATTTTCTTTTTTTATAACGTTTTTCGTTTTTAACATTGCCCATATTTACCAGAATTCTTGCTTCCTTCCAACACTCTAAATCTTCAAACCTTTCAATTTTCATAACCCGATACACTGTGTAAACTCAAGAAACTCAAGAAACTTTTAATATTTATAAAGCGTCTTGATCGCTTCTCTTACAACCTTTAACATAGCCTCACTCATCGTATCTGCCCGTGCACCAAAATGTCTTGCCCAGAAACCAGCACCTCCGCGTGTCTTTGTAACTGACCAAATAATACTGCCAGAGCCTGTATCTGCCATCATCAGTGTAATAGAAACTTCGGGCGCAGATACGTTTCCTTCCCTAATCTCTCCGTATTTACTAACCGCGCCGATAATAACAGCCTGTACCTTAAGGGCTTTCCCTATAGCCTTTATCTGGTCTGCATTTGGAGATTGACCTGTTTTAAGCTTAAGGGTTTCGAGTGCAGCTACCGCATCTCCGGGGCATACTACATCAACAAGACCCGAGGCTAAAAGCTCACTGATTACCACCTGTCTTACAGCATCACCTGCAAATTTATCGTTCGTCAGATTATCCAGAGGCAATACCGCTACCCTTTTTATAAAACTTAAGTCTATATCCTGACTTACATAATGGGAAGGAGAGGCTTTTCCACCACAGCCCGTCAAAAAATATAATAAAAGCATCCAAATTATGAAAAATATCTTCAGCATTCTCATCTTTTCTTACCTCTCAAAAACTTTCTGTTAGTAATGTTCACAACAATAAACAACATTAAAATAATGAACCGATAGACTCCCTTACTACCTTCCCGGCAGCTTCACTCAGTGAAGGTCCTTCTGAACCAAAATGTCTGGTCCAGAAGTCAGGGCCGCCGGTTGTATGACGCACCGACCAGACAATATTTCCTGAATTTACCTCAATCATTCTTAAATTTATGGTAACCTCCGGATAACTGACCGAAATACCCCTGCCTGTCCCGAATGCCTCTACAGATCCTAATATTACTGCTTCTACATTTAAAGCTTTTCCGATCTCCTGGATTTCTGAAACTTTTACAGATCCGAGGGACTTGATCTTCATTTCCCTAAAAAGTCTTGTTACCTCACCCGGCTCAATCACATCAACATCCCTTGAAAGAAGTTCTGTAATTGCTATTCTCCTTATCTTTTCACCAGCATAATCATCCTGAGTAAAGTTTTCAAAAGGTAAAATAGCTACTTTTTTGACGCTTTCAACATCAGTTTTTGGACGGACAAAATGTGTGGGTCCACATCCTTGTATAAAAAACAGCAAAAAACATATGGCATAGAGCATAGAGCATAGAGCTAATCCCCCCACCCCCCCTTTTGTAAAGGGGGGTAAGGGGGGATTAACGTATAGAGTTTTTTTCATTTTGTTCTTTGCTATTTTCATTTTACTCTCTACTCTTAGCCCTTTGCTCTTCGCTCTTTGCTATTGTTACCAGAATCTGCACGTCAGATTACCTCCGATATTATATGTCTTCAACTTTTTTTCTTTCTCATCACGTGTATAGATATAGTTTAACTGAAGATCTGAAAATTTCGTTATGTACCACATTACATAGCTGCTCAGTGAATGAACAGTATTTGGTCCTGGTTCTGTTTTACTATGCTGGTAGCTTAAATTCATCCTGATTGCCGGCAAAAAAAGCCAGTCAATAATCATTCCTTCCGAGATATTTGTATCTCCATCCGTATCTGATACCTTAATATTACCCGAAAGATTGATAAACCTTCCAGGTCGATAGGTTAAAATAAAATAACCGTCCTTTGAAGTTGTGGAAGTGGTGCCTGATGTTCGTGTAAGACCAAACGAAAGATTTCCTGATAGTTTTTGGGTAAGGCGGGCGTCAAGCGTATTTCTTATATATTTTGTAGAAGTTCCGGTCTTTTCAGTAATTGTTGTTTCAGAAATTTGACGTTCTGTCGGAAAACTCTCTGATCGTGTATAACCAATATCAGTAATCATGTTGACATCCCTGTATAAGCGGGAACCGATTGTCAGGAAATACAGGGTATTCATGGATTGTTTCTCATCGAAACTGTAACTGTAGGTTCTGATGAAAGATAAGTTTGTATTAAGTGTCGGCAGAGGAGATGAATTAAAGGTTAAGGAATATGTATCAGACACGATATCGGTTTTACTGATATCCGTTTCGTCTTTATTGTCAAATGCTTCATTCCTTTGAAAACGCACTGTTGTTGTCAGCAGCCTGTGGGTAAGCCATGTTGAGCTTATCCCGTAGGTCCTTGTTATATTGCTTCTTAATTTATTGTCTTCTTCATTTGTAGGTTTTTTGAATATGCTTTGAAATGCACTCCCGATGGAACCCAAAACTGAATCGGGGTTTTCGTCTGCCTTGTTTAAAAAGTAATTAAGCGAAAAGGTGAGTCTGTTGAAGGGTCTTAAGTTAGCTAACAGGTTAATACCATGCGTAAAGAATGTGGTGACGTCCGTAATCTTTCCTGACTGTGGTATTACATCCGTACCGAATGCCTCGATTTCCGTCACTAAGACATCATTTATCGAAGCATTTTCCCTATTGATCACTCTGAAATATGAACCACTTTGTGGATTAAAAAATCGTATCTCATACCGATAAACCGTATTCAGGATATCAAATGCAGATACTGTTACAGTCTGGACAGGTATTTCCGTCCATGTAGCAGGCAGATTAAAGTCACTCAGGTATACCCTCCAGTTGTTTACATTGATGAGATTTGTATCTGATCTAACATCTTTATTTACATAAATAAATAGTGTATCTACAGGTTTTGTTGTTGAAAATAATTGAATACCTATGTTATGGAATTTATTTCCGTTCTGGCCGATATTAATCGTACCTGCAGCAGTAGTTACCGGGACATTGTAAATATTATCAATCAGTGCATTGGCGGGGATCAATGTATCAACGTCTGGTTGGAGTTGTGTCCCCAGTCCATACCTGCCGGATGAGGGTGTACGCTCAAAAGGCACATTGCCGGTCTGAGTAGCATACTGGTCATTTTTGTTCCGGACATAATTTCCCTGATAGCCGGCTGATACATTGGCTCTGCCGCTCCAGAAAGACTTATTGTAACCAAGGCTGTATAATGCATTAAGGCTGTTGTTGATTGTTTTTGAAATTGTACCTATCGGTGTTTTACTCTCATTTCGTGTGTATGTGAGGTTATATGATATTTTTATATCTTTGTACAATACATCATACCAGGAACTACCTGAAAATCTATTATTAGTGGTATCAATTTTCCTTTCTGAAAGATGGTCGTAATCCTTCTGCCTGTCAAACTGAAGTGACAGGGAAGGTAAATCATAAGGTCTCACATTCAAGCGTGCATAATAAAATTCAGTGGTTTTTCTGCTGTCATCACTCAGATTTGCCGTTGACCACTGCTCCAGGCGCCGCGTTCCGACATCCAGACCATAAATAGGGTTTCGAAAAGAAAGATCTAATGCAGGCTCTATCGCCCTCTGGTAAGTCTTTGTTGTTTTATCCTGAGAATCGGTAGTATGCGAGTTTGTAAGATTAGTCCTGAGATATAGCTGATAAGAGATCAGCGGGGTGATTGATTTGTCCAAACGAAGATAATAATTCTGATTAAGATTATCTGAGGTCTGACTCCTTTTGTCATCTTCGAACTGTTTCATATAAGTATAATTTATATTAAACCATGCACTTGGGCCTTCAGCATAAGCTGATGAACAAAAAAAAAGCATAAAGCATAGAGCGAAGAGCATAGAGCGAAGAGCATAGAGTTTCATGCTCTTTTTCCTTTGCTCTTAGCTCTTAGCTCATTGCTCATTGCTCTTTGCTCATTGCTCTTCGCTAATAAGGAAACATCGCTATCCCATACGGTTTTTTCCCTACAGGGATAACCTTTTCTTCCCTGCTCGTAGTTTTATCTATTACCGAGACATTATCCGAACCCCTATTGACTACGTAAATCTTTCTACCTTCGGGATCTAAGATTAAGGATCTTGGAGAATTCCCTACCGTGATTGTTCCCATTACCGGTGCTATGGTTGTTTTAACCGTGCTTAATGCTTCGGAAAATGGCCTAATGATCATTATCTCGCCGGAGATCTCCTTTAATAAATAGATTCTGTCAAGATCAGGGTCAGAGATAATCCCTACAACAGAAGTCCCGACATTTGTAATAGAACTGACAGCTCCGGGTCTATTAATAATCTGAATAATATCAATAACCGAGAGATTGTCATAATTATAATTACCTACATAAACCTTTGCCCTTTGATAATCGGCTGCAATCGCTATTGGTCTCCAGTCAACACTTAATTGCATAATTCCATCAACCCTGCTGTTATGAATATCCATTCTTATAATCGAGACATCCCTGGAATTCTTATTCGCAACATATACATTGAAAAACTTCTCACGATAATTTCTTAATAAAAGGAGATCATCAAAGCTGAGAAATCTTGAACCTGACAGACTCTCAATCGGTGGGTCTGCGGCGATTGCGATAGGTCCACTCCCTACATTTATTTTTTCAATCTCCTGATAGGTTGAGGTATCAATAACAGAGACGTTGTCAGAACCATAATTTGTTACAAATATAAGTTCTTTTTTAGGAGATATCTTTGTAACAGCTACCCCTTCTGGTTCCCTGCCAAACCTTATCGGTATTTCCATCTCAACCTTATGGACAGTAGGGTCTATAACGGAAATACTGTTTGAGCCTGAATTAGCCACATAAACCCGTGGATATTCTTTAACCTGGCTCACTGCAACGCCCCTCGGTTTCTTTCCCACCATTATAGTTGCAACGATTTCACCTGATTGTCTGTTAATGACAGAGACATTATTTGAACCTTCATTCGTCACATAGATAAGCAAAGTACTTAATTCCGGGACCTGACCTTTGACAGCGAATACAGGATTGAAAAGGTATCCGTCTGCAACGGAAGCATCGGCGTTCCAGTTTAAAAATAATGACGTGTTCTGGTTTCTTGTTATCGTAATATCTATACTTATCTCTATCCCTTCGGGTGGAAGCGCCAGATTTGCTGTTTTGTCTTTTTTCCGGATCAAAGCTTGTTTCACTATGAGCTGAAGTTTCTTGTATCTGCCCTCGGGCAGATATCTCTCACCCAGACGCACCTGACGACCCGTAAGAGATATTGAATTTATATTCACCGGGGTATTCATAATCTCTCTGTATGTACCGTCTTCTGACAGAATATTGACTGCTGCAAGTTCAAATGTTAAATCCGTTGAGGTTATATCAGGCCCTTTCAGAAGAACAGTAATCTGCCCATTGGTTGTACCCGGAGACTCAATGTACTCCTGAACAGATGCACACCCCACCCCGAAAACAAGCAAAGAGCAAAGAGCTAATAGCAAAGAGTTCTTAGCAAAGAGCTTAGAGCGAAGAGCAAAAAGTTTAGAGCCGCCGACTAAAAGCCTAAAGCGAATAACTAAATTTTGAGATTTTTTATAAAGCCGCTCATCATTCGACATAATTCCTCGAGTTTTAACAAGATTGTTTGTTTAACGTGATTTTGTATATATTCTCTTTTTTCGAAAAGAATCATCATGTTTGCATTTTCGAAACAAGATCTTTTAGCAATATTTAAAAATTGAACAAATTCCTTTTTGGAATTACTTCCCGAACCTTCTGCTATATTATTTGATATTGATAGAGCAGCTCCTCTTAACTGCTCAGCAAATTTATATAACTTTTTCCTTTCAAGATCATCAGAAATATCAAACAAATTTCCCGCAATCTCTATTGATTTTTTCCATATCTCTAAATTCTCAAATCTAAACATCTGTATTTCCTACTCTTTGCTCTATGCTCTTTGCTCTTCGCTATTCATTTGCTTTAAACACCTGTATCCTGTCATTAAAGGTATCGGCAACAAGTACCCTGCCCTGAGAGTCAACAGCTATATCCCTCGGATACTGAAACCATCCTTCACCCCAGCCCAGGCCGCCAAATTCAAATAAATATTTCCCATCCTTATCATAGGCAGATACAGTATGACGCATATAATCTACCACATACATCCTGCCATTGCGATTATCCACACCAACTGCCCGAGCCCGGCTTAGCTTACCCTTGCTTCCTCCCTTTTGCCCGAATTTAAAAAGAAATTTTCTATTTTCATCATATACATAGATGTGTCCTTCCTCCTCGCTTACAAGATATATCCTGCCTTCTTTATCCACAGTCACGTAGTCTAATTTCACCTTCTTCCCTTCTTCCTCGGGTGATAAGATCTCCAATAGCTCCCCCTGATTATTCAGAATCAGAATGCCTGAAAAGTATGACCCGGCTACGTAAATATTTCCATTTTTATCCGTAGACAGGCGATAGGGCATAAATGAATCGGCTCCCTCAAAACCCTTTAAATAGATATCACGCTCCCATTTAAAACATGCATTAAAAACCGAAATCTTATGTCTGGGATTCTCCTTTGTTGCGCTATGAGCAACATAAAGGTTACCTTCAGCATCTACAGTCAAGCCCTGTGGTGTTTCAATACCGTACTTTTTGCTAAGGGTAAAGACGGGGAAAAAATCTGATGTATATATTATTATCTTAGTTTGACTAATAACATAAATCTCATTACTGATCGGGTCTGAGAACACAAAAGAAGGGAAGTGTATCTTACCCCCTTCCTCATCCTCAGTTATAACATCAAGATAGGTTACCGAGGTAACGGCCTGCTGTGCAACGAGTTTGTGAGGAATACATAGCACATAGCAAAGAGCAAGGAGCAAACAGCTAAAAGCTAACAAAGTAGCACGTTTTTTTCTCTCAAGATCATTTAAATTCTCAAACCTAAACATCTTAATCTCCTATATGCCATTTACTATCCTTAGCTTGGACAGGTATGATCAATTATGTCAATTATTTGCTCTTAAAAAAATAAGATAAGGAGAGCAGAAATTTCTGCTCTCCTTATCTTCAGTGTCTCAAGTTCTAACTACCGCTGAGCAACATGGCAGGTTTCACAGCCATTGTTGTTTGTTGAATTCCCTGCATTCATAGTACTGTAGGTAAACCTCAGGATGTCTTTCTGGGTAGTACCGTGGGCCCTGTGGCAGCTCATGCACGAGGCCTTCCCATTAGCTGTTGTGTATGCCGTACCGGTAGTCATGTCCGTAGTCAACATGCCGGCAATCTGTGCAGTTGTAAATGCGAACGGGGTCTCATTAAGCTCTGCGTTTGTTGGTGTAAATAATGTAGCCACAATATTGGTTATCAAAGCTTCTTCGTCAGTCGGATGGCGTTTGAAGGGACTTGTTCCAGTGTCAGTTGTATTGGCCGACCCGTGGAAGTTCCCGTGGCAGTTGCCGCAGAAGGCGCTTATACTATCAGTGCCGTCGCCGTCGTATACGTTGTGGTTGCCAGATGTAGCGCCGCCCGCTTCATAAATAGAAGACTCCTTACCACCTACTAAAGTTCCGGCTGCACCGGTATTGCCTGCTTGTACATACAGCCATCTGAAGGCAGTGGAAGTACCGTGATGCATACCATGTACACCCAGGTCCGGGGAGGTACCATGTTTGCCGTGGCATCCGTATGTGCCCTCACATGTCACCTTGTTTGAAGCCCAGGTTAATCCGGCAGTGTAGCCGGGCGGAGTCTTAACCCAGACATCACCAGCGACAATATCGTGTCTCGTGTCTTGATCAGCAGCACCAACATCGTAATCCCCACCTGCTGTAGAAAGGGCACCGGCACCAACACCACTAGCATTGGCAGTTCCATCGATCTTGGGAGCAAGCGCTGCGCCGCCACTGACATGACAGGCCAAACAAGAGTACAATGTGAGATAGGGTTGCTGGCCAGTGGTACCCAAGTCGCTCACCCCATTTTGGCTATCGTGCATAGTGTGGCAGGTGACGCATGTTCCGGTAACCGCAGCATTAGCAAAGCCATACGTTAGGACAAGAGAAAGAAGAGCAATAACACCTACGATTAATATCTTTTTCATCTCTTTTCACCTCCTTTCTTTTTGTATTAGCAAAAAAGCTTGCCAGTTTTAGAAAACTTCTAATTTATCATTTGATAATTTTTAATTGCTTAATATTAGGATTATATGACCTGTCTTTTACCTATTATTAACATATAAATGCAATATCCGTTCCACTATACTAAGTATTTGATTCTACTAAAATTTAAGTGCCATTACTAAGCAATTGCTTAATATAATATATTTACTATACTACTTGTCAAGATAAAATTATTATTTGCTTAATATTGTAAAGTATCCTGCATTCTCAAAAATGAGAATGAGAATGAGACGGAAATGAGAATGGCAGGAAAGCTGGCTATTGGTTTTTTTTGGTATGACAGGCAAGGCAGCCCTTTTTTGTCACATTCCGAGTATCCATTTTTGAATAATCCCATCTCAGGATATCAGAATATTGGCTTGCATGTGACCTGTGACAGGAAAGGCACATAAGTATACTGTTTGAATCAACAACTTCTTCTCCACCTGTGGGCTGTCCAAAAGCAACAGGGGCTTCGAGACTGTACGTAACATAACCCTGATACTCAGAACTTGCAAAACCACCATGTACAGTTGCAAAGGCAATATCAGCAGGATGCCTGCGCCATATGGAGTTATAAGCTTGCCCAACCTCCCTGCTGCCGCCAAGATTGGGATTGGGATGGAACTTGGCATGACATTCGCCGCAGAGATAACTTATGGTATCCATGGTATCATGAGCGATATCACCCTTGTAGCCGTTATGATTATTGATAGTGGCCAGATATTCCCAGTCTCTATGTTCCGTGCCTTTTATTCCGTAAAGAAAGCGATAACTTTTGCCAACTGTTGAGCCATCGATAATACGGTCATCTGAATGGTGCGCCCCATATAGAGATTGATAAAGGTTTTCAATTGTCCTGTTCCCATGACATCCCCATGTTCCTGCACAGGTAAGCTGCTGCTGGCCAGGCCAATATGCAGGCCCGGTTCCTCCCGGTATCAGTACATTCTTCATAAATCCAGGAGGGACATCCATTGGAGGGTTTTCCTGGCGGGAGATGCCTTTGATATTGTGCCCCTTTGAATAATCAGGATTATATTCATCTGCAACGTAATAAAAATTCCCGCCTGCCAGATCATCGTTTTGCAGATGATGCAGTATCTGAGGAATCCTGGTCTTTCCAGTGGTGATGATGCTTTTTGTGCCGTTCGGATTCCGGCCATGACAGCCGATACAGCCGCCTTGCGTGAGGGCAGGAAATGGTCCCTGACGATCTCCATAGGTAACCTCCTTGCCTTCATAACTGTAATGCATGCTATGGCAATCTTTGCATTTCCCTTTTACCCTTGCATCAACAACAGAAGCAAAGAGCATATAGCATAGAGCAAAGAGTAAAATATAGAAAACCCTTGCTCCTTGTTCTTTGCTCTTTGCTCTTAGCTCTTTGCTCTTGGCTATTTTCCTGTATGGCATATCAAACAACCACCTTTTCCATCTTCCCCCGTATAAATATTGTCATAATCCCATCTTAAGACAGAATCATACGGACTTGAATGTGCTACATGACATGAGAGACAGATAACAATATCTTCGCCGGGTCTGACCTCTTCACCCGGCGATGCAGGAACCTTTACTCGCCCAACCGGGGCATCGATGCTATAAATCCTGATATCATCCCTATCAGATGGAGGAGGAATATCAGGATTATAATTCGCATACTCGCCTCTCTTTGGGAGAATGATGCCTGCCGGATGCCTAAACCATGGGCTCGGTTCTTTATCCATTTTCATATCCTTCTTGTGAAAGTCTGCATGACAGCTTGCACAGAGAAAATCCATTGTTGGAGAATATTCATTATGCTTTGTTGAAGAACTATCTTGATTCCAGTCTCTATCCTCAAGCCCCAGAACACCTTTTATTTTATCCGTATTTTTTAAAAACCTGTAACTCTTTGCTGTTGTGCTTCCATCCAGTGGTTTATCAACCGCATGATGAGTGCCGTAAACTGCTTCAAAGGGGTCTTCAATATTTCTATTTCCATGGCAGCCGTTAGAACCTGCGCATGTCAGAGGATTCTCAGGATTATAGCCGATACTTGAAATATCTGATGCCCTTACATATCCTGGAGGGGATCCTTTGAATTTTGCATCCATAGAAGATATACCATTTACATTATGTCCCTTTCTATCACCAAAATCCTTAGCTACATAATAAAAATTGCCACCCGCTAAGGGACGGACCGGCTTAACATTGCTGAAAACCACCGGAACCCTATTCCCACCAAGCATCTTTATAGTATCACTTGTATTATTTGAGTGACAATTTACGCAGAAAGTGTCTTTTAAGACATACTCAAATGGTTTGGCACGATAGGTTTTCTCCATCATGCCCGGGTAAACGGTATGGCATGCATCACAGTCTCCACCCACTTCAGCGATACTAATACCTGAGTATAAGATTATGACTAATAGACATAGAAACAGAATATTGATTATAAGTCTTGTCTTTTTTTGCATACTCTACTACATAGCATTTGCACAAATTATGCCATCATTCGAATATTTTATGAAAACAGAATGTTCATTTTTAATAAAGTTTTACTTTTATTATTATGCTTTAAATACATATTATAATTATATTTATTTAATATGTTTATTATTCCCACCCAGTTACTATTATTAGCTTTAGCTTAATTTATCAATAATAAATCACTTAACCAATAAAATGCAATTCTTAATATAATATGGCAGGTATGTATGCAGAAAAACCTTTACTTTCCACCTCGGCGGATCCGCTGTGGCGGACGCCACCTTTGCAAGACAACTGCAAACAATGATAAAAATGTCTGGATTCCCGCCTCCGCGGGAATGACTATAAAAATGCACTTAAGAATGTCATTCCCCGACTTGCCTGCCCTCGACTCCGATCGGGGGATCGGGGAATCCAGGGTTCCTCCAACTTAAATACGAAAGACATATACTTTTTAAAGCCAGATTGCGATTTGTAAAGGTTTTTCTGTATGCATACCTGCCAACAACTGCATTGGGGGACAAGTAAATCTATGTCTAATATTTTACTTTAATATTCGGCGCTAACTGGTCGGAGATAAAGGAGTAATTTCTGAGGTCTGCTCTGCTGCAGCTGACTGTTTTGCAGGGTTAATTACCCATATTTTTCCGAATGTTTTTTCCTGATAAACCCTGACAAGACCGAGTCTGATGAGCTCAAGAAGCGCCACAAAGGTCACGATAAGCTGAACCCTTGTTATTTCGTCCTTAAAAAGCTCTTCAAATCTGACCGAATCATGTCCTTCGATGATCTCCATTATTACCGATATCTTATCCTTTACAGTCAGGGTCTCTTTAGTAATCGAAACCATTTCTGGTGGAACCTTATCGAGTATTTTTTTAAAGGCATTGATAAGATCGAAAAGGCTGAGATCAAAGAGGTACAGTTCTCCGCCTTCTTCTTCATCTGCCTCAGATAACGGGTCACGGTGAAATACCCTTAACCACTCATCTTCTCTTTTTCTGAAGTCGCCTGCTGCTTCCTTGTATTTCTGGTATTCAATAAGCCTCTGAACAAGTTCACGCCTTGGGTCCTCAGGCTCTTCTGAAGGAGTTTCTTCGTCAGGCGGAAGCAGCATCCTCGATTTGATTTGGATAAGGGTTGCTGCCATGACGATAAAATCCCCTGCTATTTCGAGGTTAAGCTCTTTCATCATGTCGATATACTGGAGGTACTGGCCTGTGATTACAGCAATGGGTATATCATAGATATCAAGCTTGTTTTCCCTTATGAGGTGGAGAAGAAGATCAAACGGCCCTTCAAAGACAGGGATTTTTATGTTAATGCTTTCTTCCATTTTTCCATGAATATTATACACCAAAAGTAACCTTTCATTAGCAGGTGTAATTTTGTAGCCGCAGGCTTTAGCCTGCGTTGTTTGGCGCAGCCTAAAGGCTGCGGCTACCTCGTGACTCAAAGGTTATCACCAAAAAAGGAGAATGATAATGTTGCCCAAATGCTTTTTTTCCTGTATAGTCTTAATGAAAAAGCATGAAGAATGCAGAACGATTCAAAACATTATTGCTTTCATTACTGAGGATTATGGTTGGAATTTTAATTGGTTTATTGGCTTTACTGGCTCTCCTGTATTTTCTTCAGGATAAGTTAATCTTTTTCCCGCAGAAACTTCCAAAAGAAGAAGCAGACAGACTCTCGATAAGATATTCTCACATTGAGAATGTAAATCTCAAAACCGGGAATAACATCAGCATTAAAGGATGGCTTGTAAAAAATTCAACCCTGCTGAAATCTCCACTTATCATTTATTTTGGCGGCAATGCAGAGGAATTGTCATATCTGATTTATTATGCAGATAAGGTCAAAGGCTGGTCACTGGCTTTGATAAATTACAGGGGCTATGGCTTGAGTGAAGGAAAACCCTCTGAAAAGGATTTATATACTGATGCAGTTTCTATCTATGATTATTTTTCAAAAAGAGATGATATTGATAATACAAGAATAGTTCTTATTGGAAGGAGCCTCGGCACCGGCGTTGCCACATACCTTGCACAGATGAGACCTGTAAAGGCACTGATACTCGTCTCTCCTTATGACAGCATTATAAGTATAGGGAAACATCATTATCCTCTTCTGCCTGTTAATCTTCTCCTCCGGCACCGGTTTGATTCACTCTCAAGGGCGCCCCTGATATCAGCGCCATTGCTTGTGATAACTGCAGCAGACGATACGATAATCCCTCTTAAGCACTCAAAAAAACTTTTGGAGAAATGGGGAGGACCGCATTCTTTCAAAATCATAGAAGGCGAAGACCATAACACAATCCATGATAATGCAGAGTACTGGAAAACGATAAATGAATTCTTAGAGAAGTTTTAATCTTGCTAAATGTCATGCTGAATTTATTTCAGCATCTCTTCAGTTTCTTATAATACCGAATTATTATGAGACCCTGAAACAACTTCAGGATGACAAAACATACTTTTGCAGCAGTATTTTCTAAACCGCCACAGCCTTTTCAGTCTCCTTAAGCCATAAGAGTCTTGATCCATTGATCAATGATGCATTGATGGATTCGATGAATTCATTGGGTGCAACATCAAGGCCTTCTTTTTTAGCAAAAGGACTGAATGAGAGTTTGGTTTTTATCCTGACCGCCTTATTAACCTCAGCCTCTGTGGGCAGTTTTATTGTCGTGCCCATAACCTTCGCAAGAGCGATGAAAATCTCTCTGTGGCTTTTTGATTCACCCTGAGGCTCGATTACTTTGGGTAAATATTTCAGCCTTCCCATGTAATCAACTATAGTGCCGGCAGCTTCGAGGAATGTTGCTGAAGGCAGAACAATATCAGCCTGCCTTGCGAGTCCGGATAGATGTGAGTTCTGCACAATAAGAAATTCAAGTCCCTCAGGCCTTGTCTGCAATGGCACTTCTCCAAGTGTATAAAGGACTTTAACAGCGCTCTTTGCGCCCTGCCCTTTTCCCGATTCTATGCCGGCCATCTCTTTATACGTTTTATCTTCGGTTGTCAGACCCATCAATACGACACCACGCACATTGCTTTCAAGCCCGACAGATATCACTTTTCCTTTGATCAGTGCAATATTGGCGGATGCTTCAAACAGGGAAGGAGAAGAAAAGATAAGTGGTTTATTTGCTTTGGAAATAAGATCAGCTGCCTTTTCAATATCTTCCGTAATCTCTTCATCTTTTACAGCAGCCAGGATCTTCTTATCTGCCTTATGTCCTTTTCCTGTTAAAGCCTTTGCAATACGTTTCAGATTGGATGTGATATTTCCTTTGAGAGTTACTGCTGCGACCTCTTCTATTTTTGTATCAGATGAATTAATGATAATGAGTTTCGCTCCCCTGTTAACCCTCCTTCTCACAGATGCATCGAGAGCAGGCAAAGCCCTCTCCCACTGTGAAGGGTTCAGATCAACAAGTAAAATAAGGTCAGCCTTATCAATATCTGTTTTTTGGGAGTTCCTGAAAGACTCACTATCTCCATACAGACTTAATGTTGTATCAAGGTTCTTTGTTTTCACAACGTTTTTAGCAATCTTTTTTAATATCAGCGCATCTTCGTTTTCTATGCCTGCAACGCTTATAAAACCCGCTTCTTTACCGGCCTTCGTGAGTTTATCAGCAGCTATGGTGAGTGCGTCTTCCCAGGTAGTCTCTTTGAGTTCACCGTCTATCCTTTTCATGGGAACTCTAAGCCTCGACTCTGCCTCAATAGAGTCAAAGCCGAATCTCCCGTAGGCGCAGATATACTTTTCAGCTGAACCTGCCTCTGCTCCTGAATTTATCTTCTGTATTCTGCCGTCTTTGGTACTTACACTAATCTCACAGCCGTTTCCGCATAAAAGGCAGACAGAGTTTACCTTCTCATATTCCCATTCCCTTCCCTTGCGCCTCCTGTCCGACTCAAGGAGAGCATTCACAGGACAGGCGTCGACACAGCTTCCGCAGAATGTGCATCCCGATTCCTGAAGCGGACTGTCAATTGCGGTAATAACCTTTGATTCAATGCCCCTGCCCATGAATTCAAGGATATTCGTCCCCTGTTCCTTGCAGACCCTGACACACCTGCCGCACAGTATGCAGTAGTCTGGGTCTCTCTTGATAAAGGGGTTTGCTTCATCAACAGGATAGCCAAACTTTTTCCTTGTAAAGCTCGATTCTTTAAGATCAAATTCATATGCATATTTCTGAAGATTGCATATCCCTGCCTTTGTACAGGTCATACAGTCAAGCGGATGCATGGAAAGGATAAGGTCTATAATGAATTTCCTTATCTCCAGGACTTTTTCTGTCTTCGTATTTATGACCATCCCCTCCCTGGCCTTTGTATTGCATGCTATCATCGGCGCTTTCAACCCCTCTATTTCTACAAGGCAAAGCCTGCATGCCCCGATGCCCTTCATGCCTTTGAGGTAACAGAGATTCGGTATATAAACGCCAGCAAGCTCCGCTGCATCTATGAGATTCATGCCTTCGGGAGCCTGAACCATTGTGCCATCTATTGTAAGCTTAACCGTCTTTTCCATTTATCCCTCCATG
Organism: Thermodesulfovibrionales bacterium; assembly: GCA_049302065.1. Classification (GTDB taxonomy): domain Bacteria; phylum Nitrospirota; class Thermodesulfovibrionia; order Thermodesulfovibrionales; family SM23-35; genus VGWX01. Next base: position 52,055 of record JBAQLU010000249.1, read on the forward strand.
TATAAATCATCAAATATCTTAAAGGTTGTTACGTTTTTTAATTCTGTCATTCTCCGGCTTGACCCCCGTATCAAGTACGGGGCAGGCTCCAAATCCAGTTCCTTTCTCTGGATTGCCCGATCAAGCATGCCCTCGACTGCGATCGGGGGTCAGGCAATGACGATTGTTGGATAATTTCATGCAACATTTAGTTTAATATACTTCCTTTGCAATATAGCAGATCTCCGGCAAGAGGTATGAGACTAAATCTCTGAAAGTAACCATCCCAATAATCTTTTCCCCTTCAACAATAGGCAGATGTCTGATATTCTTTCTTAATACGATAGCTATTGCCGAACTTATCTCTGTTGATGGGTCAAAGGTTGTGAGATCGGTTCTCATGATATTCCGTATGACTTCGTCCTCTAAAGATATGCCTTTCACAACACAACGCACGATGTCCCTCTCGGTAAATATCCCCACCAATTTATCATTCTCATCAACAATGAATACCCCGCTAACATTCTTTTCACCCATAACTTTTACCGCATCAGAGATCTTCTGATCCTTATGTACGGTTACTACTATTAATGGTTTCGATTTTATAATATTTCCCAATATCATCTTGAATCTCCTTTCAAATATGTCTATACTTTTAAAAGATAACTTCAGTTCTTCTTTAAGCCTTACCTGTCTTGGGCTCATAAGCATAACTGCATTGACAGGACAGGCACGATAGCATGCCTTGCATTTCGTGCAGTAATCGCGGGCGATAAAGTATTTATCCTTTGTTTCAATAACAGCGCCAATGGCACATGCGTCTTTGCAGAGTCCACATTTGATGCATTCAGCCTGATTAATCACAAAAATGCCCATGCCGCTGCAGACCTTCGCCCTGCAGTATTTATCCTTCACATGCTCCTCGTATTCGTCACGGAAATATCGTATCGTTGTAAGAACAGGATTCGGTGCGCTCTGGCCAAGACCGCAGAGAGAGCCTGCTTCTATAAGCCTTCCAAGCCTATCGAGTCTTTCTATATCCCCTTCCTCACCCTTTCCCGTTGTTATCCTTTCGAGTATCTGCAGCATCTGGTATGTGCCTATTCTGCAGGGTGGACACTTCCCGCAGGATTCGGACTTGGTGAATGAAAGGAAGAATTTGGCAATATCAACCATGCAGTTGTCTTCATCCATGACAACCATGCCGCCCGAGCCCATCATCGAACCGACCTTCCGGAGTGAATCGAAATCTACCGGGAGATCAAGGTACTGCGATGGAATGCAGCCTCCGGAAGGACCACCCGTTTGTACTGCCTTGAATTTCTTATTGTCAATGATACCTCCGCCGATATCAAAAATAATCTCTTTGAGGGTTATCCCCATGGGAACCTCAACAAGCCCTGTATTTTTAACCTTGCCTGTAAGGGCGAATACTTTTGTTCCAGGCGAGCCTTCAGTTCCTATACTCCTGAACCAGTCAGCGCCTTTCTCAATAATCGGTGGCACACATACATAGGTCTCCACATTATTCAGATTTGCCGGATAGCCCCATGGACCGCCGCCGGGTTCAGAAACCCTTGGAGGACGTGCATGAGGGAAACCCCTGTTGCCCTCGATAGATGCAATAAGTGCGGTAGCCTCACCACAGACAAACGCACCAGCCCCTTCCTTGATATGAATGATAAAATCAAATCCTGTACCAAGGATATTTTTTCCTAAAAGGCCGATCTCCTCTGCTTGCTTGATAGCCGTATTTAAATTCTTGACCGCAAGCGGATACTCATGACGCACATAAATAAAACCGTAATGTGCGTCAATTGTATAGGCACAGATTATCATGCCTTCAAGCAGGCTGTGCGGGTCGCCTTCCATGATCGACCTGTCCATAAAAGCACCAGGGTCGCCCTCATCACCATTGGCAATGACCATCTTAATGTTACCTGGAGCCTTTTTCGTATGCGCCCACTTGATGCCGGCAGGGAATCCTGCGCCGCCCCGTCCCCTGAGATTTGCCTCTTTTACCTCTTCAAGCACCTGTTCAGGACTCATAGAGGAAAATATCTTCTCAACAGCATTATATCCGCCGACAGCAATGTAATGATAGATATTACATGGATCTATGTTTCCATTGTTCCTGAGAGCAATCCTCATCTGTTTTTTGTAAAACGGTATACCGTCCATTACTTCAACAGGCTTTTCAAGAAAAGTGCCTCTGTAGAGTAAATTCCTTACCGGGTAACCTGCCTTATAGGTAATCGGAATAACTCCCTTTATGTTTTCCCGATTTACCTTCTGATAGAAATAACCATGGGGCTCAATCTTCATAACCGGACCTTTCTGGCAAATCCCCTGGCAACCTGTTTTTACAACTTCAAGATCAAGGCCATGTTTTACAATCTCTTCCTCAAGCACATGAACAACATCTCCAGAGCCTGAAGCCGTACAGGCGGTCCCGCAACATATCCTGACCCTGTTTTTTTCCGGATCGAATGTTTCACTGCTTACCCGTGACCTCAGCTTCCGGAGATCATCTAAATTGTTAAGCCTCTCCATTCTTATTCCTCTTCTACAATTTTATTACTAAGACGGCTATAAGTAAAACAACATGCTTAGTAAATTTCTGTCATTCTGGCTTGTCCAGAATCCTTCTGAAGAAAGATTCCCGACAAGCGGGAATGACAGACGAGTGTCCTTATTAATGACCGCATTATTAACTCGTCAAATCTATATTTCCCTAAACCTTAACCTCAGCCTCAGCCTTAGCCTTTACATCTACTATCTCGATCGCCCCGGTTGGGCATACATTAATACATTCACCGCATTTGGTACATCTCTTCAGTCTTATTTCAAAAGGCAGATAACCGCTGAGATACGGTTTTCTCTTTTCCCCGATAATCGCATCATATTTACAGACAACCTTACATTCACCGCATATGATACATTTTTCAGGATCAATTCTGTACTCTATAAAGGCAAAGCATTCCTTTTCACGGCATACACCTTCTACGTGATTATAAAAGTCATCCGTATCCATCCACCCAAGGATAAACTTTGCCGTGTCTTTACCTTTCTTGCACCGGGAGGCTTCGATCATCCCATGCGCAATCCGCTTAAGAGCAAAAAAATCATCTTTCGTACCTCTACCGGACAAAATCTCCTTGAGCCTTATTTTTGCCTCGTAGGCGCCAAATGAGCATGGAAAGCACTTTCCACACATGGGATCTGCAAGAAACTGCTCTATATAATACATTGCCTTTTGAACGGGACAACGCTTCTCTTCCGCCTCATTTTTTATGTCTTCCACCTTTACCTCTTTGTGATCTGACATGCTCTCTCCATTAAATTTATTTCGACATGTAGAGAATCTCTGGCAAGAGATAGGAGATCAAATCTCTAAAAGTGATCATCCCCACGATCTCACCATGCTCAACAATGAGCAGATGTCTGATATTCTTTCTTAATGCGATAGCTATTGCCGAACTCAACACCATCGAGGGATCAAATGTTATAAGATCGGTTCTCATAATATTCTGTATTACTTCGTTCTCTAAAGATATGCCTTTCACAACACAACGCACGATGTCCCTCTCGGTAAATATCCCTACTAATTTATCCTTCTCATCAACAACGAATACCCCGCTGACATTCTTCTTGCCCATAACCTTTACCGTATCAGAGACCGTCTGATCCTTATGGACGGTTACTACTATTAACGGTTTCGATTTTATGATATTCTGTAACGTCATCTTACACCTTCGATCGATCATATCCAGACTTTCGAGCGGCAATTTTAATTCCTCCTCAAGCCTTATAAGTTTCGGGCTCAGAAGCTTGACTGCATTGACAGGGCAGACATAGTAGCATGCCTTACATCTGGTGCAGTAATCGCGGGCGATGGAGTATTTATCCTTTGTTTCAATAATGGCATCAAAGGCACATGCCTCTTTGCAGAGTCCACATTCGATGCATTCAGCCTGGTTGATTTCAAAAATGCCCATGCCGCTGCAGATCTTCGCTCTGCAGTATTTATCCTTCACATGCTCCTCGTATTCTTCACGGAAATATCGTATCGTTGTAAGAACAGGGTTCGGTGCACTCTGGCCAAGACCGCAGAGAGAGCCTGCTGCTACGATCTTCCCAAGCCTCTCGAGTCTTTCTATATCCCCTTCCTCACCCTTTCCCGTTGTTATCCTTTCAAGTATCTGCAGCATCTGGTATGTGCCTATTCTGCAAGGCGGACACTTCCCGCAGGATTCGGACTGGGTGAATGAAAGGAAGAATTTGGCAATATCAACCATGCAGTTGTCTTCATCCATGACAACCATGCCGCCAGAGCCCATAATGGAACCGACCTTCCGGAGTGAATCGAAATCAACCGGCAGATCGAGATATTGTGTTGGTATGCATCCTCCCGAAGGACCACCCGTTTGCACTGCCTTGAATTCCTTATTGTCAATGATACCCCCGCCGATATCAAAAATAATCTCTCTTAGGGTTATCCCCATGGGAACCTCGACAAGCCCTGTATTTTTAACCTTGCCGGCGAGGGAAAAAACCTTCGTGCCCGGTGAGCCTTCAGTCCCGATACTCAGAAACCACTCAGCGCCCTTCTCTATAATGGACGGGACACAGGCATACGTTTCGATATTGTTTAGATTCGAAGGGTATCCCCAGGCCCCACCACCTTTTTCAGAAAGTCGTGGAGGCCTTGGGTTTGGGAATCCTCGGCCGCCCTCTACAGATGCAACCAGTGCGGTAGATTCACCACATACAAACGCACCTGCACCTTCTCTGATACCAACAGTAAAATCAAATCCTGTACCAAGGATATTTTTTCCTAAAAGGCCGCTCTCCTCTGCTTGCTCGATAGCCGTTTTCAGAGTTTTAATGGCAAGTGGATATTCATGACGGACATAGATAAAACCATAATGTGCGTCAATTACATATGCGCAGATTAGCATGCCTTCAAGCAGGCTATGCGGGTCGCCTTCCATGATCGATCTGTCCATAAAAGCGCCTGGATCGCCCTCGTCACCATTGGCAATGACCATCTTGATCGCACTTTGAGCCTTTTTCGTATGTGCCCACTTGATGCCGGCAGGGAATCCTGCGCCGCCCCGTCCCCTGAGATTTGCCTTTTTTATCTCCTCCAGCACCTGTTCAGGACTCATAGAGGAAAACATCTTCTCAACAGCATTATATCCGCCTACAGCAATGTAATGATAGATATTAAAGGGATCTATGTTGCCTGTATTTCTGAGTGCAATCTTCAACTGCTTTTTATAAAAGGGCAGTTCTTCCATCACCTCAACAGGTTCTTCAAGAAAAGTGCCTCTATAGAGAAGCTCTCTTACCGGATAGCCTGCCTTATATGTGGTCAGAACAATGTCCTTTACATATTTTTGTTTGACTCTCTGGTAAAAATAACCATGCGGTTCAACCTTCATAACAGGACCGCTTTGACAAAGACCCTGACAACCCGTCTTTACCACTTCAATATCCATACCGCTTTTGGAGATGTCTTCTTCTAAGACCTTAATAATTTTATGAGAACCTAAGACACTACAGGGAAGGCCACAGCAGACCCTCAATCTGTCTTTTTTCGGGTTGAATACTTCTTCGCTCAACCGTGATCTCAGGTTCTTAAGATCGTCTATGCTTTGAAGCCTCCCCATTTTTTATTCCTCTTTTATAAGTTTTATTAACCTGTCCAGTTTCTTTGTACTTATTTCCCCTTTCACTTCATCGTTTACAGTTGCAACAGGTGCGAGGCCGCAGCATCCGATGCAGCCGACTGTTTCCAGGGTCATAGCAAAATCTTCAGTTGTTTCACCGGCTTTCACATTGAACCTTTCCTCAACCGTGTTCAGGATCTCCTTAGCACCCCTTACATAACATGCCGTCCCCATACAAATCTTAACAATCTTTCTTCCCCGCGGTTTGAAATGAAATAGTTTGTAAAAACTCGCGACGCTATAAATTTCTGCGAGCGGGAGATTGAGTTTCTTCGAAAGATTCCTCAGGACATCCTCGGGTAAATACCCATTGTCCTCCTGAATTTTCTGAAGGACATGTATCAGGATTCCCCTTTTCTTTTCGTCGTTACGAAGGATTCGGCCTACCTCACCTATCTGTTCGTTGACGTTAATCTCTTCTACTATCATTGTGCCTCCAAAATTGTAGCCGCAGGCTTCAGCCTGCGATAATACACGCACCCTAAAGGGTGCGGCTACACTAATAAATTCCGATATGCGGTTTTGCTGCCCTTTCAATTTCGCGGCGTGCAGCCATATCCATGAGGACCCTTTCGGCACCGAATTTTCCGGGTTCATACTTTTTCAGTTTCAGTGCCTCCCTCGCCTCATCGATATATTTGAGAGTAAGATCGAGGATTTTTTCAGGATCCGGCTCAAAGTGAAGTGCTCCCTTGAACCGTTCAAGCCACACCTCCGTTATGATCTTCGTTACTTCTTCACTTGCTCCAACCGGGGACTCACCACCAAATATGACGGGAACACCTGAGGCTGCAAAATAGCAACCGATAGCAATAGCCTTTTCACTCATCCATTCAGGAGCGATACCAACAGCCGGCATCCCACCTATCTCGTCAGAAAGCCCCCCTTCTTCAGCCATAGCGGTTACTATGGTCAAAATCCTCGAATTATCCACACATGAACCAACGTGAAGGATTGGAGGAATACCTATTGCCTCACAAACTTCCTTTAATCCAGGCCCTGCATTCTCCAATGCCATCTCAGGTGTCAGATACCCGGCAGTACTACACGCAGCAGAGCCACAGCCGGTAGAAACGACCAGTACATCATGCTTGATCAATTCGAGTGCAAGAAAACGGTGAAGTCCCTGCGAAGGGACCCTTGGATTATCACAACCTGCAAGGCCAACAACCCCTCGAATTCTCCCTGCTATAATCGCATCATTGAGCGGTCTGAACGATGCCCTCCAAGAACCACCCTGCATGTATTCGATATATTCGTGCGAAAACCCTGCTATTAACGGAAACTTATCTGAAATATGGCTACCTTCTGCTTTTCTGTTGGCATAGTTGTCAATAGCGAGCTTGACAATCTCCCGAGCGATTTCTTTTGCTCTATGCTCATCATATTGAATATGAATAGCGCCTGGGATTTTTGCTTTATAAGAAGTAGTTATTACCTTTGTATGGAACTTTTTTGAAAGTTCTGCTATAGCAGGCATTATGCACTGCACATCAACTGTTATTGCATCAACAAGTCCTGTCAAAATTGCCAGTTCCTGATTTGTAAAACCTCCTGCCGTTGGAATGCCGTGCCTCATCAACAATTCATTTGCAGTACAACACATTCCCCCAAGATTGATGCCTTTTGCACCTTTTGATTTCGCATATTCGATCATCTCCGGTTCATTGACTACATTTACGATTACCTCTGCCAGTGAAGGCTCATGTCCATGAACCACGAGGTTGACTTCATCTTCTTTGAATATTCCAAAACCTGCCTCTGCCTTTACAGGTTTAGGAGTTCCAAAGAGGATATCGGTAATATCTGACGAGATCATGGACCCGCCCCACCCATCAGCGAGGGAAACCTTGAGCGCACTCAGAAGAAGATTGTCAGGGTCATGGTCAACACCCATGTTCGTACGGTGCATTGACTCTGCTATTTCTCGATCTATGCCTCTTGGAGTTATCCCCCACTTCTTCCACCTTTCCTGCGTCTTCTTGGGCGCCCGTTTTATATAATTCAGCTCACCTTTCTGACGTCTGAAATCCTCAAGGAGTTTCATTGCTACATCCCTGGCAACATCATTGACAGAACGACCTTCGAACTCTATTTCAAGGATTCCTGCGATCTTATATAGCTTTTTTACATCGGTTATCCTAAAATCACTTGCTTCTCCATTTGCAACTGCAAGTAATGTAAAAGCCATATCCCGAGCGTGGTCTGAATGTGCTGCTGCACCTGCTACAGCCATTCGCACAAGATTTCTTGAAGCAACTGTCGGGAGCGTTGCTCCACATACCCCCCTTGCTTCCTCCTCTGCGTTCTGGCCAACAAACCTGCATGGTCCTATATGGCATGTCCTGCAACATGCACCACTAGATCCGATAGGGCACGGTTTCATTTTTTGTGCCCTGTCAAAGCACGTCTCTATCTCTTGGGATTCGCTCCACTCGATAATCTTCTCTGCAGCCTCGTTTGCACTTTTTATAATCTTATCCATAAAACCTCCAAAATCTAATCAGGATTTGAGGAGTCAAGGGGCCCAGGGTTCAAGTGTTCATTTCTCTTTTAACTCGAAACCTTGAATCCTTGACCACTATTCTTTATAAAATCGGTTCCATTTCCAATGCCGGATGTCCGGCGCTGGCGAGGAACTCGAGTAATTTCTCGGAATCTTCACATACGGTCTCATCAGCAATCTTGGCTAAAAGGTCCGGCACCCCTTCCTCGGCTGCTCTCTTATCAAAAGCTTCTTTAAGGCTTTCTTTCAGATTTTTGGTCATCCAGACAATTCTCTTAATCCCTCCATCACCGGCAAGAAATTTCTTGCTGACAATAAAAATCCTGCCAACGCCCATAAATCCGGGGTTTTGGGTGCCTCCACCTACAGTTCCCGCTAATGTAGAAAACTTCATCCCTGCAGGTGTCATTCCGGTATGACCGCGGTTAACGATCATTACACCATTAGCTTCCGGAATGATCGCTACGATACACTCGAAGCAGCCGCATGAGGTCATGGGATTCTCCATAATCGTATAAAGGTTCAACGTCTCTAACGCACCGCCTGATGCCTTTTTGAGATATTCATCGATACCGGTATACCTCCCGTATTTTGTATCGATAAGGTCTCCCTTGAGTATGGGCTGGTTCCCTCCTGTTGGGTCTATCTCAAAGGCCGCCTTACAGTCGAGCCAGTTATATGCTCCACAGAGACCGAGACGTTCGGGGCTGATGACGCAAACATGACTCGGAGCAAAGGACTGGCAGAGAAGACAGGAATAAAATGTGTCCACCGCATCGTCGACAAGTCCGCCCAGTCTCCGGTCGCGTTCTTTGTATGCCGCCCTCGCCTCCTCCTGCAATCTCAGCACATCTTTCTCATCGGTATAGATCGTCACCTGAACCTTATCCACAATCGACTTGAACCTGTGGTGTGTCATCGTAGCATTGAGTATTCCGAGATGCTCAAGGGTGAATCCGTCCTTTTTTGCGTTTTGGTTGATCCTTATCCAGTTGATATCGCGCTGGCCCATGTGCCAGATGCCCTGGGCCTCATTGATATTATGATGCACTTTCCTTTCTATGACAGACTCAAAATCCTTCTGCATCTTTCTGCCTGCCACATCAATGACAATGGCCAAAGGCATCTTCCCGCCTTTCTCATACTGTTCCTGCCAGTTATTGCCAATCAGGGTGACCTTGCCATCCTCGATATCTTCCATTTCACGCATCCTTACCCACTCAAACGAAGGGGTACGCGCACCACCGAATTCTATGAACATATCTTCTTTCCGTATCCGCTCACCTTCGAATGCCGGGCCGTAGGAAACGGGTATAGGAGGTTTATCAACAACGATTTTCAAACCCCTCACCTCTATCGCCTTCTGAACAATCTTATTATGGTCAAATTCTTTATCGACCGCTTCATAAATACACACACCTGTCGGATGTATAACCGGAACATCAGTATCACAAATAGCAGGAAAGCCCATATTTATAGCGCCGGCTCCTGTTGACCATTTAATGTCATCAAAATCTCCGAGGGCAATTGCAAATGCAAAGACCCTATCTTTTTGGTACTTTAGATGCTCCTTAAAATCTCCTGGTTTTTTGCCTCCAAATATAAGTGACGCCCTTATCGCCCAATCAAGGGCGTAAAGGGTATGTTCCGTATCAGGACCGAGGGGGACGATTCTTGTATCCCAGCCCAGTTCAACACCTTTTCTCTGAAGCTGTTTCGTTACACTATTACCATTGGTGTGGCCTGAAAGAAAGGTAAGGATATTCTTCTCCTGAAGTTCTCGTATTATCTTTACTGCAGTATCATCATCAGGCGCTGCTCCGATAACTGCAGCAAAACCCGGCATTGTCCCATCGACAAGCTGGATGCCCAGATTCCTCTGAATAGTATCTGTTACAAAACCATTATAGACATATCCTGTTTCAGGATCTGTTACAGGTTCAAGGCCATTTATATAACGTAATGCCATGATAATCTCTTCAGCAAAGAGCGTAGCCATCCCTGAATCAAGTGCTTCACCCAAATATGGTTTCCAGAGGTGTTCCTCAGGTTCCGGATGGAGTAATTCTCTTGCCATACCGAGAGCCACCTTCATATCCGACAGCGTTTTAACAGGAAAACCTGTCATGGCATATATCATGGGAAGATAATATGCTGTATCAGGGAATTCAAATGGAAAACTTAATCCCTTTTCAGTAATAGTTTTTTCGAGCATTTCCTCAGCCTGCCTGACAAGCCTGTGTGCGCCTCTTATAGCTGCTGAGGCTATTAACTTAGACATCCCGACCTCCTATATAATCAGAATACAGAACTCAGAATACAGAGCACAGATTACAGAACACAGATTTTAATTTCTTATTAGACTTCTTTGGTCTATGCTCTGTGTTCTGTCTTCTGTGATCTCTTTAATTTATGCTGCTCTCGATTTCAGGAATGCAGGCAACCCGTTTGCTTCCCGGGGACCGACTGTTATCTTCCATCCCTCAAGTTTATCTTCTATTGCTCCGCTCAGTATCGAAACATAACCAGGGATAATAAGCTCCCGGTGTTTTATATTGTTCTCAACTCCGCTTTCTTTAATAAATTGTGCGATCTTTGATGCTGTAAATTTCCCTGCTGCCCATGCTGTAAGCACAGACAGGCCTTCGCAGTCCATGACAGCGAGATAACCCGGCACCCTGCTGTTTTCAATCTCACCGGAGACGATAAAATATGTAAGTGAGAAGTTTGTTGTAATCATGAGCGGCGATTCCGGATTCGGCTCTCCTATCTTATATATCTTTTGCTCGACCTGCATCGGCACCTGGGGGTCTGTGTAGATATTCTGTCTTAAGGTGAACAGAGAAAGATTCTTCCATTTTTCTATACTGCTCAGGACGACTATTGAAGAATATTTTGCGACACCTATGGATGCAATAAGTGATTCAACAAGACTGTCTTCACGCTGTGCAAAAGTTATCACCGGATATCCGAGAGGCTTAAAATTCTTCTTGACAGCAGCCCTCCTGATTAATGTATTGTGCTCTAAAATTTCCTTCGCCTTTCTTGCGCCGGAATCCATTACCATATCTTCAACACCGAGTGATTTGATCTTTTCAGTAAGGTTAGCAAGTTCATCCAGCCCATTCGCCATAATCCCGAGTGCTGTTTTATATGTCTTTGCAATGCCTGTCATTGCTTCTGCATTTTCTGAATTCACTCCGTAAATGACTGGTTTCTTGTTTGAGAATATTATTGCTGCGGTCTCGGCAGACCGGGGGTCTGTCGCGCAGATAATAACAGGGACTTCAGGCGCCTTTGCCGCAACAGTTTTTGCAAGAGACTCAAATCTGCCTGTATCATTTGAAGTATTCTTCAGTGCAATTGCATCAATCCTCAGCTTCTGACCTACCCTGTCGATCTCAGAATCAAGAACCTCCTTAATCTTAAGATCGATTTCAGAATCCGAAAGCGTATCCTGTATCTCAAGCGCAAAAACACACGGATTGACAAAACGCTTGTCATGCCTGAAAAGCACTGTCTCTTCTCCGAGTTTGACTGCCTTCTCACCTGTCCCCATGATAATTGGTCTTACAGGCGGAGCTGAGGCCTCACCGAGTTTCTGTTTTGCCTCTTCAGAGACATCAGGACATGCGTCAAGAGTTACCTGTCTCTGAGCAAGTTTCATAGCAAAGGCAAGACAGGTAGGGAAGCCGCATTTCTTACAATTTGTCTTTGGCAGGAGTTTGAATATTTCTACACCGGTTAAAGCCATTTCTAAACCTCCAAGATCTAAAGGATTCCAGGATTTAAGTGGTCAAGGGTTCAAGCGATTAAACTTTCATTTATATGAACCCTCGAATCCTTGAATCCTCGACCCCTTATGTTTTTCAGCTTAAGTCAGTTCTTCTATTACTTTTTCCACTGCATCGATTGCCTTTGGGTGTCTCATGATGAGAAGCTCAGTTCCAGCCATAAGCAGGGCCATGGCAGTAGTTGCCTCCCATGCTATACCTCTTTCTTCCAGACTTCCCCATTGCGGGACATCTGATTCAGCAGCCTGGGTCTCCTTAACCTTCCAGACGTACATGCCTACATCACCCAGCAGCGGCTGCTGCATGGTAGAATCATTCTGTGTAAGCGCAGCAAGCCGTATCCGCTCCATAACCGAATACGTATATTCAAGACCATACCCGAGAGCAGAACACATAGGGTCTGTAATGATTCTTTCTTTATCAAACCCCATCTGTGAAATAAGAATATTCAGCTGCTTCGAGAGGTTGATATCAAGCTCTGACATTGCGATCAGTTTATGGTTGTTAGCCATTGCAGCAGCAGCGATCGTCTTATAATTCGCTTCCTGTGCTTTGCCGATAATACAATTCCTGTCTTTGGCAGCCTCTGCTGCAGAGATTAAAACAGAAGCATCTTTCTCTGCGTGATTGCTTCCAAGAATAATCAGGGGGAGATCAGTCGCTGAAATTACATCCCTGACGGTTTTTGCTGCGTCTTCCGGTGAGCGATTCTCTCTGTCGGGGTGCGTACCTGTGAGCCTGAGTGCGATAGCCTTTGCCTTTAATGTTTCCTGACAGAATTTGGCCCATGAGACAGGATTATGCGATACATCCTTATAAGGCTTCTGTACTTCCTCAGGCCAGTCATCCGGTGGAACATCCTGTATTTCGCAGGCTATAACCGGACTGTTTGGCGATGAACCTTCAAAGGTATGGAATGGAAGAACATTTTCACCCCCGAAGGTAAGCGCCCGGGGACCGGTACCGATTGTTACAGAATAGACCTTACCTGAATAAGTTTCTTTCGGCAGTGCCAAAGCCATGTCTCCTCCTTTACATTTAAGGATTCAAGGGGCCAAGGGGTCAAGGGGTCGGGAGTTTTTTTACTTGAACCCTCGAATCCTTGAACCCTATCTGTTACATTTCTAAGTACGAATGGGCATACAGTGTTTTACCCAGCAGCACATCTATCGTTTTAACTGTTGGTGATATCTCATGCGCATCTGCTATCGCAGCAGTAAGACCTTCATAGATTAAGAGAGAAAGATAATAATTGTTCAGGACAGGTCTCAGGTGTTTCGGGCAGCCATTTGAGACATTACTGAGACCAACAACCGTTTTCATAGGCGGATCATTCAGTTCCTGAAACATCTTTACTGCCTTTATGACCTTTAATGCATGGTCCTGGGAAGTCGCTATCTGAAGGACAAGAGGGTCGAGGAATAAATCTTCGAGCGGCACTCCATATTCTGCAGCCCTTGCCATGATATCCGCAGCAATGGCAGCCCTTTCTTCTGCATCTGCAGGCAATCCACCCTTGCCTACTGTAAGGCCGATTATCTGAGAATTATATCTGGCTGCAAGTTCAAGCATTGCAAATCTCTCAGGATCATTTGATGTAGAATTTATCAAAGGCCTCCCCCATTGATTGTTATGAATTTGGAGACCGGCCTCTACCGCTTTATAGTTTGTTGTATCAAGACAAACCGGCAGCGGGACAACCTCCTGTATGGCAGTAACCATCCATTGCATCAAATCCTCACCGCCATCTTCAGCCGGTCCTATGTTAGCGTCTATCATCCCTGCGCCTGATTTCCATTGAGAAATTGCGATATCCTGTATAGGGCCTTTATCTTTTCTCATCATGGCTTCCCTTACTTTTTTTGCTATTATGCTTAACTTTTCACCGATGATTAACATTTTTCTGATGCTCCTTTCCGACTATAAGGGGCGATTCGAGGATCTTCGATAATCGCCCCTGTAATTTATTTCATCTAAAAAACTTTTCATCTCTCACCCTTCCTCAAATTAAAGAGATGAGTTTGCATAATAGCATAATTATATTTTTCAGGTAAAGAGCTTTTTTTAGCATTCGTTATTTTTTGCAATAATTTGCAATAAAATACACTTAATGATATCATTATACGAAAAATTATCTTGATTTTTAAAAAAGATACGTTATAAAATTTCTTGTATTTGACATTTGATAAAGATTCGCTGTTATAATATCTTTTTAAGATATTAAGTAAGTATTCTTGGAAGGAGGTGATATTTTTATGAAGAAGATTATAGCATTAGTTTTATCATTAATGTTATTGGTGGCATTTACCGTTGGTTGCAAGCCGGCAGAAACACCAAAACCTGAGGCACCAGCACCGGCACCGGCAACAGCACCAGCACCGGAGAAGCCAGCTGAGGCACCAGCACCGGCACCAGCACCGGAGAAACCAGCACATAAATAATTTATGTGTAGATATTCAGGGGATAGGTAATACTTACTTATCCCCTGAATTTGCTTTTTTTATAAAAATCTGGTATATTTTTTAAAATCCTATTATTAGTTTAATCGAAGAGTGGGTCGTCCCACTCTTTTGTTTTATAGGGCTTTTTCAGGTTTCTATATGAACGACAGTATTAAGAAAAAGGTTTTTATGTTTGCTGAACAAGTTGCTGATGAGCAGGGTGTAGAAATTTTCGATATTGAGCTGTTAGGAAAGGGGAAGCTGTTGCTCAGAGTCAGAATAGATAGAGAGGGAGGCGTTACTCTCGATGACTGTGAAAATTTCAGCAGAGCTTTTGGGGCTCTGCTCGATGTCGGAGACATTTTCCCCGGGCGATATAACCTTGAGGTTTCTTCTCCTGGAATCGACAGACCTTTGAGAAGCTTACAGGAGTTTGAAAAACATAAGGGAAAACTGGCACGAATTGTTACCGTGGAAAAAATTAATAATCAGAATTTCTTCACCGGCAGGATATCAGCAGTCAGCAGCAATTTTGTAAAAATCCTGGTGAACAACCAGGAAATAGATATACCATTTGACAGGATATCAAAGGCAAAACTGGAGATAGAGATCTAATGTCCAAAGAACTCTGTTATGTAGTAGACCAGATCAGCAGAGAGAAAGGTATAACAAGAGATGTGCTTCTTGAAACCTTACGCTCCGCCTTGCTCTCCGCTGCAAGGAAAAAGTTCGGTGGCAGAACGAATATCGACCTCACAATTGATCCCAGGACATGTGATATATCAGCATTTGAGATAAAAAAGATTGTGTCAGTGGTATCAAATAAAGATGAAGAAATTTCCCTTGATAAGGCAAGAAAGATTTCTCCTGAGGCAGCAGAGGGTGATACAGTCAATATTCCCTTAGATCTGCATGACTTCAGCAGAATCGCCGCCCAAACAGCAAAACAGGTTATTTTTCAGAGGGTACGCGAGGCGGAAAGGGATGTAATTTACAATGAATTCAAGGGCAAGGTCGGTCAGGTTGTCGGTGGTACAATCATGAGAAAAGAAAAAGGAATATACTTCCTGAATATCGGCAAAACAGAGGCATTACTTCCGGTAAAAGATATCCTTCCGAATGAAAACCTGAAGAGAGGCGACACGATCAGGGCATATATAGAAGCCGTCAGGATTACCCCAAGGGGACCGGCTATTATGGTGACAAGGTCAAGCCCGCAATTTGTTGCTGCCTTATTCAAAATGGAGGTTCCGGAAATCAATGACGGACTTGTTATTATTAAAGATACTGTCAGAGAACCCGGTGAGAGGACAAAACTCGCTGTATTTTCAAAAAATCCGTCTATTGATCCAGTAGGCGCATGTGTCGGTATGAAAGGTACAAGGGTTCAGTCAATAGTTCGTGAACTCAGGGGAGAAAGGATCGATATCATCCCATGGACTGATGACCCAAGACAGCTTGTTTCGAGGGCGCTGAGCCCGGCAACAGTGGACAAAGTAGGAATTAATGAAGAATCCAAGACAGCGATGGTTGTTGTGAATGACCAGCAACTTTCCCTCGCTATAGGCAAAAGAGGTCAGAATGTCAGACTTGCGATGAAACTTACAGGCTGGGATATCGATATACTTAGTGAATCCGAATATTCCAAGATGCGCATAGAAGAAGCAGACAAGACATTCTCTCCTCCTTCTGCTGATGGCTAAAGACCTATCAGATTTTCAAATCCAATATATAAAAGGCGTAGGACCTCACAGGGCAAAACTTCTCAACCGGCTCGGTATTCAATCAGTTAAAGACGCTCTCTATTACCTTCCTTACAGATATGAAGACAGAAGTAATATCAAAAAAATCAGCGACCTCACATACGGCAATCTTGAAACCGCATATGGAAAAGTAATTTCTGCTGAAGTCATCAAATTGCCGGGCAGGAACCTGAAGATATTTGAGCTCACCGTTAACGACGGCAGCGCTCTTTTAAAGGGCAAATGGTTCAATCAGCCTTTTATGAAAAAGAACTTCAAGACAGGGCAGGAAGTTTTGCTCTGCGGAACTGTCAGGAGAAATCCTTACCAGGGAATCGGACTCGAGATGGACAACCCTGAGTACGAGATCATCAGTAATGCCGGTGATTCTTTTATTCATATGAACAGAATTGTTCCTGTATACAGGGTGACCAGTGGTCTTACCTCAAGACAGATGCGGTCAATAATGCACAACATGGTACATACCTGTATTAAGGATGTCTGCGAGACAATACCCGGAGAGATTCTGAAAAGGCACGCATTGCCGGATATCTCCGCAAGTCTTGCACAGGTCCACTTCCCTGAAATAAATGTCGATGTCGAACTTCTCAACAGGGGAGCGACTGAATTTCATAAAAGGCTCTCGTTTGATGAGCTTTTTATGCTCGAGCTCGGCCTTGCCGCACTGAAAAAGGGAAACGTACTCGAGAAAGGAATCGCTTTTAATCCTGACAGAAGGCTTTTGAAACAACTCCTCAGCATACTTCCATTCAGATTGACCGGCGCCCAGGAGAGAGTCTTCAATGACATACTGATTGATATGAAAAGGCCCCACCCTATGAACAGGCTCATACAAGGTGATGTTGGTTGCGGGAAGACTGTTGTTGCATTGATGGCGATGATGATAGCAGCCGAATGCGGTTATCAATCAGCCCTCATGGCGCCCACAGAAATACTCGCAGAACAGCACTTCATTAATATATACAGGGTCGTAGAGGATATGGGTTTGAAAATCTGTATTTTGACAGGAAGCAAAAAAGAAAGGCCCCTCGACAGTATTGCTTCAGGAGAGATTGATCTGATTGTCGGAACCCATGCCCTGATACAGGAAGGAGTGGTATTCAAAAACCTCGGCCTTGCCATCATAGATGAACAACACCGGTTTGGTGTCATGCAGAGGGCATTGCTCAAGAAAAAGGCAATGAACCCTGATGTCCTTGTCATGACAGCAACTCCTATACCGAGGACACTTGCACTTACACTTTATGGTGACCTCGATTACTCTGTTATCGACGAACTGCCTCCTGACAGAAGACCTGTGACTACTCTTTTGTTTCATGA
Source organism: Thermodesulfovibrionales bacterium (assembly GCA_049302065.1). GTDB lineage: Bacteria > Nitrospirota > Thermodesulfovibrionia > Thermodesulfovibrionales > SM23-35 > VGWX01. Next base: position 69,593 of record JBAQLU010000249.1, read on the forward strand.
AAAACAGAAGGAATCTATCTACCGTCTTATCAGAGAAGAAGTACAAAAGGGAAGACAGGTTTATGTGGTTTATCCGGTCATCGAGGAATCTGAAAAGACTGATCTAAGGTCAGCAACAACAGGCAAGAGCGCCCTGGAAAAACTGTTTCCTGAATTCAGGATAGGTCTCATTCACGGCAGAATGAAGCCACAGGAAAGAGAAAATATCATGGCATCTTTTAAACAGGGAGAGATGGATATACTTGTAAGTACGACGGTAATTGAGGTCGGCGTAGACGTGCCAAATGCCACACTTATGATTATAATACATGCAGAGAGGTTTGGCCTCTCACAGCTTCATCAGCTGAGGGGAAGGATTGGCAGGGGAGCATATCAATCATATTGTATATTGCTGGCATATGAACACTACGGAGATGAAGCGCGCAGAAGACTTGATATAATGGCAAAGAGCAATGACGGTTTCAGGATAGCCGAAGAAGACCTGAATATCAGGGGGCCCGGAGAATTCTTCGGAACCCGTCAATCCGGCATTCCGGACCTGAGAATTGCAAATATTGTCAGAGATGCTATACTCCTGAATGAAGCAAGGAAAGAGGCCTTTACCTTAATTGACAAAGACCCGGACCTTAAGGGATATCCCCTCCTGAGGGAATCTCTCGAGAATTTCTGGGCAGGAAAGATCGAACTCTTCAAGACCGGTTGAAGGAGACCATGATAAAGAGACTAAAAACTAATTTCGACACCGGAGTAGAAAAGATAAAGTGGTTTTCATCGATACTCTCGGACAGACTGAAGATAGAGTTTTCCTTAATAAAACTGCTCTATCAGTCAGATCAGCTTGAGAAAAAAAGAGATGAACTGATGAAAAACATAGGCCGTCGGGTTTATGAGCTGAAAGAAACATCTGATAGGTCCATACTTAAAGACAGAGTCATCATGGATGCCCTGAATGAGATCGCAAAGATCGACAGTGATATAGAATCGACCAAAAAGAAGGCCTCAGAAATAAGCAGCACGTAAGCTATTCTGAATAATGCAGAATATAATTCCATATATAATATTTTTTATATTTGGTTCTGCTATTGGTTCATTTCTGAATGTATGCATTTACAGACTGCCCAGAAATCTCTCAATAATCTCACCGTCTTCACGGTGTCCTTCATGCAATATCCCAATAAAACCCTATGATAATATCCCAATGCTAAGCTATATCTTTCTTGGCGGCAGATGCAGGGTATGCAAGGCCGGGATATCACTCAGATATCCACTGGTCGAGACTCTGAATGCATTGCTTTATGTATTCGTCTTATGGAGGTTCGGTTTCGGGTTGCAGACTATCGTCTATTCCATGTTTTGTTCTGGGCTTATTGTAATAACCTTCATTGATCTGGACTTTCAGATAATCCCTGACAGAATTACCCTTCCGGGGATATTGATAGGACTTATTACAGGATCATTCCTGATGCCTGACCCGTTTATGAGGTATTCTCTCCTTGGAATAAAGGCATCTATCATCGGGTTATTGGCCGGCGGAGGACTCTTCTATGCTATAGCTGTTCTCAGCAGGGGTGGAATGGGCGGCGGGGACATAAAGATGATGGCAATGGTCGGCTCCTTAATGGGATGGAAATCTGTACTTCTGACAACATTTCTCGGCAGTCTGTCCGGGGCTGTCCTGGGAATATTCCTCATGATTGCTAAGGGCAAAGGCCGGAAGACCAAGGTTCCATTCGGACCATTTCTTGCCCTCGGCACACTGATTACGCTCTTTTACGGTCAGGAAATACTTTACTGGTATTTTAACAGATGAATAATTCGTTGGATACCGGAATAATATTTTTCTATTCGATCCTGTTCCTTATTGTACTCATCATTCTTTTATATCTCATCAGGCTGTTCATCGGCTTTTACCGGACAAGTAAAAATCTGAAACAAAAGGACGCATCTCAGGTCGGTTTTGTAGTTGATACATTTCATGAACTGGTATCGCAACTAAAAGAAAAAGAGAAAGAACTTGAGATCCTGGGAAAAAAGGCAGAAGACAGAGCGATAGCAATCGAAGGGTATAATGAAAATATCCTGCAGAGTGTTCCAAGCGGGGTGATCAGCTTTGACCAGGAGATGAGAATAACAAAAATCAATCTCGCTGCTGAAAAGATACTGGAGGTAAGAGGAGAGAATATTATCGGTGAATATCATACAGATGTATTGAACAAACCGATAATTGATTTTTTAAACGACAGGAAGATAATTGAAAGAGGTGAGATAGCGTATACAACCCCGTCAGGGAAGAGGATATGGTTAGGTCTCACACTCTCCCCTTTAAAAGACAGGGAGGGCATGATAATCGGCCAGATACTCGTTTTTACAGACCTTACCCATCTCAAGGCTGTCGAGTCACAGATAAAGCTCAGAGACAAACTTTCGAGCCTCGGTGAGATATCAGCAGGGATCGCACATGAGCTCAGAAACCCTATGGGTGTTATTGCAGGGTACACAAAACTACTCTCAAAAAAGGCTGATAACTCTCTCAAACCTACTGTAGAAGCCATATCAAAGGAAATCGTTGTCATGGACAGGATTATCTCTGATTTCCTCTCTTTCGCAAAACCTGCTGAACTAAATATAGCCAGAAGCAATCTTAAGGCAATCATAGAAAACTGTGTTGCATCAGTCGCGGTGAAAAGAACAGATATTAGTCTTAATATCGATATAAATGCCCTGCCTGCCCTCAAAGGGGATGAAGTGCTTTTAAGGCAGGCTTTTATAAACCTTATACAGAATGCTGTCGATGCAATGCCTCAGGGAGGTAATCTGAAGATTAAGGCTTTGCCTTCAACAGGGGATTTTATGGATATACTGATATCTGATACAGGTCATGGTATTTCAGAAAATATAAAAGATAAGATCTTTCTTCCATTTTTTACTACCAAAGAACAGGGAACAGGCCTCGGCCTTGCAATAGTCCACAAGATAGTTATATCTCACGGAGGGAGTATTTCTGTTGACAGCAGTGAGAAAGGAACAACATTCAGCATACGTCTGCCGTTGAGTAATTAAACTATTTCTTATCCACCGCAAATCCAACCTTCTGAGCACCTATTTTATCCAGAGGCTTGCAGCTGTTTTTAATCTGATCTTTTAGTCTTTCCAGTGCATGGAACAAATCATCTTCAGAAGGGACAGAAGATTTCTCATTCAGAGCAATCATAGCCGAATATATGTAAAGCTCTTTTAAATACGCCATGGTAAAATCAGCAGTTACAGAAGCGATATCTTTTAGGGTATTTTCAGCAAACAAATTTCCCATGTATTTCTTCAACATGAGCAGCCTGCAGTTATAATCCGGATTCGGTATCCTGAAAACCCTGTCGAACCTGCTCGGCCTGTTGCATAACGCTGGATCGATCTTCTCAGGCTTGTTTGTCGTCGCAAGAATCAGAATGCCTTCCAATGGTTCAAATCCATCCAGTTTATTGAGGAAATTGCTGAGAGTCTGACGGGAATTGCCTATTGAATCCATATCCTCAAAACAGATAATAGCCGGCGAGAGTTCCTCTGCTTTTTCAAAAGCCCGCTCAATATCATAATCCATTGATTCATCATCAAAGTTGAATAAAATAAAGGGAAGGCAACTCTCTTTTGCAATAATCTTGCACAGCATGGTTTTACCATTGCCCGGCATCCCAGTGAAAATCAGCCCTCTTTTGTAGGGGATGCCCATTTTTTGATAGATTTGCCTTCCTTTAAGAAAATTTTCTGCACACAAACGTATGTCATTTTTCAGGGCATCAGGTAATATAATATCGTCCCAGCATATATTTTCCTTGATCATTTCCTTTTTACCCTGGAAAATGATTTTATTTCCGTTACGCTTGGCTTTCCTGTAATACCCTTTCATCCCCGTAAGAATATTTTGAAGAGACTCAGCTTTTTTGTATGCAACAAAAACGAGCGTTTCCTTATGGAAATCGCCTGATTCACAAAAATAGAAAAAGAGTTCGTTATCCGAGAGAGGGAAAAGACAATAAAAACCATAACTCTGCTCTTTCTTCAATTCAGCATCCTTGTTGATACTAAGTGAGCAGCGGAGCGGTATCTCTCTCCGGTTAGGGATATCAAACCCTTTGGCAATAAAATGCATATCGTTATCCTGAAGAAAATCTTCAAAACAATCGATATGAACATGTTTTGTGTTGAGAGTCGCTAAAGAATAATCTCTTATATCCCTGACGAAAATCTTCTCGATTCCCTGAATAAAATAGCTGAACATAACTTCGTTTGTTTCACCAAGAAAATTGTCAAAAATAAGTTTGTTAGAAATGCACATGCTGAATCTGCTCCTCCATCCTGTTAGTCCCCATACCCGCCCTCGCCAAACTGTCATATCTGAATGCTGGTGGTAACAGTAACATTAAACCGGTTTTTCACCTGCTCTTGTAACAGTAAACTGTCACAGTAAAAGGAGTTGAACCTTGCTCCGATTATCAGTCGGGTCCCTAATGTAGTTTCAAGCTACTTGGGATGCATTCCACAATATAACAGCAAGCTACCTACTATCATTATCACTTAAATTCTACTTCAATACCCCAGTTTCCTGCCTGAATTTTATTATCGATTTCTCTCCCTTTTTTAGAATAAGTATCAGCCTCTTTCCTCAATTCTTTTATGTTCACTGCGGCAATAAAACGGATTTCATTTCTTGAGAACCTTGCTTCCTTAGGTGTAGCATCTTCTGCCAGCCCATGAAGTGCCGCAGCAACAGCGATATTTTTGTCCCGCTCTGCTATCATTTCCATAAGGCTCTTCCCTTCAATCAGGACATCAACATTTGTGCGGTTTATTTTGACGATTAGTTTTCTAAGCTTTTCAAATAACTGGATCAATGACTGTTTTAGTTCTTCCGGTGATTCTGCGGGGTCTTTATCGCCTTCCTGAACTTTGGCTGACAGCTCCAACCTTTGTTTCGTCTTTTTAATTTCCTCCTTTACTGCTTTTCTCTCGTTCAACAGTTCAGCAAGTTTCATAGCTGTTATACCTCCTCGAATGAAATTAGGATTTAATTATACATCTATGTATTTTATATGTCAAGTATATTATTCATGTATGATATTGATTAAGTATGCTTTTACATGTGAATCTATTGGCAATAGTGAATATCGGGAAGCGTCTGAAAGAATTACGAACAAAACATGGCCTCTCACAGCTTGAGCTATGCCAGAGAAGCGGGATCTCTCAGGCAAGTATTGCCCGTATAGAGGCAAACAAGCAAAAGAATCTGAAATCAGAAACTATTCAAAAATTGGCGGAAGCCCTTGATATTCCTCTTTTGGGGTTCCTCGAAAAGCCCCAATATATTAAAGAAGAAACTCCGCCTTACGGTGCAATCAGAATGCTGCCTGTTATCAGCCTTCAAGACCTCCTTTCAAATAAAATCCCTTCTCTTTTAAAGGAAATCGCAATCACATTTGAACCTGTTTTAACTCATGCTGAGAATGCTTTTTTCCTGAAGGGAACTGTTCCCCTTGTATGTTCCCCCTATATCAATGAGGGGGATTTGCTTCTTGTCGAGCCGCATGCTCAAATACAGGACAGCGATCTTGTTCTCGTCCTTTCTTATAATGAAGTTTTTATTGGTAAAATATTTTTCGACCTCCCGTTATATATCCTTCAGCCTCTTAACCAATTGCAAAAACCTGTTGTGTTCACCAGAAAAAAACGTTATGTAAAAATAATGCGAATCGGAGAAATGAGGAAAAAGTTTTAATACTCTTCTTGCAAACGGTCGGCTATTCAGATGGACATTGGGAATCAGCAAATGCTGAAAGGGGATCAGGCGATTTCGCTGAGGTCAACCAACTATCTTCAGCATCTTTCTAAAAAGCACGTCAAAAGATTCCAGCGCCTCTTTTGCGGTCTTTTTAAATGAGCAGAGAGACAATTCTGACAACTGGCTCATCAAATAGTCTTCGAAAATGGCCGATCTGTCTATTTCCGCCAATTCTATACCATCCTTCTTCATCCTTATGATTCTATCAACATATCTGCGTATTTCGTCTCCTGTGTCAGGCAGAAATACAAGCAATAAGTCATCGATAAGTATCGGAGGCTGACTATCAAACATCCTTATCCATTTACAGCAGAGCATTGGTCTCAGGGCATAAAGATATGATTTTATTCCTGGCGTCTCAGTATCCTGGACCTTGGATAGGTTGTTCCTTGACATTGACAAGTAATGGTGGAAAGAGGATTCAGGAAGAAATGCCTTTTTTAACAGTACAAGTAAAGGGTTGACAGCGGCCTCTATAAAACGGTATTTAATCGGCGACACCAGCCATTCCATTAAGGGGGAGTTTGATCTCCTGAGAAGCTGCAATGCCTTACGGATGTCCCAGCCGTTAATATCAAGAAGTTTGTCTACAGGCATTTCGATCACATCCCTTTTATCAGCTATGGATAGATACCAGTCGCTGGGATGTACATAAATGAATCTAACATCAAAATCACTGTCTTGAGACGCAAACCCCCATGCCCTGCTTCCCGATTCACAGGCGTAGATTATCCTGACATTGTGCTCATCTTCAATCTGAAGAAGCGCCTCAGATATTCTTTTTTCCATATTTTCCAAACAACTCCCGTTCAAGAGTATCACAGATGAACCTTTCCCAATAGGCTGTATCAACTTTTTCAGGCAAATTGCTGCCAGATGCCAATTCTTCAACCTCGGTCATAAGCCCTTCAAGGACAGGCGCTACCTCATTTAAATAATCAAGTTTTCCTTCTTTCACCTTTACCAGAAAAGCTGCTTCTTTTAAAGGAAACGTGATTGTACGTTGGGTAAATATTTCTTTCACCTGAAAGGCTGCCCTAAGGGCATGAGATATGGCTTTCCAGTCGATATTTTTGTTTTCAGCCGCTTGTTTTGCCCTGGCTCCGTAATCATCATAGAACTTCTCTAAAATTGGAATCACATAGCCTATTTCGGCAGACTCTTGAAAATGCTTTCCGCATACCTGATACTGCCGCATGCCGTTTGGATCGGTTTCGGCCACATAACAATGTTCCATTTGCGGCAGTTTATCCCACACAGAGCGAAGCTTCTGTGTGATAACCGCTGATTTCAGGACATTCAATACATCTGATACGGCATTCAGACGGGACCCCTTAATGCCGTATTTACTTGCCTGACGCCTCGCATAATTTATAAACGATTTCAGGTTCTTTGTATAAAATCTGTCCCGTTCGCCGACTATTGTTCTCCATATTTCTGAACTTACTTCAATGACCGAATCAGGTGCGTGGAGCATATCAAGAGCCACTGTCTGCCCCTCGCACGCAAGGTTGATGAAATAATGCAATGAATAAATCTCCACATCAATATCATGGGGCGTGTTCTTTGCTTTGCAATTGCTGGAAGAATAATTATGGCATTTCGGGATTCTTCCCAATAGCACCTCATTCTTTGAAGGCAAAAAAACTCCCTTATAGTCAACATCGGATTTCGATGTGCTCGTTCCATAAAGATAAGAACCGAATTTCATTTTTACGATAAGGTCCATGCCTAATCTGTCCTCGCTGAAAAAATGGTATTTCAATAATATAACATTAGCTCTCGTGAATGAAAATTCACCGGTGCAATTTGGCGGGTGCATAGAACATGCGTAAACTGTCTCCAGTTGCGTGCTGTTACAATATTGTAACTCGCCTTCCTAACTATCTTCTCATCATTAACCCAAGGTAATCCCGAAAGCTTTCGTGCCTGCAACTACCAATTTTCAACCCTCCTGAATGGTTGCAAACGGAAAATTAGTAGTATTGTATTCCTATTAATTTTCTTTTACGATAGTAACGTATTACTAACAGGAGGATAATATGCTGGAAGAATTAGTCCGTCCCAGCCATAATCTTATCAAAATAAACATCAGGGATTAAATAAGGTATTTTCTGAAATCGCATCCCTTGAGAAACCGCTTTTCTATTGTTGTTGGCAGCAGAGCATCGAGGAATTTCTTGATTAAAATGTGCATTTCAGATAAGGGTATATTGCTTTGGCCTATTTGCTATATACCGCCTTTTAGCTTCTTCAATATCATATAGTGATTGCAGATTCATCCAGAACTCGGGTCCAGTATTAGGAAGCACCCGATCTTGATGGCAGCTTCAGCTGTGACACCACAGCTCCCCCTGATGATATGACCGATCCGCGTCGGCGATAGGCCCGTTTCCTTGGCAATCCGGTACTCAGATATCCCCATCGATACCAGGAACTCTTCCTGCAAAACCTCTCACGGGTGAATGTTCTTTAACTGTCTCATTTTTGCGCTTCTCTTAATGATAATCGGCTATCTCACTGTTATAGGCGCTTCCATGTTGCCATTCAAAGCAAATACGCCGCTGGTCGTTCATGCGAATGCTCCTCTGCTGCTCTTTCCTATCTCCCTTTAAAGCTTCGAGCCTGTTGGATTGTGCTGATTTTGATCGCTACTCTGCTTTATGGTTTTTAGTATCTTATATTGATATTTTTTTGCGGTTCGGAATATCAAAGCTGAGGGGACATCTTTATTTTTTCTTGAGGGAATCGATTATCTTGGCGATATACGATTTCTTCTTGGCCTCATAGTCCTTATTATAATCGATAATCTCTATGGGGCCGTCGGGAATCTCTTCGCCTGCTTTAAGACTGGAAATCATTTCCCGGTTGACAATGGCAGGCTCATAACGAGGGTTTATCTCAAGCGCCATGTCGAGTGCGGCTATTGCCTCTCCTTTTTCCCCTAATTTGGCGTAACAGAGACCCATATTGCCGCAAGACTGGTAGTGCCCTTTTACAATATTCAGGCAATCTTTAAAGCACGATATCGCCTCTTTCCACTTTTCTGATTCCATATAGTCGCAGGCCTTCCCGAAAATATCCATCCCTTTTAGATATGCATCCAAGCCGATTCCATGATCCTTCCGAATTTGCTTATATCCATATCAGAAAGGAAGTCCCGTGATTGCCTCACTAAAGCGTCATCGGGAGAGCCGATATCTACAACTCTTTGATAGGCCCTTATGCTATTCCCAACGTCCAGTTTCTTCTGGTATGAAACTGCCAGGTTGAATTGAGCATCGAGAAAATAGGGAAATATATCCACCGCCTTCTTGAAGCATTTTATTGCTTCATCATACTGCTTCCTAAAACCCCATACAACGCCCATGGCGAATTGTACGGTATGATAATCTGAATGGCTCACCATTAGTTCCTCTATAGTAGATGCTCCTTTATCAATGAAACCCCTTTCGACCATCATCAGCGCCTCGTCGATCTTCTTGTCTATCTCATCGTTGAGAGCTATTATGAACGGCTTTTTAGCAGCTTTTTTAAATTTCTTTATCTTCTTCATTTATCAACCTTTAATAGAGAGAAGGGGGACATATTCTCCCCTTTGGCGGGCTGAGGTTCCAAACCTGCTTCCTCCAGATCGAGTATTAGGCGGCTTCACAGGTATGCGGCTCAGCTTCTATGGCAAGTCTCAACCCCATGGCATGAAGAAGAGTGTAAAGGCTCTTGATCTCTGGGTTGCCTTTTTTTGAAAGCATCCGGTAGAGACTTTCGCGGCTAAGATTTGCCTTTTCCGCAAGAGCTGCCATCCCGCCGCACGCCTCTGCCACATTACGCAAAGCCAGTAAGAAAACGGAGCGGTCTCCCTCCTCAATGGCTGCGTTGAGATAGGCCGCTGCCTCGCACGGGTCTTTTAGCGACTCGATCAGATCTTTTTGATAGGAAGATATTCTAGGCATGTCTTTCCCTCCTTTTGTGGTCATTCCAGTATTCCTTTGCCGTTTCAATATCCTCCTCCTGACTTGACTTGTCACCCCCAAGGAGAAGAAGGATGATATTGGTGCCTTCTTGAGCAAAATATATCCGATAGCCGGGGCATAGTCTACCTTCAGTTCACGCACGCCTTCGCCGACAGCACGGTTTTTACCCAAATTGCCGAGCCTCACACGATCAAGTCTGACGCGGATATTAGCTCTGGGAGAAACATCCCGAAGCCCTTCCAACCATTCCTTAAAAGGTATCTTGCCCATATCGTTAACATAATATTCAAGCTCAAAGGGAAAGGCTATCATTGTATTTATTGTAACTTTTAAGCTACATAATGTCAATTGACTAATTGATACAGTAAGACGTTGACAAGGTAAGCATCCGCCAATTTTGTGATCAGTTGATCGCGGTTCGACTCGACTCCCACCACCAGCACCATTTAGGCTACTTCTCCAGAAACTGCTTCCAGTTCATAACAAGTATATTCCCAAGCCTGTAAGGCTCATCAGCATTGCACACGACATAACACGGAACATCCGGATAGTCTTGCTGAAAAGATTTCAAGCCGGTAAGCTGCGCTGTGGTAATTGTCCTGGACCATTTGATTTCATAAGCACCAGTGAGCTTTCCTGATTGCTCCATCAGCAGATCTACCTCTGCTCCGGTGTTTGTCCGCCAGTAGTATAGATTGATCAGCTTCTGCGATGTCTTTATCCGTTTTATTGTTTCTACGATGATAAACTGCTCAAATAATCTGCCGAGGAGATACGGGTCTGAAATGGCATGATCATAACGGTTAATGATGTTTGTAACGCCGTTATCGAACAGGTAAAATTTGGGATGTCCTGAAAGGCGTTTCCTAACGCTCTTTCTCCATGGCTCAAGGCGAAAACCGATGAGGGTGTCAACGAGTATTTCATAGTATGTCTTGACGGTCATGACTGCCTGCCGGCACTCTCGTGCAACTGTCGAATAGTTAACGATCTCCCCGAACTGACTGGCCGCCATATCGAGAAATCTCGAAAATGCTCCTATCTGGCGGACAATGCCCTCGGCCTGGATTTCTTCACGTAAATAAATATCGACGTATGCGTTTAGAAGGTCGATCTTGTCTGCCTCTGTTTTAGCAAGAAAAACGGGAGGAAGCGACCCAAAACGCAGGAAATGCATGAGATGAGCATTCCTGGAGACTTCATTCCACAGAAAGGGAAACAGAAAACGCTGCACTGCCCGTCCGCCGAGAAGATTTGCATAGCCTCGCCTGAGTTTTCTTGCGCTCGAACCGGACATGAGGAAATTTAGTGAGGTGCTGTCAATAAGATATTGGACCTCGTTGAGAAGTTCAGGGACGCGTTGTATCTCATCTATAAATACGTGCTTTATGCTCTTCTTTTTTTCAATGACTTCTCTTCTCAGAAGTGAAGGGTCTTTTGAATATTTAAAGAATTGATCGCTCAGCAGCAGATTGATCCCATAGACCTTATCCTTGAAGACACTGTTGATCAGGGTGGTCTTCCCTGTTTGCCTGGGACCAAAGAGGAAAAATGATTTGTTCACCGGCAGCTTCAGGGTTCTCTTTACCATAATGTAAAAGTGTAAAGTATAATTACAGCTATGTCAATAGATTGCACGGAGGAATTTTAATTTTTTATCAAACATATGCGAATTACTTTTTCCATATTTGGACTAATTATGGAAATAATAATACCAAATTAAGTGCAACAAGCTCACAATATTCTTTAAGTCTCAACCTTATAGGGGCTCCCATTATATCAGTATTTCTTCAGTTTCAGGATTCTGTGCAATTTTATCGATTCTTTTTTTCTGCCCAGAATATAAAGGTTCGTCCAATGAATATTCAGTTATTGGTCTTAATCCTTTGCCTGCATATTCAAGTGTTTTGAATAAATAACCCATGAACGATCCCGAATAGCGATAGCATCGTATGCAGCCTTCAATACGCTTTTTAATCAAATACTCATATCCTTTCCAACGAGAAATTTTGGGACAATGTTCGATCCACTCATCAATAGTGAACCTTACCAACTTGATAATTTCTTGTTTGGCTGTCACATTTCCTTTTTGAGCAATTCTTACTAACGCAATACTAATAATATCTCGTATAGAATTATTATCTTTATCATCCGGAGTCAGAAAGGTATAAAGTTTGCCATCGTATTTATGAAGAATAATTTTAACCTCAGTTTTACACCGATATAGTTTTGTTCCCTTGCGCAGGTCAGGAACTGATGCTTGATTGCTTCTTTATCAATGAGCTTAGGTCAGAAGCTCATACCGGAATTGGAAGCTACCAAAGAACACCCCGCCAGTCATTGGGGAAGCATTGTGTTCATTTATTTTATAAGTTCATTTTTAGTGAACAGTACATATTACTGAACATGGCAAAAAGTTTACATGTAAACCTTCAGGGTTGGTTGACTCTCTTAGAAGGTACAAATATTACCTATTGGATTGAAAAATAATTCTCACATAGAAGATTTTCGTTCAAGAAGTGACAATTTTTGTTCAAGAAGTTGACTTTTGTTCATTATTTTGCTATGTTCATAGTAAATGAACATAATAAATAAGTGAACAAAACTATGGACAGAAACAATATAGATACACAAGAAGAAATCTTCAACCTTGCCATTGAGGCGTTTCGAAAAAACGTCCCGGTCCAGATCGAGATTGAGATTTTAGCTCAGGAGCCTGCCTGTGCAATAGGATTTCGGACAGACCGGCGAATAAAGATGATGGTGCAGGGGAAGGCCCTGGATTATTATGCCGAAATAAAAACAATCGTTACGAAACCACACAAGCTCTTATTACTGATGCATAGAGAGAAATTAAACTACCCTCTTTTATTGGTTGCAAAATATGTAAATGCGCAGATGGCAGAGCAGCTTAGGCTTGATGGCATAGAATTTATCGACACAGCCGGTAATGCCTTTATAAACCAGCCGCCAATATATATTTTCCTCAAGGGTAACAGACCCCCTGAGAATGTCAGAAAAGCTCCACTCAAAAGAGCATTTAAACCCGCAGGTCTCAAAATCATTTATGCTTTCCTGTGCAACCCCGGCTTTGAGAATAAGGCATACCGTGAGATAGCTGCTGCTACAGATGTAGCCCTCGGTACAGTCGGCTGGATTATGAAAGAACTAAAGGACCTTGGTTTTCTTCTGGATATGGGGAAACGAGGGAATAAATTGATAGCGAGAGAAAATCTGTTTCAAAGATGGGTTACGGCTTATCCAGAAAAATTGAGACCAAAGCTAATACTCGGGCGCTATAGAGGCGAATATGGATGGTGGCAACAGAAGAAACTTGACCCGCTGGAAGCACAGTGGGGTGGAGAGGTCGCTGCTGAAAGGCTCACACATTACCTCAAACCCGAGGTCATCACGATATATACAACGACCCAGCAACTCAATCAGCTGTTACTCGGGAACAGACTCAGGAAAGATCCGGCGGGTGACGTCGAGATCCTCGAAAGGTTCTGGAAGCCAGCTGGTAAATTGGAATATGAAGACCTTGTGCACCCGATCCTTGTTTATGCAGACCTCCTGGCAACCGGGAATCAGAGGAACATAGAAACAGCGAAGATGATCTATGAGCAACATATCATTCAACTTATCAGGGAAGATTGATCAACAGACCTTAGAAGCCCTTGCTACAGTGAAGAGGATTGCTGACTCTTTGAGCATTCCGTTTTTTGTGGTTGGCGCTTCCGCAAGGGACTTCATTCTTAAATATTGCTACGGCTTAGAACCGCCGAGGATGACGAGAGACATCGACCTCGGAGTTGAAGTTGCCAGTTGGGAGCAGTTCAACCAGTTGAAGGAAGCATTAATAGCAACGGGCAAATTCTCTCCTGCAACGGAACAACAAAGGCTCAGCTTCGATTCCGTCATGATCGATATAGTTCCCTTCGGAGCTATTACTGATGAAAACAGGCAGATCAGTTGGCCACCGGAGCATGAGATATTTATGAGCATGGTTGGATTCAAGGAGGCTTATGAATACTCAATCACGGTCAGGCTAAGCTCTGATCCTGAACTCGACATTAAGTTACCCACCTTGCCAGGTCTGGCGCTCATGAAAATCATTTCCTGGAAAGAGAAATATCCTGAACGAAAGAAAGATGCTGAGGATCTGTTGCTGATTATGCAGAAATATGAAGAAGCCGGTAACTTTGACAGGCTTTACGATAAAGAACAAGACCTGTTGCAGGAAGAACATTTTGATACAAGGCACGCCGGTATCAGGCTACTTGGCCGGGATATGGCAAAGATTGCCGATCCAGAAACACTGAACATCATCAAGAACATTTTGAACAGTGAGACAGAGGAACAGTCTCAATACAGATTAGTCACTGATATGATCAGAGGATCTCTCACTTTCGATCGTCATTTCGAAGAGGTATTGCTTGAGGTTGAGAAACTGAGAAAAGGGATTGACGAAGCTGGCAAAAAATAAATCATTAACTTCTTAAATACACAATATGAACTTTTAGGGATCAGACCGGAATTTCTAACAGAATTTTGTCATATTCAACATGGGGAACAATTCTTTTCTTATCATCCTTAACCGACTCAACAGTAACCAAACCAATATCAACCAGCATCTTTAAATCTTGATTCACATTCTTTAAGTCCCGACCTAACAGTTTTGCCAGCGCATAAACTGAGTTGGGTTCTTCTTCTTTAATTACTTTCAATATGGTTAATCTTTTATTAGTTAAAACTTTACTCATAGTATCTATTGATTCAAAATAGATACCACTTCTTTTTTCAACCTTTTCTCCGTGCTGCAATTTGTCCCAGACAGTAGCGAACTCATGCAAACTCTCTTTAAGAGGTTTAATCCCTATCTCAATCTTTTTTCTTTTCATATTTTACAATCAATGCAAAGGGGCGGAGACAATGTCACAATGAGATTAGGCGCTCCTGAAAACAGGATTGATATTTTTTGTCCTGACGCCCCGGCAAAATAATCTCGAACCCGGTATTTGGACCCGTGATCATTGTTCCGCCCGATTATAATATTCACATTTTGAACGCTTTTGTCAAAGACCGCTCAATAGGCTTCATAGACCCTTTTTCGTCCTCTGTTCAGTCCTACAACTTCTCGATCAGCTTCATCAGGTTCCGCTTGGGTTTGTGCCGCAGGCAGAGATTTGCAAGATAACTCTGGAACTCTGCCGGTTTACCCAGGCGCCCCATCAACTCATGGATTTTCCCAATCATCCGGAACGCTTCTGCATAGGCTACATTATTCTTTTGCTCGATGACCGGATCAACAAGACGCTTGTAAACACCCACGGCATCGGCAGGATGCTCCTTCTCCCGGAGTCTATCAAGTTCAAGCCAGAGGCGGTCGCTACAGCCTCCCGCCATGGCCTCCGTCCATGCGGCATCACCCTCTTTTTCCCAGAGGAAAATTTCCACCAGCCGCGAATGGTCGGGCTTGAAATGCCAATAGCGTACATTGGGATTTTTCTTTTCTCCTTCAATCTCCTTCCACAGATGGGCCAATGCATCTTCACGGGCCGATTCGACTCGCCCGATCTTCCTCGCGTACTCCATGAGCTTTTTATATTGTTCAAGATCGGTCTGTTCAGCAAACTGTATCCAGTAAAGACCGTATGCTTCATCATAGCGCTTACAACGACGGGACAGGTGCAGGAGTGATCAAGGCGAGCCTTACCCTGCGGCGCGGCAACAATCTTGAGACGCGTCTCGTATGTATGCGAACCATGGACCTTGGCCGAGATTACGCCAGTTTTCTCAGTAATCGGCCCCACCAAACCACTCTCGAAGTAATCCTCACCACGGCCAAACGAGCGGTTTCCGGCAAGGTTGTGAAGGTTCTGTCGTGTGATTATTTCCTTAAGCTCCGTCAATTGCGTAGTTATTTTACCGTCGATGCTTATGCTGAGCACTGTATTTTCTATTCCCATGAGTATCGTTCATTGAATCTTTCGACGTGCATGCTATCGAGATCAATCGTCACATACGTAAAGTCATCAAGCTGACCAGGCTGTATGCAGGTTGTCTTGCCAAGTTTCGCGGTCCAATTCCCTGTCATTTGAGGGGATTCATGTATATGCCCATGAAGCGCTAAAAGTGGCTGATTTTTTTTGATGAAGTCGTAGACCGCATTCGAGCCTGCTTTCATGCCGTTATAACATTTATCCAGTCCCAGCCTGGCGGGAGGCATGTGAATTACATATATCGCATCTCTCATATTTTCAGGGCGAACCAGCCTGGTCAACTCATCGTTGAGAGTAGGAAGTGATTTGGCATAGGCTGGCCAGTCCTTTAGCTCTTTAAATCCCTGTTGAGTTGACAATAGGCCCGTACCGAGCTGCTTTTGGAATACGTAGTCGTTCGTATCCATCCGGCATCTGTCCTTGAGACGAAAGGGATAGTCGACAACCCAGTTCACTCCTATAAACTCATAACCATTGATGCCATACTTTCGCTGGGCCAGAGGCACGACAAAATCGTATTTGTAACAGACCTCTTCAAACAACTGGTCGTAGATCATAAGATCGTCATTTCCCGGATAGCAGAGATAGTAGATTCCTGCATCGTTAAACTTTTTAAAGTATCCGTCCAGAAACGATGTAATAAAATCCTTTTGCTGTGACAGCTCTCCGTTTTTGGGCAGCATATCGCCGCCATTGATAATGATATGTGCCTTTGAGTCTGCTGCGACCTCAAACAGCCGGTTATGTTTCCACTCAGAACCATGTAAGTCTGTGACGAAGATTATTTTCATTGTATGATTATAAAACTTTTGAATGCTTATGCCGTAGCCTCTGAACAGCCTTCACATAGTTCTTCAGCAGTTTCAACATCCTCTTCGGCCTTTTCTAAGCGGACTTTAACAAGCTCCCTGGTGTTTTTGTCCAAAGGTCAATGCCATCCTTACAGATATTCCTGTAAAAAGGATCTTTATTTTTTTTATACCAATCGAATGTGCTGTTATCCATAACAAGTGGTGACAACACAACATTATTCTTAATCATTATTTCATAAGCAGACATGCTTATTTCATCCTTTATTTTTGTATTGCTGTCTGATACGACTATAAGAATATCAGCATCAGATTCTTTATTGTATTCTCCCCGTGCGGCAGAACCAAATAATACAGCATTTAATATCTTTGCATTATAATATTTCCTCAACAACTTCATATAATCGTCAATAGCCTTTTTCAATTTTCTGTTCATAAATCTATAAACCTTTACTTATAATTTCATTGGTGTATTCTAACTCCATAGAAAATTATATATTATTTATCTTTTCACTACAATCTTCTCCCTCTGCAGGGAAGAACATGTTCTTATGTTCTTTTATGGTAAAATGTACCCATGCCGAAAATAACAATTCAGGATTTTCTCAGGAAGAAGACTGAAAAGCAAAAGATCACCATGCTTACTGCATATGATTATCCATTCGCCAAAATAGTTGATGAAGCAGGTATTGACGGAATCATTGTTGGTGACTCTGTAGGCATGGTTGTGCAGGGTCTTGAAAATACGCTCCATGTGACAATGGACGAGATGATTTATCACACAAAGATCGTCTCAAGGGCTGCTCAAAATGCAATGGTTGTCGGCGACCTACCCTTCATGTCCTATCAAGCCAGTATTGAAGAAGCGGTACGGAATGCGGGAAGATTCTTAAAAGAAGCAGGGGCTTCTGCAGTTAAGATAGAAGGGGGCACAGAGGTGGCAGAACATATCAGGGCAATGACGAGATCTGATATTCCAGTCATGGCGCATATAGGTCTCACTCCCCAGTCTATACACAGAATGGGTGGATATAAAGTCCAGGGGAAGACTGAAGAATCAGCAAAAAGGCTTTTGGAGGAGGCACATATTGCAGAGGACGCCGGTGCATTTTCCCTCCTGCTTGAGGCTATCCCTATGGGACTCGCTAAGAAGATTACAGAGGAACTGTCAATCCCGACCATTGGTATCGGTGCAGGTCCAAACTGCGACGGACAGGTGCTTGTTCTGCACGATGTCATAGGATTATTCGACAGATTCCTGCCAAAATTTGCCAAACGATATACAAACCTGAAAGTTGAGGCATTAAAGGCAATCAAAGCTTATAGAGAAGAAATAGAGAAGGGCGTCTTCCCTTCAGAGGAACAGAGTTTTAAATAAAATGAACAACCTAAGTAAACTAACCGTAGAAGAAGATCCTGCCTTAGGTATTATAGGACTGGGCAGATCAAGGAAAGATAATGTTTCAAAAAATCATAATAAAATGGAATTAATAAAAAAAATTAAGTCTAAAAAAGCGGATGTTGGTATCATCGGACTTGGATATGTCGGATTGCCGCTGGTCCTCGAATTCTGCAAGGCAGGCTTCCCGGTAACAGGGTTTGATATAGACAGTAAAAAAGTAAGTTTACTGAAACAGGGGAAAAGCTATATTAAGCATATTGCCCATTCACGTATCAAACAATGCTCCTCATCTTTTCAGCCGACATCAGCTTTTTCAAAGCTTTCAGACATGGATTGTATCATCCTTTGTGTCCCCACGCCCCTGAACAAAAACCGCGAGCCTGACATGACCTATGTCCTTAATACAACGAGGACCGTTTCACGGTATCTCAGGAAAGGTCAGTTGATAGTCCTTGAATCCACCACCTACCCCGGGACTACTGATGAAGATATGAGGGCAATTCTCGAGGAGACAGGGTTGAAGGCAGGAAAGGATTTCTCTCTTGCTTACTCACCTGAAAGGGAAGACCCTAACAATAAAGATTTTTCAACATCAACAATTCCAAAGGTTGTTGGAGGCTATACAAAGCGGTGTCTTTCGGTTGCCAAAGCCCTTTATGATTCAATCGTTATAAAAACCGTGCCTGTTTCATCTACAAAGGTTGCTGAGGCAACAAAACTGCTCGAAAATATTTATAGGTCGGTCAATATCGCCCTTGTAAATGAACTTAAAATGCTCTTTGACAGGATGGGGATTGATATCTGGGAGGTCATAGAGGCATCGAAAACAAAGCCATTCGGATTTCAGGCGTTTTATCCCGGCCCCGGTCTCGGAGGACACTGCATCCCGATTGATCCCTTTTATCTCACGTGGAAAGCACGGGAATATGAATTTCGCACCCGTTTTATAGAGCTTGCAGGGGAGATTAATACCCTGATGCCTTATTATGTTGTTGAGAGGGTTGCTGCAGTTCTGAATAAATACGGGAAAGCCCTGAAAGGTTCTAAAATCCTCATCCTGGGAATGGCGTATAAGAAAGATATCGATGATCAGAGGGAATCTCCCTCATTGAGGATTATCGATATTTTAAGGGAAAGTGGCTCAGAAGTTTCCTATAATGATCCGCATGTGCCTGTATGCAAAGGCCACCGTAATTATTCTGACATATGCTTACAGTCAGTTGATCTGACTGAGAAGGTTTTGAAAAAGGCAGATATTACTCTTCTTCTGACTGACCACTCAGCTTTTGATTATGCTTTTATAGAAAAAAATGCAATTTGTATAGTGGATACCAGAAATGCCTTTGGGAAAATCGGAATCAGAAGCCGGAAAATTCATAAAGCATAATCCTTGCTTGCCGGTTTTCTGGTCTAACAGCCTGACGCTTTCTGTTTCAACACCGGAAAGGAGGATTAATAAACCTGTAGATGTATTCATATTATAGGACAAATTAATTAAATTCAAAACCGGGTGTTATTAATTACTCTGAGAAACACACATAATTACTAATTTATACAAAAACAAGGAAGGAGTTTTGCCTCTCAGAACTCTTAGGAAAGCTGTGTGACATTCGCCCCATACTACGCATGCCATTTTTCTCAACAACACATAGAAGTATATCATGTTTTTATAAATTTAACTTTTGAAGATTACAGGAAGTACGAAACGAAGACAAAAATCTTGAGCGGCATTAATTCCTATGTGGACATTTCAATCGAATGGACAGACGATGACTAATAGTTTCCGGCTTTTATTTTTATGGATCTGTCAGACGATAATTTGTCTGTCATGACTTTGACATATGCTTTTAAAGCCTGACAGCCACACATTACCGTGAGAATCTCGGATCGGGCAAACCAGATAAGCTGTTCACTTCCTGTGTCATACAAGGCTGTCTCCATGATAATAAGATAATTCTCTTCATTATATTTTGGTATCTGTATATATCCGGCATTTCTGATGTAATACTGGTACCAGTCATAATACCAAACCGGTATAACAAATTTTTGGGGAATGGCATCTATTACTTTCTTATCAACCTTAATCAATCTCATAATCAGTAAAGTATCTGCATCCTGTGCCTTGATCTCTGATGTGATATACTCTTTTTCGAATATGCCGTGTGTTTGAAAAAATGTGTAACTTGCCACAGAATCTATCTCATGTGATGCCAGTTGACTTACGAACTCATCTTCAAAAAGTTTTATCATAACAGGTTCCTGCAGCGCTGACATAACAAAGACCTTTTTGAATGTTCTTTCCTGATAGCTATCAGATTTCCAGACATCGGTCAATGTTGAGGCACAGGAAGTTATGAGAAGCAGAAAAATGACAGACAGCCCGGAAATTCGTTTCATCGTTTTTTTCATAATATGCTCAGTTTAAAGATTGCTTGAAACTGTTCACAAAAATATATCTCCCCGGATTATTCCATAGCTTTGGGTGACAGTTTCATGTAATTACCAAAGCTATTCGATTATAGCAGTTCTTGCCTGATGAAAAAAGGATTGCTATCCCGTAATATAGTAGTGTCAGGATGAAAAATACACATACATATATTTTGCTGTTCTCTTTATGTATTCTGATCAGCTGCACTACCCCGGGACTGCAAAGTGGCCTCCCGGCAATTCAGAAAGGGGACACCCCCCCTGACCTGCCGGTCAAGACATTGGACGGACATGAAATGCGCATTTCTGATTATAAAGGAAAAGTTATTGTACTGGTATTCTGGAAGACCTGGTGCAATGCCTGCAAAATTGAGTTGCAACAGGCAAAGAACCTCCTTCATACATATCACGACAAATTTAAATTATTCGCTGTTAATATCGGAGAACACCCTTCTATAGTGCAGCATTTTAAACGACGACACTCATTGCCGTTTCCCATAGTACTGGATCTTCAAACAGAAATATCTTCAGCATATGGCATTCGTGTCTGGCCCACAACCATTATAATTAATCAGAAGGGTCAGGTTCACTGGATAGGCACAGGATCAGAGATAGAACCTCTGATAGAGCAAATCGAGCTGTTGCTGGAAGAAAATAAATAGCATCAATCATGAGTTAAAAGCATATCCGACTTGCTTAGCTTGCCCTTAATGCATCCACAATATTCATTCGCGATGCCCTGACGGCAGAAGACGAAATGAAGGGGACGTTTTTAACTAATTAAACATATAAGGTTATACTTTTAAAAATTGAAAAGGGCTAGGAGTAACAACATCAGCAATATTTAACATACTGAAAAGAAAAAATAACAAGTTTAATTAATCAAGAACGTCCCCTTATTTTCCAAAATTGCAGGAGGTGCACTAAAAAACAGCATCAGTATTAGCTTTCATATCGATAAATCAGCAAATGCCTTGATAGGCTTTACTCCATAGGTATGCTTATAGTAAATGCATTTACCGGATAAACAATCCTTGCCTGGAAGATATATCGATATCATTACAAACTACAATATAGCAAGCTGTAGTCCACAGAAACTAAATTTGCTAAAATATTGTATATTTCTATTGGTAATCAATGAACATCAATAAAGCCTTTCAATTAGCTTATCAATACTATCAGGCTGGTGATCTCAACCAGGCAGGCAATATCTGTAAAAAGATATTGAAAGTAAAACCAAACAATATCGATGTGCTTCATTTTCTTGGAGGGATATGCTATCAGCTTGGGGATTATGATGATGCAATCAGATATATCAAGAAAGAAATCGAGATCACACCATCAAATGCAGATGCATTCAATAACCTTGGGCTTGTCCTTCAGGCGAAGGGTCTGCTTTCCGAGGCAATTGATTATTTCAGAAAGGCTATAACTTTAAAACCGCATTTTCCGGAAGCATATTATAGTCTCGGATTTGCCTATCAGAATGTTGGAAAAACTGATGAGGCTATTCTGAATTATCAAAAAGCCCTACAAATTGCCCCCGGATTGGTAGAGGCATACAACAATATTGGAATTCTGCTGAGGACCAAAGGCCATCTCGAAGAGTCTATAACATATCTCCAAGAAGCCATACGAATTAATCCAAAATATGCGAATATCTATAATAACCTCGGCCTTTCCCTAAAGAATAAAGGTAATATTGATGATGCGATAGTGAACTATCAGAAAGCACTTGATCTCGATCCTGATCTTGCTGAAGCACACATTAATCTCGGCGCAGCTTTTTTGAAAAAAGACGAACCTGAAGAAGCAATCATGTGTTATCAAAAGGCCATACAGAAAAAACCAGATTTTGCAGATGCATATTATAACCTCGGGACTCTTTTACAGAATAAAGGACAACTTGATGAAGCTATTACTTGTTTTCAAAAAGCAATTGACCTTAAACCAGATTTTACAGGGGCATATAATAATCTTGGAGTTACTTTAAAAGAAAAAGGACAGCTTGATGAAGCTATAATTAATTTTCAAAGAGCATTGCAGATTAATCCTGACCTCGCTGAAGTACAAAATAATCTTGGTAATATCCTTGCTGATAGAGGACAGTTCGATGAAGCTGTGTCCTATTATCAAAAAGCAATAGATATTAATCCAGATTATGCTGGTGCATATAATAATTTGGGAAATGTTTTGCTATATAGAGGACAATTGAATGAAGCTGAAATATACTTTAGACGAGCTTTGCAAATAAAACCTGATTATTCTATTGCTTACAGTAACCTTCTTTTTAATATGAACTATAATTCACGCCATAACCCTCAAACTATTTTTTCTGAACACCTGTTATTTGCAAAGAAATTTGCAGAACCTTTATCTTCTGCTATTTCTCCTCATACTAATGAACGTGAACCAAATCGGAGGCTGAGGATTGGTTATGTTTCACATGATTTTAGAAGACATCCAGTTGCATATTTTTTTGAACCGGTGATAATCGCACACAACAGTGAATACTTTGAAGTATTTTGTTATTCAAATAGTTTAAAGCATGATGAAGTAACAAAACGTATTCAAGATCATGCTGATCAATGGCACAACATTGTGGGGATGTCTGATGAACAGGTTACTGAACTAATAAGAAAAGATGAAATTGATATACTTGTAGATTTAGCAGGACACACAGCGCATAATCGAATATTAGTATTTGCCCGTAAGCCAGCACCAATTCAAGTAAGCTGGATAGGGTATCTTGCTACCACGGGACTGTCAACGATAGATTACAAGATTGTTGATAGTTATACTGATCCTCCAGGAAAGACAGAGCAATTCTATACTGAAA
>JBAQLU010000250.1:0-19095 GCA_049302065.1 Thermodesulfovibrionales bacterium
AGTTAAAATGATATTATATGGACTATTTTTTGGCATGGATAACCTCCCTTGTTATCATCATGCCATAAAAGATAGAGAATATCAAGCATATAATACGTTAGTGTATTTAAGAATATATGTACTTAGCAGCTTTCCAAATCTGTGATGTTGATGGAAAAGGGTTTTTCCACGGAACTATTGATTTATAATGATAATATTAGAATTACCGGGGTATTTTTGCTATGGTAGAATTAATAATTTATCATTTACATTCAAATGAGATGAGTTGATTTTTTGCAGATATGTAATTGTTTGCTTATCAGTATGTAATTCTTTATCTATTAATAGGAAAGCATGTTGATTATTGTATAGAGTCTAAGCCGACCTTGTAATAGACGCTGTCATATTTTTCAACCCAGCAAACCACTGCTTTTTGTGAAACGGCAGGAAAATTAATCCTAAAGATTATCTCTTGCCCTTGTTTCAGGAGCTTCGGTGTATAAAGACACCAGGCAGAACCACTGCAGCTATCAGTAAAACCCAGGAAAATTTCATACGTTGTATCAGGATGCAGAGCATATTCTACTACCATAAAAGAAAAATCTTTACAAAGATCTTTTCTTTTATCCTCTATCTGCTCTCTGCTGTTTTTTGTATCCGGGAATCCCATTTGCCATCCTGTTTCAGAAAGTCAACCAACTCCGTATATATTGGGGTAATGCCTATTTTACATATGACGCAAATCCCCTCTTTCTGAAATGTTTCATTTTTACATTGTGCTTGCATTTATTGGATTTCATTTTAGTTATCACCGCCTTTTCAATTACTTAGAAGCATATTCTATGCCAATATATACTTTCTTTATAACCTTTGTATATTAAATGGAAAAATGAACTATAAGCATGATTGGTACAGGTTGAGTGATGATATTTGTCAGCGTTATGCGTAAAAATGGCAATAAATAATCACTATAAAGCTGTGCAACAAACAAGAGACAATATGGGATAAAAGTGCATAAGTATGTTACAATTTTTTCAATGGATATACATCAGCTCAGGGTTTTTACCTCGGTTTTTAGGAATAAAAGCTTTTCAAAGGCATCTCAAGAACTTCACCTGACTCAACCCACTATTAGTAATCACATTAAAGCGCTTGAAGATGAGTTTGGCTGTAATTTATTCGATAGATTAGGCAGAACCATCATTCCAACAAGAGAGGCAGAGATATTATTCAACCATTCAATAGAACTGATTGAAAAAGCAAGTGCCATTAAAGAGGCAATAGGGGAAATAAGAAAAGACCTGACAGGCAAGCTGATTGTTGGAGCAAGCACAATTCCGGGCGTATACTTAATGCCCCGCATTATGAAGGAATTTCAGAAAAGATATCCCTTAACTACGTTCCAGATCCTGATATCTGATTCCAGAGGCGTCATTGAAAGCGTTTCCAAGCATGAATTGCTTCTGGGAATTGTCGGGGCAAAGCTCGGAAATGAACAGATAAACTATATGCCTTTTGTTGAGGATGAGCTCATCGTTGTATCCTATCCTTCCAGGTCGCGGAATAATAGAATGACTTTAAAGGAATTAGTCAAGCTGCCGATGATTCTACGTGAGGAAGGTTCGGGTACCCGAAGGGAGACTGAAAAATTCTTAGAGAGCAAAGGCATATCAATTGACAGCCTTAAGGTTACCGGCATCTTTGGCTCTACCGATGCAGTAAAACAGGCTGTTAAAGCCGGACTTGGGGTCTCTATACTCTCAAAATTTGCTGTGGCTGATGAACTGCAACACAAGATACTTGACGAAATTAAACTCACTGATGTTGAAATGAAGCGCCGGTTTTATATTGTGACCCACAAGAAAAGAACCCAGCCCCGTTTATATGAGGCATTTTTAAAGCACATACTGTCTGAATCAAAGAACCTTTAGACAGCATAGCAATTTATGAATAAAGTGGGTTAAGTAGTAAAGCCGTATGTCTGTATCAGTCTGAGGTCATCTTCCGGGTTTCTGCCCTGAGTGGTGAGATAGTTACCGCTGATCATGCCATCAGCGCCCGCAAGAAATAACATAGAGTTAAATTCACCGAGTATCTGAATTCTTCCCCCGCAGATCCTGATTTCTTTCCGGGGAAAGATAAAGCGATAAAGACTGACAATCTTCAAGGCATCAAAAGGATGCAAGCGCTTTCTATGTGCGAGTGGTGTACCTTTAACCGGAATCAGGAAATTTATCGGTACAGAATCAATATCAAGTTCTTTCAATGAAAATGCCATATCAATTCTGTCCTGCCAGGTTTCACCCATTCCAAATATTCCTCCGGAACATACTGAAAGCCCAGCAGACTTAGCTGCTTCAATAGTCCTGATTTTATCTGAAAACGTATGTGTTGAACATATCCGTGGAAAAAACCCTTTGGAGGTTTCAAGGTTGTGATGGTAGCGGTCAAGGCCGGCAGATTTCAACATTAAAAGTTCCTCTGCGTTCAACAGACCGAGGCTTGCGCATGGAAGGAGCCCGAGTTTGCTGATCTCTGAAATCATCTCTGCAATTTCAGTTAAATTCTTTCGGGAAACCTTTCTCCCGCTTGTCACAATGGAGAACCTTTTGATAGCAGAATCTTTCACCTCCATTGCCTTTTGGATGACGATTTCTTTGCTGAGTAATGGATAAACTTCTATCTCTGCCTTACTTCTTGATGACTGGGCGCAGAAAGAGCAGTCTTCAGGGCAGGCCCCGGATTTTGCATTGGCGATAGAGCAAAGGCCTACAATATTTCCCTTAAAATGCTGTCTTATTTTGTTTGCAGATGCAAAGAGATCGAAGATATCAGGCCCTGTGATTTCAGCAAGTGACAGGGCCTCCTCCCTTGAAAGAGAAGAACCCTTTAGTATTTTTTCTTCGAGAGATTTAACTGCCACCGCCGCCGCCACCCGAACCATCACCACCCGGAAACCTTATTGCCCTTTCAATTTCAGGCACAAGCCTGATGGTAACTTTTATTTTGCCACCTTCCTTAAGCCAGTAATATACGTCCATCACATCGCTTGTACCATAAACCAAGTTGTTATAGAGAGGCCTTAGTTCGTATCCGATAATATTTCCATTGGGATCAAGAATCCTGCTCAACTGGGAACGCCAGAAGGCATTGTGGAAACTGACAAACTTCTGTGCTTCAGCAAGCGCTTCCTTTGCCTGAACTCCTCTCTTAATCTTATAATCAAAATCCGGTGCAAATGGCTCGAAATGATACTGGTCTCCCTCAATATCAAATATAACAATAGTCTCTATATCGTCTAAAAATCTTGCTCCATACAGTATCAGCGTTAAGGACCCATTCATTGCAGACACTTCTGCACTTTCTGTCCTTAAGGGTTTTTCAAAGGCAAAAGATAAGGATGTAGTTACATCAGGACTTCCAATAAACAAAGTCAGCATGATGATAATCAAGAAGACCTTTATAAATACATATTTCATGATGTACTCCTTTCTTTTATTTTAAACATACCATCAAGATTAAAGGTTTGTAAATCTCGCTGATATATGCGCGGAAGCAGGATGTCTGTGATATAATTTTTCATGCCGGTTAAACTTCTCATCTTTGACCTTGATGGAACCCTTATTGATACGGGCAGGGATATCACCAATGCCCTGAATTATGCCTTAAGTTCGCAAGGGTTTAAAAGCCTGTCAGTAGAAGATACGATAAAAATGATCGGAGAAGGGATCACAAGGCTCATTGAGAAAATACTCGGACATGAGAGATCCCAGGAAAGGGATGCGGTCATAAAAAAGTTTCTTGATTACTACTCAGAGCACCTAATAGACTATTCCACAGTTTATCCGTATGTCAGGGAAACTCTGGAGCAGCTCGATGGTTATAAAAAGGCGGTAATATCGAATAAAAGGGAATATCTCTCTGTCAAAATTCTGAATAAACTAAACCTCCTTGATTTTTTTAATATGGTAGTTGGGAGCGACACCACCTCAGAGAAGAAGCCTTCTGCCATTCCGATCCTGCATGTGATTGAAAAATTTAAAGTAGGACCTCAGGAAACCATCATAGTTGGTGACAGTAACTATGATATAGAAGCCGGTAGAACGGCAGGAATAAAAACAATTGCTGTTACATATGGTTATAGAGAGAAAGAATATCTCATGAATGCTGATTATATCATAGACAGGTTCAATGATCTTCCCGCTATCCTTGACATAATTTCTTCTAAACTCATATAATTTTTATTTAAACTTGTTTTTATAAATTCAGAAAATTATATTTTTATTTTTAATCTGCGCCTGTAGCTCAGTAGGATAGAGCAACTGCCTTCTAAGCAGTGGGTCAGGGGTTCGAATCCCTTCAGGCGCGCCAAGCAAATTTCGTTTTGTTAAATTTGCAGTGAATAGTTGATAGTGAATAGTATATAGTTAAGGAATAAAGCAATATATTTTTAATCAAATTTTATTGTTTTATTCGTAGTGTTAAACTGTTTGCCGGATGTTGTTAAATGGTGAGTGTAGTTCAATGGTTAGAGCACTGGACTGTGGCTCCAGGTGTTGGGGGTTCAAGTCCCCTCACTCACCCCAAACAATTTTGCTTTGCAGAATTGGAGTTGAAAGTTCAAGAATTGAAAGGTTAAATCTATTTTTCCTATTCATCTTAACTCTTAACTTATAACTTTGAACTTTTACCTTTCATATGTGCGCCTGTAGCTCAGTGGATTAGAGCATCGGCCTCCGGAGCCGAGGGTCGGAGGTTCGAATCCTCTCAGGCGCGCTCTTAAAGTAAGTGGGCCGTTAGCTCAGTTGGTAGAGCAGCTGACTCTTAATCAGCGGGTCGCAGGTTCGAATCCTGCACGGCTCACCATATTTTTCAAGGGGTTGCGAGCTTACCCCTTGACCCACCAATTCACCAGTTGCCCTATAGTTGCCATCTAACCTCTTTATTGCCTCTGCCTCATACACATCAGGAGACATCACATAATACTTCATAGTTGTCTCTATTGATTTATGCCCAAGCCACTTCTGCAATGTCTTCGGTGGAACATTGACCCAAGCACACATAGTTCCGAATGTTCGCCTAATATCATGGGGTCTGACATCCTCTAATCCTGCTCTTTCTATAGCCGAATGAAAAGCGGTCTTAATATCCTTAAAACGCCTACCGTATCTATCATGAAACACATAATCACCATTTGTTTTCTCTCTAAGCCTTATGAATTCAGCCTTAGCAGTCTCGTTTATTGGCACCACCCTATGATCTCCACCCTTACCGTCTTCTACTAACAGGACATTTTTTTCTAAATCTACAGCCCTCCATCTAAGATTTAGAAGCTCCTCTTTCCTCAGGCCAGTGAACAGGTCTATTATCACCATAGAACGCAAATAAGGGGCTTTACGCTCTTTGCCGCACGCATCTATGAGCCTCTCCATCTCTACTTCTGTTAAGAACCTCAAACGTGGTTTTTCCTTTTCCAGTTTTATGCCCTTCACCGGATTCCTAAGAAGAAATCCCCATTCAATGGCTTTAGTACATATCCCCTTGAGTATAGTGATCTCTCTATTTAGCATATATGAGCCAACCTTACTGAATCGCGTACTCCGGAAAGTCTCAACAAGGTACATGGTAATTTGATCAACGTAATACTCCCCAAAGAAATCGAGTAGTTTCTTACAAATACTCACATAATCCCGGTACGATCTTTTCTTTAAGGCGTGCTTCTGCAGATATTCAGGAACAAAGTCTTTGAACAAGACCCGCTGGAAGAACCTTTCAGGGAACATTTTACGTTCTGCTATTTCCCTTTTCTTTTTGTCTTCATATTCCTTAACAAGTTTTCTTGATGTGTGAGCAGGGCCAGCTATACGTCTTATGTTGTTTTCATCCCTTACACGTGGATAAAAAACAAAACGTTTAAGATTCTGGCACCACTTTTTAAGAGGCATGATTTAACCCGCCCTTGGATTCTATCTCAAGAATATAAGACTCTGAGAATCGCACAAGACGACCTAAGCGCATGGAAGGTACTAAAACCCCGGCCATTACCCATTGACGCAGGGTATTGACCGCAACTTGCCATCTCTCAGCTAAGTCCTCATATGTATAATATTTTTCAGACATCATTTTCTCTTAAGTTTTTTTATCTTTTCCTCTGCCTTTTTTATCATCTCTTTTCTAACCTTCTCAATGTCCTCTTCAGGAATATAAATATATACGTCTTTTGTAGCAATGAAAGGTTTCCACCGCAGAGGCAAGTCATCCCAGCCTATATCCTCATGCCATATCCTGTATGCTCTGATCTTTCCCTCCCTTTCCAGTTGATGTATATAAGCACGCGAAACCCCAAGTTTACCAGCAGCCCCACCGGGAGAAAGCATTTGCCCTTTAAATTGATCAAATATTTTGTCAAATTCTTTCATAGAATTTAAAACAATTGTTCCCTTCCCCCACTGCTTTTTCTCCTGTCTGACATTCAGTTTAGTTATGATTTTCTTAAGCATAACTAAATTAAAACATATGTTAAGTAATTTGTCAAGTATTTTTTTATATCACCTGTTGCAGTTATGACCATATTATATCAAGTTATCAGGGAGCGTTCAGCGGGACCCCCCGCTATCGCGGGGGAAACCCGCCGAACGCTCCTTCCCCTAACCAAAGCCCTTACCGGCTTCGTAGAATTGTTTTTAAGCCCTTTTCTTAGACCAGTCCACAGGTTATGTCACCTCTGAAGGCAAACAGCTACCATCGGGGTTTTGATTATATCTGGCCATCTAAAAAACAGGATCACAGCCATAGAGGCTGTGATCCTGTTTCGAGAATCGGGTCATCGCTTTCCGGCGTGGCCTGCTCTTTAATCGTTTACGTTGTCTATACCAATCGCCTGTGGGTCTTGCATTGGCCACGTTTAGCGTCCTTTGCCATTTAGACGCTTGATGGGGTCAAACGGATTTCCCCTCTAAGGAAAAGATACGCCACTATTATGTTTCAAGGCTGTTCCCACCAATTCCAAGCCTGTTAGCGCCTATTCGTTCGCGCCAGAGCTCACTCATAAGCGCCGGGTTTTGTCTTTATGGTATGTCACACACCTTTAAGATAGAAAGAACCTCTTCACAATATGGTCGCGACCTCATATACTTCTTTTCCTTCGGTGCAAGGCCGACGGGAAGGAGAGGAGTGTATTTTGTTGGAGAATAACGGGGAGAATGTGCAGGGGTGAGGAAAGGGCGGTGGAGAATGTGGCGTATTGTGCTTAGCACCCCCAAATATCAAGCTCTTGATAATAGAAATATCGCTGTCGAGCTATGCTGCCTTAGTTGCACGTTTCCGTAAATAGAGATCGAACTCGTTCTCTTTAGAATAAATAGGTAGTAAATTAATTTCCTTACTGTGAATCAGTTCAATTTTATCAATGCAGAGAGGACACGTAACAGGCCCATTTTCCTCAGCCTGCTTTGGCCAAGCTGGCATGTCCAGATCAATGATTGAACGGAATAGCTTGATTTTATTACGTAGCGCCTTAACCTTATCCGCATGTTGGCCACGGTTTGCGAAAATACAGATCCCGACAACTTTAGCCCCGTTATCCTCCTCAACCAAATTAACAAGGGTATTGAGACCACTTCCAGTAGTTGTCATGTCATTAACGACCAGAACCTGCGCACCCTCGGGAATGCTGAAACCTTCAATAAGTACCCTTTGCGGTTTACCGGTTAGTTTATCGATTGGTGTGTATGCAACGCGGGTATTAAGCTTTGATGCGATATCAAAAGCGAAGAACATCCCCTGCGAAGATGGCCCAAGGACGACATCAATATGTGGTGCAGATTGGCGATTCGACCGCAACCATGCTATCATATCCTGGCTGATCTTGGAAATAAAAAACGGGTATTGACTGAGGGCTGCAAACCGGAAAAATTTATCTGAATGTAAGTGAGAAAGCAACTCAAAATGGCCATCAAAGATAACCGGCTTGGCAACATCGAGCATTTGCCAGATATCAGACTCCGACAACTGGTTAAGCTTGCCAATTGTAACAATCTCTTTGACCCTCTCAATGTAGGACTTAGACATAGAAACCTCCTTTTTTTAAGATAACATATTTAGTAATCATCATATTTCAAAATCTGCAACTCAGCATCTGATGGACATTCGCACTGATACGCAAGGGACATTCTTAAGTTGATAAAACTACCGATTGTAACATCGCGTTGATCTATTTTACAAGGACTGAGGTTAATTCGGGAATTAGAGCCATCATATGAGCCGTCACACAAAACGATGACTTTCTTAATCGTGGCCCCTAAACTTTGAATGCCCGCTATTGTATCTGTGAGGACATCAGGAAAAATCAGCAGGGATTCGAGGACAATGACTTTCTTCCCTCTTAGCGCGTCTGGATCTATTAGTTCTGGTATGACTGTTCTCTTTTCTTCATCATAGGTTATGCCCTGTGTTTTGATGCTCGGCTCAGCGTCAGCCTCAATCTTAACAGCAATTCTCTCCATAAAGCGCGTTGCAAATAGTTGATTGGCGTCCGATGACTGGCCCCCTATTTTTTTATTATATAAAACATATCTGACATCACTGAAATCAATTCCAGAAGCAATAGATTCGCTTAACAATGAAAAACTTGAATCTTTCAAAACGGGCAATAAATAGAACATGCGGCCGAGATGATAATTGCGTGAACAGCTTGTGAAATGGATTCCGAGGCATTTATATAGGGCTTCATTTTCCTTAATTGCACGGACAATATATTTTTTTGAAACCTTTTTGATATTAACCCTAACGGCATCTTCAATTTGCTTCTCCGACAACGGTTCCTTAATTAAGCTTGGAGATGCAGGGGGTTGTTGTGTTTCGCTTGGGCGAATGGCTACGGGCATTCTTGCTTCATCTCGCGGCAGCAACGGACTTTTTGGGGTGCTGTACCGCTTAATTGTTTTGATGACTATTTCTAAGGCTGCCGTAGCAAAAACGGCAAAAATAAAAGCAAAAATGATTTCCCATCCATGCTGTTTGATAAAGCTTTCTGACTGTAATGTCGTAAATGATGGGATTTTGTTTAGCAGGTCAGAAATAACTGATCTTACATATTCTGGGGGAAACACGTACCCAATCGCAAAAAAAATAAAAGCGAAAAGGATTTCCCACTTATGTTTCCCAAGGAAGCTTGGGTTATCCGATTGGGCTATTTCTTGCACTATTTATGTTTCCCAAAGAAGCTTGGGTTATCCGATTGGGCTATTTCTTGCACTATATTTTTCGCTGCCTCCACTGGTCTCTCAGCTTTAAGAATAGGACGGCCAACAACGATGTAGTTTGCTCCAAGTCTTATAGCATCTCCTGGTGTCGTTATTCTCTTTTGATCATCCTTGCCAGCTGACCATGAGGGCCTTATCCCGGGAGTGAGAATAATAAAGTCGTCGCCGCATCTTTTCCGTATATGTGTTATTTCTTTCGGCGAGGCAACTACCCCGTGGACTTTAGACGACTGCGTAAGCTTCGCCAGATGAACGACTTGATCTCGAACGTCATAGTTGACGCGGAGCTCCTTTGAAAGGATTTCGTCGTTTATGCTGGTCAATACAGTAACCGCGAGAACAATCGGCTCTGACACAGAGCTCTTCTGAGATTCTTCCTTTACTGCCTCAACAGCCGCCCGCATCATTTCACTGCCACCAGCAGCATGGACATTAAACATATAGACTCCTAAGCGTGTGGCCATCTTCGCTGCGCCAGCGACGGTATTCGGTATATCATGAAACTTAAGGTCAAGAAACACTTTGCCGCCGATATTCTTTATTGCTTCTACGGCCTTGGGGCCTTCCTTGGTAAAAAGTTGAAATCCGATTTTGAATATACCGACGTAATCTTTTAGACTTTTAACAATCTTCTTCGCTTCGCTCAGGCTATCAACATCTAAGGCCAGACACAATTTTTCTTTAGCATCTCTTGTGCTCACTTATTCTTTACCTCCTGTCATAGCTTCAACTTTGGATGAATCATATGTTTATCTTCTAACTTAGGCAAATTTTCCTTAAGAAGTTGCTCAATGATTCTCGACATTGGAATATCTGATTTTTTACTTACTGCAGAAAGTCTTTCTTTGATAACTGGATCTATAGATATAGTGACATTGAATCTGCCCATCCGCCCTCCATACGTATGTAAATGTATTTAAATAAGCTTAATTACTTACGGAGAAATAGTCAAATTAATTCTTCTGATAGATTTATTAATATATCTTATTTCATGCCCCGCTGTTTCTCACTGTGTTTCTACGCACTTATATTGCGGGTAGGTGCACTCGTTATTTTTTTAACTCGTTATATTTTTCCCACCAATCAGCAGGACTGTTGACGCACAAATCACCTTTTTTGATTACAATATCAACACCGTCTACGACCAGCCTAAATTCCTCACACTCCGACCATCTCATTTTTTTGGTAACAGGCTCTTCAATGTATTGAGAATCTCCACACTCAACCCATCTTTTTATTTTCCCGTCATAAGACTCAATCTCCTCCAAGAATACTGAATAGCCACATGTAAAAGGGTTATAAGGACATTTAAAATGGTTCATTAAACACCCCTTCATATGACCACTCTGACGGAAATTCCTCAACAAGACGCTTTACTACACGGAATCCATTGTCAAACATTTCATAAACCTTGCGATAAGTACACTTCAGAGCATCTGCTTTTTCTTTGCCATATTTAGATATTACGAATGAAAGCCTTTTAGGAGTAAGTTTATATATCTGTTTTATCTGGCTTGCTGTAAAAGATTTCTTGAAATTGAGAGCCTCATACTCGTACCCCTTACCGATGTACTTCCCGATATAACTAACTATCTTATTCAGCCCCACACGAAGCCTGGGAGCTCTTATCTTCACAAAACCCAACCCCCAAGACTTTGCAATTTCTTCAGACGCAGGGAACACGAAGGGCTTATTATAAAGGCAGAGGACATGATAGTGAATCGCTCCACGCTCTTGACGCTCTTTAACCGCGATATATTTAAACACCACTTCCTTACGCTTTAGCCGGTTTCCTATAAAGGTCATCACACGGTGCAGATTCTCATTGCCGACCTCACCGGTATTTTCAGCGACCGTCAGAATGAGATGGACGACGTAATACCTTTCCATGTTGTAACGTACAAAATTTACGAGCTTCTTGACCGAATTTAAAAAATTCCCATATCGGCCAGCAGGCAGGTGACAGACTTGACCTGTTACCTTGTTTCTAAACTGCTTAAATTGAACCGCCATTATTAACCTCCTTTTTCCGGTTGCCAAATAGTTGCCATCAGTTAGCAATTTTGGTAAACTAAGCTAAACACTGACGAACGTTCCCAAACCGACTTTATTTAAAAATCAAAAGGTTAGAAAAGCCTTAACTGGTAAGCTTCCGGAGGATTTTCTTCTTTTTAAAACTCTTAATCAGCGGGTCGCAGGTTCGAATCCTGCACGGCTCACCATATTTTTCAAATCAATATGGCTAAAGACTTCCTTTGTTCCTGGGAAGGCATAAGCTATTCTCATTGTCTCTTATCCTTTTTTCCGGAAAGATAATAAAAGTATTTCATTTTATGCCAAATAGTTTTAAAATATAATAAATATAAAAATATAAAAATTATTAACCCCCAAAATGCATTTGGATAAAAAGACAGTAGGCACATATGCATCAAAACCTCTTGAACGCAGAATTTGCGTTTGTATAGTATCTAAACGCTAAGAATGAAAACGTGCACGTTATCCGGGTCATTAAAGCGCTCACAAAGGTGCTGTCCCGACATTTGTCGGGATGCTTTTGCTGCACATATGCCTACTGTCAATTGCATTTTTCGGGACAAAGGAGATAAAGCGATGATAGGAATGATGATTACTTTTCCAATAGTCGTCGATAAGCAAATATGCGGCAATTGCAATATTACTCTGGGTATCGACAAGTTATCACGCAATGTAGTTGATATAAATAAAGACAACTATGGCATACCGGCTATAATAGTCAGATGTCCTGTTTGCAAGGCTCTGATAGAATGGGAAACAACATGCAACTGAACTTTAATGGATAATGGGCGGACCATTGCATTTTGCTTATACGATGCTATACTCAAAGAATAGCACACTTTAAAAGAAGTGGAGGCAAGATATTATGTCTAAATGGGTAATCGATCCGGATCATTCAGTTGCTGCCTTTGTCGTGCGTCACATGATGGTTGCCAATGTGCATGGACAGTTTAACAAAATCAAAGGTGTAATTCACTTTGATCACACTGACATCCCTAATTCGTCTGTCGAAACGTCGATAGATGTTTCCGGTATCTATACCGGGATTCAAAAGCGTGACGATCACCTCCGCAGTCCGGATTTTTTTGATGTTGAAAAATATCCCGATATGACCTTTAAAAGCACGAAAACAGAAATGACTGAAAAGAATCGCCTTAAAGTATCCGGAGATTTGACTATTCACGGTATTACAAAACAGATTGCCATTGATGTGGCATATTCAGGTCCTGAGCACAGCCCTTATGGCGAGACAAGCATGGGCTTTGCTGCAACGGCTAAAATTAATCGTGAAGACTATGGAATAATGTGGAATGTTGAGTTAAAGAACAGTAGTTTTATGGTTGGCAAAGAGATTCAGATTGTGCTGGATATTGAGGCAGATCTTGCGTCTGAATGATGCCTGTGCCATAACATATTGATAAATAAGGTAAATATATAATTTACTCCTTAACTGTCGGACATTTGATCCCTTCAAAGGCATAAACTATCCTTTTCTCTTTTTCCTGTCTGTTTGCAGGACAGGGGATTTTTTGGAAGTCCTTCATAAGATTTAATGCCTCTTGCCGGTTAAACAGCCCTTGTATAGATTCGCTTAGAAGAGAACCTGAGATCACATCATATATCCTAAAGTTCTCTCCATCGGTAACCACAGCATAAGGGATTTGATAATCCTTAACTGCCCTTGCGAATGCAACTATATATCTTTCCCAGGATTCAATAGCTGTTGAGACACTTCTTATCACCATGAAACTCACAGATGAAAGGTTGATTATAAAATCTACACTTACATTTGCCTCACAATTACTTAATTGAAGCCTGAATTCAGGATTTATTTCTATTTCTTCCGGATTAAAGCCTTTTTCTTTTATGAGCATTTCCCATACCATCTGATTTATACCTCGTAGCTGCATCATATCAATAAATTCCTCTTCTTTTAATTTTTCTCTTATAAGCTTTTCTCTATCTTCCATAAATATAACCCCATGCTTTTCTTAATATTAAGCCACTCCTTATAATAAAGAATATCTTATATAACATCAACATTGCATGTTTCCTGGGATTTTGTTCCACGTGGAACAATATGGTATTCTCTTGATATCTATTAACTCAAAAATGCAGTTGATGGCAGGAATGCATACAGAAAAACCTTTACAAATCGCAATCTGGCTTTTAAAAGTATATGTTTATTATACATAACAATACAAAGGTTTCATTGTTTGCAGATGTCTCACAAAGGTGGCGACGTAAAGCTTTTTCTGCATACATACCTGCCATATTATGTTCAGAATTGCATTTTTCGGTTAAGAGATAAACAGGTAATATTTTAATATCTGAATGGTATCTTCTTTTATCTAACTCTAATACAAAATACCTCTTGTCAGCAACCCTGCTATAAGGTATATTATCTAAGCAATGCGTGTAGATAAAATAGAATTAATTGGATTCAAGTCTTTTGCCGAGAGGACCATATTTGACCTTCATCCTGGCATTACCTGTATTGTCGGCCCAAACGGATGCGGTAAGAGCAATATTGTGGATGCATTCCGTTGGGTATTGGGAGAGCAGAGTGCAAAGAGCCTTAGGGGTGAAAAGATGGAAGAGGTTATCTTTAATGGGTCAGGTACAAAGAAACCTAAGGGGATGTCTGAAGTCACAATGTTTTTGTCCGGTCTGAATACCTCATCTCAGTCTGCTGCAGGCGATAGCGAAGAGAGCTCATCAGATACTGTATCTGTCACGAGAAGGCTTTACAGATCTGGAGATAGTGAATATATGATGAATAAGAGTCAGTGCAGATTGAAGGATATAAAAGACCTTTTTCTTGATACCGGGCTTGAGGTGAAGAGTTATTCTATCCTTGAGCAGGACAGGATCGCAGAGATATTGAACGCAAAACCTCTGGAAAGGCGATTCTTAATAGAAGAAGTTGCCGGTATCATGAAATACAATGCCAGAAAGAAAGAGGCACTTTCGAAGCTTGAATCGTCAAGGTCAAACCTGCAGAGGATCAACGATATTATTGCAGAGGTAAAAAAACAGATTAATTTCCTTGATAGGCTGGCAAAGAAGGCTGAAAGATATAAAAAACTGACTTCTGAGATGCATTCCATTGAATTAAAAATTGCGAAGAGAGACTATCAGATCCTGAAAGAGTCATATCAAAAGATAATTGCAGAATATACTATTCTCAAGGAAGAAGAGTCTTTGAAGAAGGCTGAGCTTTCAACTATAGAGACCGAGACCGAAACAAAACGGATTCAGCTCCTTGAAAAAGAAAAGATGCTGGAACAAATCCAGACAAAATTTCAGAATTTAGAGAGGGAGATTGCTGAATTCGAAAAGAATATTGCGGTAGCCAGGACAGAGATAGATAATTCCAGGGAATATCTTACGAAGCTTTATCAGCAGAATGAAGAATACAATAAAAAGAATAAGGATTTATTAATCAGACAGAACGATCTGGATATTACTGAGGCAGACCTCATATCAGAAACAGAAAGACAGAAAGAACTGCTTCAGGATAAAGCGGATTTTCTGAGATCTCTGGAGGAAGACCTCAGTGAAAAAGAGGATATGATCGAAGGGAAAAGGCGGGAAATCTTCAGGATTTCAGAAGAACTCAGCGCTCTGAGAAATATGCAGAGCAGGCTTCAGTCCTCCCTTGAAGGTCTTAAACACAGGGAAGAATCTTCTGTGAGGGATTCAGAGAGCTTAAAGAAGGCGCTGACAGATATAGATTTCTCACTAAAAGATATAGAGTCAAATCTTCTTGAGAAAAACAATAATATTTTTCTCCTTAATGAGAAAAAGGGAATAAAAATAAATGAAATATCATCGAACAAAAGCAGGGTCGAGAATTTCAGAGAAACACTAACACGGCTCAAAGAAGGTCTTGCCTCGGATATATCAAGGATAGAGTCTCTTAAGGAAGTTATATTTGATGAATCAACAAGAGAGTTCTTATCCGGAGATTTAAATTTCAGTCTGATAGGCTCAATCTCGGATGTGATCGAAATCGATGATGAGTATGAAAAGGCTATAGAGAGTGTACTTTCTGAAAAAGTGAATTCATTTATCCTTCCATCTTTCAATGACATTGAAAGCGCCATATCATTATTAAAAGAGAAAGGCTTAGGAAGAACTGCTTTCATACCTGTCAATCCAACAGCAGGTAATGTACAGATAGATATACCTGAAGGTTGTTTAGGCAGGGCAATTGATTTTATACATGCGAAAGAAGAGTTTTCTCAGGTTGTAAAAACGCTGTTTGAGAATATTTTCATCGTCAAAGACCTGAAAACAGCCCTTCATCTGACCTCAGCAGGCCACCGCGTATTCTTTGTGACTCCGGATGGAGATGTTGTTGAACCGACAGGCGCTGTCATTGCAGGAGAGGTAAAAGGCGTATTCAGGAGGAAAAGGGAGATAAGGGAGCTTGAAGGTACGATTGAGAATAGCAAGACGAGGATAGAGCAGCTGCAATCTGAATTAAGTTCGACACAGCAACTGGTCGAGGCAAAAGAGGCGGATCTGAAATATATTGAGACCTCTGTTGTTGAAAAAGATAAAGAGGTTTCCCTTTTAAAAATGTCAGCTGAAAATTACAGGGAAGAAAAGGAAAGAAGGAGCAGAAAACTGGCGTATCTTTCCCTGGAAATAGAGCAAATAACCAATGAGAAGGCATCAATAGAGAAACTGCTTATTGAAAAGGAGGCCGAGATTCAATCAGTTGACTCCAGGAAGACAGAGGCAGAACAGTCTGGTGCATCTCTCCAGGAAGATATCTCTCAAAAACGGTCACATATCGAGGAGTACCGTTCAGAGGTTACAGATATAAGACTTGCAATAACCTCTCTTAAAGAGAGGCTCGAATCACTCTATAAGGAAAAAGAAAATATTGTCAGAGAGATTCAAGAGAACAGTCAGAAAAAAGATTTCTTATCAGAAGAAGTAACCTCAGTACAAACACGTATCCGGCAGCGAACAACCGAGATGGAGGCAAATGAGGAAAAAATAAAGTCACTTGTTTCTGTGGCTGATGAATATAAAAAAGAGATTTCTGAAAGAAAAGAAGTGATAGATTCTGAGAATCAGGAACTTTTAACGACTGAACAAGATCTTAAGCTTCTCAGAAATCAGATAAACTCCATTTCTCAAAGGGTATCTGAACTTAATATTCAGAAGGCCGAACACAAACTGAAAATGGAGAGCCTGTCCGAAAACATACAACAGAACTATGGCCTTGTATTAGATGTAACAGAAGTCGAGCCATTAACAGAAGAAGATGAAAGCCGGCTCACAGAGCTCAGGGGAAAAATCGAGGAGCTCGGACCGGTAAACCTTGGCACTTTAGAAGAATATGAAGAATTACGCACCCGGTATGAATTTCTAAAGAATCAGCAGGATGACCTCAACAGATCCATTGCAGAACTGGAAGAGGCCATTATGAAGATAAACATTACAACCAGAAAGAAACTCAGGGATGCATTCGATGCACTGAAGATAAAATTCGCAGAAGTATTTTCAATATTATTCGATGGCGGAAGGGCTGAACTTATCATGACAGATGAGAATAATATCCTTGAAACAGGGATTGATATTATTGCACAACCTCCGGGGAAAAGACTGCAGAATATAAATCTTCTTTCAGGCGGAGAAAAGACGCTTACAGCACTATCATTGCTTTTTGCGAGTTTTCTCATTAAACCTACACCCCTTTGTATCCTTGACGAGGCTGATTCTGCCCTTGATGAAATGAATACTGAAAAGTTTTCAAATATGGTTAGAGATTTTTCAAAAGACACCCAGTTCATTGTAGTAACCCATAACAGAAATACTATGAATGTGGCTGATTATATATATGGAATAACCATGGAAGACCCTGGCGCTTCCAAAGTCATCTCCATGCAGCTTGTTGAAGCAGCATAACCCGGATCTGCTTCTTTTCATATACCCTTTATTTTAGCTAAAATACATTAAACCAAAAAAATGCATTTGGATAAAAAGACGGCAGGCACATATGCATCAAAACCTCTTGAACGCAGAATTTGCGTCTGTATAGTATCTAAACGCTAAGAATGAAAACATGCACGTTATCCGGATCATTAAAGCGCTCACAAAGGTGCTGTCCCGACATTTGTCGGGATGCTTTTGCTGCACATATGCCTACCGTCAATTTGCATTATTTGGGTTAATCAAAAAAATGCAATGAATATCAGACATAGTGCAGAAAAACATTTACCAATCATAATTTTGCCTGGCCATGAATAAGATAATAGATAAATTGCCTAATTTGAAAATATCGACTTCTCCGGAAGACCTCGTCTGTTATGGCTTTGATGCCTCGGGCATTGAGATGTCCCCTTCAGCGGTTGTCTGGCCTGATACTACAGAAGACGTTGTAAAAGTGATGAAGTATGCCTATGAAAATAGCATATCTGTTGTCCCCCGGGGCGCAGGTACAGGTATGACTGCAGGGGCAGTGCCGTCAAAAGGAGCGATAATCATCAGCTTTGAGAAGATGAAAAGAATTCTCGAGATAGATACTGAGAATTTGAATGTCCTCTGTGAACCCGGCGTAATAAACGGAAGACTCCAGCGTGAGCTTGAGTGGAAGGGATTATTCTATCCACCGGATCCTGCGAGCATGAATTTCTGCACTATTGGCGGCAATGTTGCTGAGAATGCAGGTGGGCCGAGGGCTTTAAAATATGGCGTTACGAGGGACTATGTCATGGAAATCGAGTCTGTACTGCCAAATGGAGAAATAATGACCACAGGGGTCAAAACCTCAAAAGGGGTTGTCGGTTATGATCTGACAAGGCTCCTTGTGGGCTCAGAAGGGACATTATCTGTATTTACAAAGATCAGATTAAAAATCCTTCCCCTCCCTGAAGAGGTTGTAACATTGCTTGCCATTTTTAACAACCTTGAGGCATCCGGCAATGCGGTAGCAAAGATAATATCATCAAAGATAATCCCGAGGACGCTTGAGTTTATGGATAGAGAGGCTATAGCAGCTATCGAAAAATTTAAACCAGTCGGGCTTCCAAAAGACGCTGAAGCTATCCTCCTTATTGAACTTGACGGACATCCCTCTGCCATAACCAAGGAAGCAGAAAAAATAGTTGATATCTGCCAGCAACTCGGCGCCGAGATAAAAAAGGCAGAGGATGAAGATGCAAGAAACCAGCTCTGGGCTTCAAGGCGTGCGATATCACCTGCCCTTTATCAAATAAGGCCTACGAAGATAAACGAGGATATTGTTGTCCCAAGGAATATGGTCACAGAAATGCTGAAACGTCTGAGAAGACTTTCAGAGGAGAGCGGTATAAAGATCGTGAATTTCGGCCATGCAGGGGATGGGAATATACATGTGAATATTATGGTTGATAAAGCAGATAATGATGAATATACAAAAGGATTAAGCCTGGTTGAGCAGATATTCAAAGATACCCTTTCGCTTGGGGGTACCATCTCAGGAGAGCATGGTGTTGGACTTACAAAAGCCGGATATATCGGAATGGAACTGTCGAAAAAAGAGCTTGAAATTATGGAGGCAATAAAAAAGGTTTTTGACCCCAAAAACATCCTCAATCCCGGAAAAATCTTTCCAGAATAGTGATATGCTGTTTTTACTTATTGATGTTGAACGGTATGAAAAATTAGCCCACAAAATGCATTCTGATAAAAAGACGGCAGGCACATATGCATCAAAACCTCTTGAACGCAGAATTTGCGTCTGTATAGTATCTAAACGCTAAGAATGAAAACATGCACGTTATCCGGATCATTAAAGTGCTCACAAAGGTGCTGTCCC